>NZ_JBHIRD010000007.1:26241-39312 GCF_042196905.1 Bartonella sp. AA89HNZF
CGGCAAGACTCCCTCGTTCTCCTGTTTTTCCCCAACAGGGATAGTCTCATAAAACAGCTCTTCGAAGATAAAGGAAGCCCATGCACTATAGAAATCGATAAGCCCATTTTGCGCCCACCATACCCCACCAAGTTCACCCCACATAACGGCAAGACTCCCTCGTTCTCCTGTTTTTCCCCAACAGGGATAGTCTCATAAAACAGCTCTTCGAAGATAAAGGAAGACGACATTACGCTATGGAAATTGTATCGATAAGCAATTTCTGGTAGATGGAATTTATCAGAAGTCGCGCATGACAAAGCGTCCTATTGTTGAGCCTTTACTGTCTGCAACATCTGCATTATCTGCTCTGTTCCCACATTACCCCCCATCTGCGCTGAAGCATTTTGCTCTTCTTGAAAAGAGTTTTGCGCCTTTATAGCGATTTTATGAATGAGTGAAGCGGGTAAAGGCGAATAGCGTAAAAGATCGAGCATAATCTCTGGCGTTGCAAAATTTTGCATCAAAGGAAGCAATTGCATGATCAGTGCAAAAGTACGCTCTTTTTCATTAAGACTTGTTGGCGCATCATCCACGACAATATCATATTCCAAGCTTGTCACCATTTCGCGTGTCAGTGGAACATATTGGGCATTTTCATCCCCGGCAATACGCACCAACCGCCCATCGGAGAGATAATTTTGAATAAGATAGAGAATAATTTTTCCCTGTCGTTGCCGATATCGACGCAACCCATCAAAAAAGGAAGCCAAAAGATTAAGTGACGATTGTCGCCGTTGTTGTTCAAGAATGCCAGGCTGATTGACAGCTCGCGTCCCAACAAATTCAGAAGACAATCCCGTCACCTGTTCGAGAGCACTCTTTGCTTCATTAAACAATTGAAAAAATCCTTGCGGAAATTGTGCCACGGGTTTAGGCTGGATTCTTCCCCCAGAGACAGCCCCACTTTTCAACCAAGTAATGCTATCGGCTCTAGCCCAACTCTCGACGGCTTGTCGATCATCATCAAAAGCATCGCGTTCTGCCATAATGCCACCTTTTGATTGGCTATTGAGCAAATGCATTACTTGACTAAAATATTTGTTTGCCCACCGTTGCGGATCTTTTGTAGGGCGCACAATTCCGTAAAATTGTCGGTTTAACTTATCAAAAGTACCGGTAATACACTCCCATCCTAATTGATTGGGTGGAACCAAGGGCTTATCAGGCGCTTCAAGCAGCTTTCTACCTAAAAATGCCCGTTTGACAATTTTTCTGTTCAACCTTGTTGCTTGAACATGAGGAAAGGTTTTGCTTAAATTTTGGAAATCCTGCTCTGAATAATCGATAAATTTTCCACTTTGCGGCTCAAGGACTTTATAAACCACCTCGCGTTCAAACCAGCGACATTCTGCCAATGTCACCATTTTAGGACGTTGATAGCCGCTCCCCTCTTCTCCTTGATACCCCCTCTCGGACTGATAACTTTGTGTTATCCCATTGCTGGTTGGCTGTAAAAAGCTCTGATGTTTCACCCAATCCGCATGAAGATCACTCCAATGAACATTTGGAAACATTTCCTGCGCTACGGCAAGAGGTTTTTCATCGATATACCATAAGCGTTGAGCATCAATGAGATTAGACTTAACAGCACTTGCATCCCACACCATTTTCATAGGGTCCAGCCGCGCAATGATTGGTTTTCCTTGGGGATCTTGTTCATAATCAAGGCGTGTATCTGTCCAGCCCATACCGCAAATAATTGCATCTTGAAAGGCATCGGAATCTTCGTATTCCCCGTCGGCTTCATCGCGAAACCATTCGGCTGCTCCTGTTAGAATCTGATTAGCAAAGGCTGCGCCTTCTTGTCGTGGAATAAATTGCACTTGCCTTTTATTATTGCGCTCAGCCCCAATCACGGCATTAATTAAAGGCGCAATACGGTTAAAAGTCATCACGGGTCTGTTTTGTTCGTGCAAGACGGCAAGGTCTTGCTCATTCCATTGCCGTCCATTATAAAAATCGTAATCTTCCTGGGCATTTTTTCGCCATTTTTCGACATGATCAATATCATCCTGATACCAACCCACGAGTTTTTTAAAGAGAGCTTGATTTTCAAGCGTTTCGATTTGATCAAAAGAAGAATTTGTAGACATATTCATTAAAAAGCCATCCATGAAGTTTGAGAATGGTGAGAAGAGCGATAAGGTTTTTTTCGCGCTTTAGCATTTGGTTGTTCATAAGCCACGCACATCAGTCCAAAGGCATCGGCCCCATGGCTAGCCCAATCATGTTCAGCCCCTAGACCAATATTGCGCTGTTCGTCGCGCTTTTCATGATACCAAGCAAGCGCTTTTCTGCCCGCACATGTCGTTTCACGATTAAACCATAGTGCAGGAAACAACCGCCGTACGGCTTCGATACGCATTTTAACAGCGCCTGTTCCTTGATTAGGAATTATTTTGGTTTGAAAACCAGCTTGTTGAAGGGCACTTTCAAAACTCACATTATAGACACGATCTTTTGTTGCGCCATCATGAGGCAAGACCATAAGAGCCTTATCATATCCCTTTTGAAAGACCCACCCCACATGCTCTGAGAGAGGTTGTCCTTGGGCTTCATAATAATCGAGCACTCGGATTTCCCTTCCAACAAACTGCGCCACCCACAATGCGGTAGCATCGGCCTTTGCTCCTGTTCCCCCGATATCCCAAAAGATTCTCACCTGCATCAAAGGATCCCGTGGAACAGTGGTAATCCGCCCTTCCATTTCGGCTTCGAGCAGACATTTCTGATAATAAGCCCCTTGCACAGCTTGGAGATATTCGCCTTCCCAAATATGGTTATACTGCTCTGGTCTTTGCTGCAAATCGTCCATTCGATCACGATTGAGTTTTTCAGGAAATTGCGGATTATCACGCCAATTGATTTCCACCCCTTTGATATGAGGATTATCGACATTTCGGAAACGTTTTTCCACGGCTGCATTTTCATGGCATGGGTTCCATGTGACCCATAATTCTGCATTCCAATCTTTTCCTTCTTCGCGCAAAGTTGGAATAAGTGTTTGCCAAGCAGTTTCTGTCACGGGCTCGGCTTCATCGACCCAACAAAGGAAAACGCGTCCCATTGATTTAATACTTGCGATATTGCGATCAAGCCCAGCAAACACATAGACAATCCGTCCATCTTTTGACTTAATATATTTATCGCCGATTTCATAATAGTCTTGTAAAAAAGGATAAGACTCGATAGCGCGTTTAATTTCCTCCAAAGAACTTTCATTAAGAGAATTTTGAAATTGCCGTGCACAAAGAATAATCCCGCGTTCTCCAGCCATTCCATGGCGATATCCCACCACAGCCGACATCAAAGCAAAAGAACGTGTTTTTCCAGAGCCCCGTCCTCCCCAAGCGGCTCGCACATCGGCATTTCCAGTAAAGACAGGAATAAGCTTTGGAATAAGAGCCACTTGAGCCGTTTTCTGCTCAATTTTTTGAGAAATTTTCTGAACAGTTGTCATTATAAATTTTCATACTTTAGCAATAATTGCGCTGCACCCTTTTGCTTATCCCAAGTTTAATATCCCAGAGCAATTGAATGAAAAGAGCAATTGAACGAAAAACGCCCTTCTCAAAAGCAGCGCTTTATCTTTTCTTCATCCTAATATTCAATAAATTTCACTTTTTTACATGAGATCCCCTTGACCCCACCTATGCGCCCCAAGCCCCCAAGGCACAAAAGCCCCACCCCCTCAAACACCGCGCCTGTCATCCCCCAACCACAAGCAAGGTATCCCCCCAACCAAATCATAGCCTCAGCACATGGCTCTCAGGCATATCCAAAGCCCAACATCCTCCAATATCATGCCTCTCAAGCATCACCAATCCTCACACTTTATCCCCCAAGATACCCCCACCAAAACACATGCATCCCGCAAACATAACACTTCTCTCAAGTTTCATGCCCCTCCCCCATCAAAACACTGTTCCATATCCACCACACAAATACCCTGCACCAAATTCCCTCCAGCACACGGGGGCCCTTACGGCATCATTCACCAAAGCCCCTTCCCAATATCACGAGCGCCCACAAACACGATAGCCTCCGCTTCAATCCCCTCAAGATAGGCAATCACCAAAGCAGCCCCCTTGCAAGACATCACCCCACATCACCCACCTCAGCCTAACATTTTTCAATATCACAAGCCTCAGTTATCGAGGTATCATGCTTCTCCGGTTCACTATTTTTTGCATTCACTGGTACAATCTCAATACGCGAAACTGTTTTTGATATCTCCACACCTTCAATAACGAGAAAAAAACCAAACCTTCACCAGAGGTCCAAAACAGCAAATATCATCAAGCACTCCCCAACATCTTTCAGGTATCGCGCCCCTCACGCATCGCCATAAAAGCATCTTGCCCTCGCCGCTTCACACAGACCACCCCAGACGCCATGTACCCCCAAAAAACACCATATGCACCGAAGTCTCCTCCAGTCCACGTCCTCATGCATCCCCCACCAAAGCCCAACAACTTCACAGCTCACACGCCTAAAGCACACGCCCCTCACCGCAATTTCAATCATAAGCTTTCAGACAAACATCTAGCATCCCCGTTCAAAGACAATATCCCTTAAACATCATGTGCCAAAACCCAATATTTTCTCGTAACTTCAAGCCTCAGTAACCAAAGGATCAATCTTCTTCGGTTCAGTATTTTTGGGCTTCACTGGCACAATCTCAATACGCGAAACTGTTTTAACATCTCCCCCTGCTTCTCCCGTAACCTGAAGAGGCAAGACTTTTGCCAGCAGCGAAAAAAAAGGAACAGGATTATTCAACGCATGATATTGAAGATAAGACACCAGCCCATCCTCACCATAGTGATATCCAGCCTGCTCAGCGGCTGTCAAAAGAGCTTCATTAAATCGCTTTGTTGTTTTATTCAAAGTTGTTTTTTTCCGCCCTTTTCGACGTAAGGGAAGACAATGTTCATCTACCATCATCATGTTCCTTCCAACTAAAGAAAAACCAATACTTCAAACACAAAAAATGACATGAAAATCAGCAACAAAATTTAACAAGCCATCAACAATAAAAAATGAGACCACACCCTAAAAGACAAGAACCCACATAAAGCCCAAATCCTCCGCATAATTTTACAGATTCACATTTTTACGCTTTTACATCATTACAGAAAAAAGCCAAACGAAACGCCCACATCACCACCCCACGCAGCTCTGTAAACACGGATTTGTCAACAACTCAGCTTCTCACTCTAACGGATTCCCCTGCTGATTATTTCATATGGCTATCCCACACTTCAAAGAATGGTGTTTCATCAAACACGCCAGATAAGCTCTGATCTACAATTCGACTTCAAAAAGCAAATTTTCCTCTGCTGAATAAAGCTTCCACCCCGCACCGGTTTTAAACTATCATCCAACCTCTTCCCCAATAAATTCCCCTACTAACATCAGATTACCCCCCCAAACATCCCTATTTTACACTATAACCGTATAGCAAACATTTTAATTGTTCTTGCCAATCCCTTGAAATTACTTTATCACTCAAAGGATATATTGATCGTCCACGCAACGATCAATAAGGGATAGTAAAGCCCTAAGCTCTAGCGTAAGAATGAACCCACTTTGTGGGTGTCCCGGGATTCCGGGAGTTTTTGCTATGTCCAGGTGTGATAAGCACTAAAAGCAAAAATGCTGACTAGAGCTCAGTACTTTACTACTCCCGGAATACCAATGCGAGGGCGCTCGCAACCGGAGGGGAGCTTGAAGTGCAAACTAAAAATTCACATTTCAACGACATTTCAATAGGTAAAAAGATCCGTCATAGAAGAATTTCAATGGGACTTTCTCAAAAGGAATTAGGAAGCTATTTAGGTGTCAGTTTCCAACAAATCCAAAAATACGAAAAAGGCTTAAACCGTGTAAGCGCGGGGTGTTTGCTCGAAATTGCTAAAAAACTAGAGGTTCCTATGAACTTTTTTTATGCGGACCTTTTAACAGCAGATATTCCCACAAAAGAACATGCCTTACACCACGATCAAGATACCACCAGCGAAAAAGAACACGCCCTTTTAAAAAACTTTAGAGAACTCGAAGCGAAAAAACAAAAAGCAATTTTGTGGTTAATTTCTGATTAGACAAAAGCACACCCATCAACATCCCTCACCAATATATCCAACACCCTTAAAATATAAGCTTCAGATCACAACACTTCAAAGAAGGCAATTTTATCAGACAAGACAGATAAGCCCTGCCCTAAAATATTCCCTCACACACTTTTCTCCAGTCAACGCGATTTATACCCCTCTTCATCCCAGCTTTCCCCGCTCCATTCACAAATGCGTCCCCTAGTTCTCCGACCACATTCCATGTCAAGACAAAAGCATACAATGCATAAATTCTTCACTTCACTTTTACAGATTCACGTTTTTACGCTTTTCCATCTTTACAGAAAGCAGCCAAACGAAATTTCCAAACTAACCCACCACTCGATAAACAAGAGTTTGTAAACAATTCAACTTTTATCGCGTATATTGCATTTGGGCAACCACCTCTCACCACCCCTCAAAGAATGCTGTTTCACCAGACACGGATAGATAAGCCCTACCCCCAAATATTCCCCACACTTTTTCACAAAAAGCACCTTATTGATATACCCGAATTATTGATATGCTTGAAGGTCCCTCGACGGCATATCCTTGCCTCTAATGCCTCCATCTCACCCTACCTCAAATGACAATATTTTACAGCATAAGGCATAAGGCATAAGGCATAAGGCATAAGGCATAAGGCATAAGGCATAAGAATATAATGAGATAATTTTTAAGATACAAAAAAATGCTCTCATTTTCCAAATCTTTTAATTGTTCTTGCCAATCCCTTGAAATTACTTTATCACTCAAAAGGTGCCTTGATCGTCTACGCAGCGATCAATAGGGAGTTGAAGCCCGAAAACTCAAACGTTAATTTACCCCACTTTGTGGGTATCCCGGAGTTCCGGGAGTTTTTGCTATGTCCAAGTGCTTGTCAGCACTAAAAGCAAAAAGCTGATTTGAGTTCAGTGCTTTCAACCTCCCGGAATACTCATGCGAGGGCGCTCGCAACTGGAGGGGAGCTTGAAGTGCAAACTAAAAATCCAGATTTCGCACTTTTTTAAAAAGTACCCAATCTTATAGTCTTTGAAATTATTTTGATTTTTCTTGCCAATCTTCTGAAATTGCCTTATGAATTGATCTGTGTTTTTGATCGTCCACGCAACGGTCAAATAGGGATTTGAAAGCCCGAACGCTCAGTACATAAATTTATCCCGCTTTGCGGGTATCCCGGAATTCCGGGAGCTTTTGCTATGTCCAAGTGCTTGTCAGCACTAAAAGCAAAAGGCTGGCTGAGCTCAGTGCTTTCAAACTCCCGGAATACTCATGCGAGGGCGCTCGCAACCGGAGGGGAGCTTGAAGTGCAAACTAAAAATTCACATTTTAATGACATTTCAATAGGTAAAAGAATCCGTCACAGACGCATTTCAATGGGACTTTCTCAAAAGGAATTAGGAAGCTATTTAGGTGTCAGTTTTCAACAAATCCAGAAATATGAAAAAGGTTTAAATCGTGTAAGCGCAGGACGTTTACAAGAAATTGCCAATATCTTAAAAGTTCCCATTACCTTTTTTTATGCCGATATTGCGATAACAGCAGATATTCCCACAAAAGAACATGCCTTACACCACGATCAAGATACCACCAGCGAAAAAGAACACGCCCTTTTAAAAAACTTTAGAGAACTCGAAGCGAAAAAACAAAAAGCAATCTTGTGGTTGATTTCTGATTAAGTAAAAGCCCATCAATCGACATCCGTTGCCAATATCCCCCTCTGCCTAAAGCCTTGCCGCCTGATACCACCACATCTCAAAAAACGGTTTACGGCACCGGTTTACGACATCATAGGATCAAACTTCAAAATAGGATAACAAACACCAAAACCTTGGAAAAACATCCCCACCCCTCTCACAGAATCTTATCAAAAGATCTCATCTGATTTAAACGCACAATTCCGATTGTATCATTATGATACCTTTTTACATTTACCTTGTCAAGTTTTTATATTTTTCTTTTGATATTTTTGTGTTTTTCTTTAAGGGGAGCCACATCCCTCAAAACACCTTTCCTGCAAAATGCCCCTCATACAAAACACAATGTCTAAAACAACAAGAGCTAAAATAGGATTTTTCCTAAATAGGCATCCCTCTAAATAGGCATTCCTCTAAATAGGCATCCCTCTAAATGGGCTTCCCCTCTAAATAGGATTTCCCCTCTAAATAGGCTTTCATTGTATTGCTCATTCACCCACTTATTAAAAAAAACACCTCTCAATGCTTCTCACACCCATTTCACGGATATCCCCATACAAATATAGATGCAACTATAATTGTTAAGCTCCCCATAGAATATAAACGCCCACCACGAGATTTTTCTCTTCACATCTCTTTACACATCAGCTCTGCAATCTGTTCACAGCCATTCCCCACACACTCTTCTCCAGAAAACGCACTTCAACAACACTCTTCATCCCAGCGTTCCCCGCTCCATTCACAAATACATCCCCCAATCCTCGCACCACATTCCATGCCATAATAAAAGCTCTCACAAAGCACAAATCCTCCGCTTCATTTTACAGATTAACATTTTTACGCTTCTCCACATTTACAAAACGCAGCCAAGGAAAGGTTCACCACCCCGTACCACTCTATAAACAATAGTCTATAAACCAACCCAGCTTTTTGCCTAGTACCCCTTACAGTCTTCAGACGCCCCCCTCAAACGACAACACTTCATCAGGCTCAACAAATCAAGCCCTATCTCCTTAAAAATCGCCATCCTTCACGCATCTCTTTGCACCAACGCCTTACCCACACTCTCCCCCCTATCCATGCGCACACTCTCTTCATCCTCCATTCCCCCTTTTTCTCTCCCATCACACACTCACAACTTAACAGCACTCTTCATCCCAGCGTTCCCCGCTCCATTCACAAATACATCCTCCAATCCTCGCACCACATTCCATGCCATGATAAAAGCTCTCACAAATCCTCCGCTTCATTTTACAGATTCACATTTTTACGCTTTTACATCTTTACAGAACGCAGCCAAAGGAAACTCCCAAACCACCACGCGACAATTTGATAAAAACAAAACACCTTTCCAACAATCTCAAACAACAGATTTCTGTAAAGAGTTCATATGAATTTGATTGTTTAGATCTCACTATTAGATTGGCATATAGAGCCGTAGAACAGAAAGTAATTTTCTATAAGACAGAAACGATAAAAGCGCTATATAACTGAGATAGAACATGAAGGATTGCAAACAGATAAAACGACATCTTTCTTCGTTACAACACTGAAATTGTAAACGAGACGACGAATAACTGTCATCTGAATATGTAATTTTCATATCTGCAAATTTTTATTGATTAATTCAATCCCAACACTTCCCCTGAAACACATTTCTTCATTATCTACTTTTTTGAGACAAACCGGTAAAGGGGTTTCATCGATTATAAGTGCGGATATAATAACGCGTTACTCCAACCTCATCATAAGAAACCATAGACATGATACCTGTCTTTATTGGCGTTATTTGATAAGTCAAGATTACACCATTTTGCTGTTTGTTTGGTTGATCTGTATAGATTACGTTATATCCATTCCGTCGCAAGAGATCAATAAATACAGGAGTAAAGTTGTCTTCTGTTTTATTTTTTTTCACAATAAGTGTTGTTGTAGCGGGCGGTAAAGGTTTTTTAAGATTACGAACAAAATCGTTAGCAATTAATTTTACATCATCTTTCGTAATATTTGGACTGACATAACTTGATGAATAATTACTGATAGATGCACAACCAGCCACCAATACAAGCGGTAACGGAAATAAATATTTTGACATCTTAACTCCCCTATTAATTGCATTCTCTTCTGAGAAGCTCCTACACCAGAAATAAGAGCCTCCTTTCAAAGAATAGCCTTAACAACATACTGCTTTACTATCAAGCATTAGTTAATCACTTTCTCGCTTGTTAAAAAAACGACCACCATCTCTCATAGTACTCAAAGCTTAATGTTTAAGACACAAAATATATATGTTAAAAGTACAAAAAAACACATGTAAAGCATGTAGTATACATATAGTATATGTATACTTACTTTCATAGTGTGTTGCATTACATAAACCAACGCACAGCACCCTTCATTTCCCCTCCATTCACGAAGCCACTTCCCCCCAATCCTCGCACCACATTCCACGCCCCCAAAAGCTCAAAGTAACCAAAAACACGCACAATATATAAATCCATAAATCCTTCGCTTCACTTTTACAGATTCACATTTTTACGCTTCTCCACATTTACAGAACAAAGCCAAGGAAAGGTTCACCACCCCGCACCACTCTATAAACAACGGTCTGTAAAGAATTCAAATGCTTGCCTCGCAAGTTTCCACCACTGACCACTCATTTGTTTCAGATCACCCCCTTCAAAGAGCTGTGTTTTTACCTCATGAATAAGATAATGAGCGAACCGTCTTTAGAAAAAAGAAACGGCATGGAGATATCAAATATATCAATGGTCATCATCGACCGTCGTGTTAAGGGGTGTTAACTCTTTATTTTTCTTAATTTTTACAACGCCAATAATTCCGGTGGAAATAATTAATGCGGACATAGCTAAAAAAGAGCTTAACAATCCTACGAGTGCCAAAAGTCCAGCAATAAAGCCAGACATTGCTTCGGCAGAGTTCGCTAAAGTTGAAAAGGTTCCAAAGCTCTTACCAAAATCTTCACGACGAGAATATAATTGAATAGCTGAGACTAAACCAATATCCACAAAGGCACCAATAAATCCTAGAACAAATGCTAACACGAGAAGGAATTTTAAATAAATTTCCGCAGCTAAGGGCATAACAAACAGAATAACCCCATAAAGAAGCCAAAATATCATGAGCTTCAACGAAGTAATATTTAATATAATTTTACTATATAACAAACCACCAACAATAGTTCCAACAGCCATGAGAGAAAAAATATAACTCACAAAGCTTTCCTCTCCCCCCACAAAAAGAACAAAAGCTGGAATTAAAAATCTTAAAATAGCACCCGTAAAGAGAATAGCAAACGACGAACCAACGAGCGTAATAAATAAATTATTATTTTCTGTAGAAATATATTTAAGATATGAAGCTGTTTCTCGATAAATTTTTATAAAATTGAATGATTTATTCTCGCTTGAATTTAAATTCATGAGATTAAATAACACGATAATAGATATAAAATAGGTAAAAAAATCAAAAATGAGTACTGCCGATTTATTTGCTAAAAAAAGCAGTATGGAACAAACCAAAGGGCCAATGACGGCTGCCGTTTCCATGATAATTTGAGCAATGCTATTGGCCTTTGTAAGATCTTTTATTGAAAACATTCTGGGAATAGCAGCTTGAAAACTTGGTTGGAAAATACTTCTTCCTATCGTTGTACATATTGCTGCAAAAATAAGAACAATGATATGTGCCGTACCTGTTATATAAGTTATAAAAACAAACAATGAAGCTAATAATCTCACAACTTCACTTAAGATCATATTTTTCTTCAAAGAAAAATTATCCGCTAACCAACCTCCTATAGGGCCAAAAAAGAGAAAAGGGATAAATCGAAAAAAATACACAAGACCTGTAAAAAAGGTGTTATCTGTTAATTCTAAGACCAGTAAAATAAAAACAACTTCATAAGCATAATCACCAACTTTGGAAATAAAGAGAGAGCAAAAAAGAGCTAATGGACTCTTTTTTAAAAACAAATTCATATCAACCATCCGATGTTAAACTTTGCTACACTTAAAGTTACACTTCCTTCGCTACAATTGGTGATATGAACTTCAGAAGAGTCTTTTATTCTAATAAATCGCTTAATAAGTTAAGTGAAAATTTTTAAAGAAATACTCCTCTTGATATAAGCATTTACTCTAATATCAAGTAATATCTTTAAAAAAAGAAAGAATGTAAAAATTATGAGATCACAATCTTCCATATTATTACATTGACCTCCACCCCACGTCTCAAAGAATGAAAATTCCCAACCAGCACTAGTCTACAATCCCACAATAAAAAGCAACTTTCCCCACAAAATAAAGCTTACACCCAACCACTTCTCAAACGACAGCACGTCATCAGGCTCGACAAATCAAGCCCTATCTCCTTAAAAACCGCCATCCTTCACGCATCTCTTTGCAACACCCGCCTTACCCATACTCTCCTCCTATCCATGCGCACTCTCTTCATCCTCCATTCCCCCTTTTTCTCTCCCATCACACACTTAACAACTTAACAGCACTCTTCCTCTAAACTTCCATTCACGAAAACACGTCCCCCCAATTCTCGCACCACATTCCACGCCCCCAAAAGCCCAAAGTGACCAAAAACACGCACAATATATAAATCCATAAGTCCTTCGTTTCACTTTTACAGATTCACATTTTTACGCTTTTACATCTTTACAGAACAAAGCCAACGAAAAGTTCACCACCCCGTACCGCTCTATAAACAACAGTCTATAAATGAACGCAGCTTTTTGCCTAGTACCCCCTTACAATCTTCAGTCGCCCCCCTCAAACGACAACACTTCATAAAGCTCAACAAATCAAGCCCTGCCCTCAAATATTCTAGCTCTTCACTCCCCCCTAAAAGAGCAATGTTTTACGGCATAATAGAATAGAAAGTTCTTGATTTTTCTTGCCAATCTTCTGAAATTACTTTATCACTTAAAGTGTAATTTTGGTCGTCTACGCAACGATCAATAGGGATTAAAAACCCGAAGACTTGACACATAAATTTATCCCGCTTTGCGGGTATCCCGGGATTCCGGGAGATTTTGCTATGTCCAGGTGCTTTGGCACTAAAAGCAAAAAGCTGAGTCAAGTCAGTGTTTTTAACTCCCGGAATACCAAAGCGAGGGCGCTCGCAACCGGAGGGGGGCTTGAAGTGCCAACTAAAAATCCACATTTTATCGACATTTTGATAGGCAA
>NZ_JBHIRD010000007.1:39412-63155 GCF_042196905.1 Bartonella sp. AA89HNZF
TAGAAAATTCTTGATTTTTCTTGCCAATCTTCTGAAATTACTTTATCACTTAAAGTGTAATTTTGATCGTCTACGCACCGATCAAGAGGGATTAAAGGTCCTAAATCCGAGCGTAAAAATGAACCCGCTTTGCGGGTATCCCGGAATTCCGGGAGTTTTTGCTATGTCCAGGTGCTTCTCAGCACTAAAAGCAAAAAGCTGACTCGGATTCAGTACCTTTAACTCCCGGAATACCAATGCGAGGGCGCTCGCAACCGGAGGGGGGCTTGAAGTGCCAACTAAAAATCCACATTTTATCGACATTTTGATAGGCAAAAGAATCCGTCACAGACGCATTTCAATAGGACTTTCCCAAAAAGAATTAGGAAGCCATTTAGGTGTCAGTTTCCAACAAATCCAAAAATACGAAAAAGGCTTAAACCGTGTAAGTGCCAAATGTTTACTGGAAATCGCTCAAAAACTAGAAGTTCCTATGAACTTTTTTTATGCAGACATTGCCACAAAAGAAGATCTCTCAACAAAAGAAACCCTCTTACACCACAATCAAGAAATCTATAGCGAAAAAGAACACGCCCTTTTGAGAAACTTTAGAGAGCTCCAGCCGAAAAAACAAAAAGCAATCTTGTGGCTAATTTCTGATTAGGCAAAAGCACAACGATCAACGTTATTTGTTAATATATCAAACAACAAAACATCCTTAAATCAAATTCAGATCAAGACACCACACCCCTTCAGAGAGCAGTGTTTTACGGCAAATAGGATAATCAGCTGCATTTTTGTTGTCACTTATAATTTTCCAATGACTTTTGAATGCCTCAATTAATCTTTTTTATAGCACTTTCACTCTTTTTAAAGCTACTCTTTTTAAAGCTTCTTTCTCTGCTTCTTCTTTTAACTTCATGTCATTGGCGTCTTCGTACCTTTTTATTGTTTTTTCAATCTGATCATCAGTCCCTGCTTTAAAAACAATCATTGTTTCAAACGGACGAAATAATGACGATTGCGAAATATGAAAAAAGATATTCGTGCGCAAATTGTTTGGATCAAACTCGCTATACCTTTTTATTTTTAAGTCATCGATAGATATCGCTTTTTTTGACATAGCAAGACCAATAACATCGCTATTTTTCTCACCAAAATCTTTTACTTTTAAAAGGTTATTTTTAGCGTCACAAACTGTCGATATATTCATGACTTCGTTAAGAACTAGAGCATTTATATCAAATTGAGCATTGCTGACAAAAATGAATACAAGATCACGCAAAGAATAAGCTTTTTGAAAATAACAAGCATTGTACAAACGTGAGCGAATCCCAAGACATCCGACTGCTTGTCGAATGATTTTTATAGCGAGCTCATATGATTTTTCATCTAAACGAAGATTACGAATGTCTGGAATGTAGATTTCTTGTGTTTCTTGTAAAGGTGCAACTTCACTGTTTAATGCACGATCAATAAGCTTTTCTAACCAATTGTAACTCTCAACATTATCCTGCTCTCGGACAGACGATCTAATCTCTTCTAAAAGATTGTCCAGCCCACACTCTTCTCTAAAAGCACGCTCTCTTCGATCACACGTCATCGTAAATGTATGGGTATTTTCTCGTTTGTCCGGTATAGATGATGCGTCAATTTCTGGATCATTCACTTTAAATGGATCAACGCTTTCTCCACTTTTAACAGATATCGAATGCTCACCTCTAATAGTATCAAAAACTCTCGCCCCTTGCTCCTCCCTAAAAGAAATGCCTTGTTCAAGAAACATCTTTAATGGATTGGAATCATCCGGTGTTAACGATATACGCTGTATTAAAGGCCCCAAAATTTCCTGTTGAAGCTTATCATCACTTATTAACGAATCTTTCCTATACTCGTAGAAATCCTTTAAGCCTTCTGGAATACGCCGATTATAACTCTTAACATCCTCTGCAAACCAGCTGTTAATTATTTCCTTGTTTGTGGCTAATTTCATAAGATTATGCCCCCCATTTAAATTTTACCCCGCTTAAATTTCAAATGATCCTTTTTATCAATAAATTCCAATACAGTTTTTATTAAAATCCTTGAAAAAAGTTCATTATCTTTTTATTTTACTTAATATTTACCATATTATAGTTTATTGGTAAATAAGTAAAGTAAACTAAATTAAGATATAGATGATATTTTTAATATACACCTCCACTTAAACTTGTCTTTGTAACACGAATAGCGAAAATTTTAACCAAAACAGGTTAGGGAGCTTTTTTTAAGTCTTTATCTTGATTAAAAAACTGCAAAGGAGCAAACTTGATTGTGCAGATAATCATGCTCCCTCATCTACGAGCCACCGACAAGAGTGCAATCAATCAAACAGTTAAAAAAAACTTTTAGCAAAATTTTAAAGCAGAAAAACGCACATCACCGAAAAAATGAGAGAGCAGTGCATTTTACGCATCCTCCACCTTTTTCTTAAACAGCAAAACTCCAATCCATCGTCAAAATATCTTCGTCTAAAATTCCCATGCCACAGATCAGCCCCCTCAAAAAGCAATGTTTTACGGTTGATAAACGGCATTTTTCTTTAACGCTTCTACACACAAAGCAATAAAGCAACAAAGCAATCCTGCTTGTGACTTCACTTATAACATTGCAAGAAAATAGTTTTCACGACAAACAGAAGGAAAAGAATCCTACGATATTCGAGAACGCTCATTTAATATGCAAAAACACCGGCTACTCCCTTTGCTTTGCAATAAAACACCGCTGTCTCACCGTGAATTTTTCTAAATCAGCACGCCTCAAAGCGCGGTGTTTTATTGCACAATAAGATTATCACCGCCCTTTATACCATGAATTTCTCCAAACTTAATCTTCAGGCAAAAATTCCAACCGATCTCCTTGTTTTGTAATTTTCACCGTTGTCTCGTCGTGAATTTCTCCAAACAAGATTTTCTCTGCGAGAGGATCTTGAATTTCTTTTTGAATAATCCGTTTAAGCGGACGAGCACCATAGAGCGGATCATAGCCCTTATCGGCAAGAAATTTTCTCACCTCTGGCTCGATTTGCAAAGTTATTTTGCGTTCATTGAGTAGATTTTGCAAATGTTCTATCTGAATATCGACGATAGCTTCCATATCGTGACGTTGCAGCCTTTGAAAGAGAATAATCTCATCAATACGGTTTAAAAATTCAGGACGGAAAGCGGCTTTGACGACATTCATAACATCATTTTTTGCCTGATCGGTTGTTTGCCCTTCAGGCAAAGCAGTTAAAAACTCAGCACCAAGATTAGAAGTCATAATCAGCAAGGTATTTCGAAAGTCAACGGTACGTCCTTGACTATCCGTCAAGCGTCCCTCATCCAACACTTGCAACAAGAGATTAAAAATATCAGGGTGTGCTTTTTCAATTTCGTCAAACAGAATGACCTGATAAGGTCTTCTACGTACGGCCTCTGTCAGCACGCCCCCTTCTTCATATCCAACATATCCAGGAGGTGCCCCAATCAGCCGCGCCCCAGCATGCTTTTCCATATATTCCGACATATCAATACGCAACATGGCATTGGAGTCTTGGAAAAGAAAAGCGGCAAGTGCTTTGGTTAATTCGGTTTTTCCCACACCGGTAGGACCCAAAAACATGAAAGAGCCAAGTGGACGATTAGGATCTTGCAACCCTGCGCGCGCACGCCGTACAGCGCGCGCGACGGCTTGAACAGCCTCTCCCTGCCCAATCACACGTTTGCTAATTTCATCTTCCATCCGCAACAGCGCCTCCCGTTCTGCCTCCAGCATTCGATCAACAGGAATACCGGTCCAGCGTGAAACGATGCGTGCTACATGTTCAGCCGTCACCGTTTCTTCGACGAGATGATTTTGTTGGTCATCATTTTCAGCTAAAGTCAATTGTTTTTCGAGTTCAGGGATAACACTATAAGCCAGCTCTCCAGCGCGTTGGAATTGACCATCACGTTGTGCAATAGCCAAAGCATTACGAGCTTCTTCGAGTTGTTTTTTCAAATCAGCAGCATGCCCTAATTTTTGTTTCTCAGCCTGCCAAGCACTTGTCATCTCAGCGGACTGTTGTTCCAATGTTTTGAGTTCTTCCTGCACATTTTTCAACCGTTCTTTTGCTGTTGGCTCGACATCTGTTTTCAAAGCTTCCCGTTCGATCTTCAACTGTAAAATACGCCGATCAACAGCATCGAGTTCTTCCGGCTTTGAATCGACCTGCATGCGCAACCGCGCCGCCGCTTCATCGATAAGATCAATAGCTTTATCCGGCAAGAAGCGATCCGTAATATAGCGGTTAGACAAACGCGCGGCCGCAATTAAAGCACTATCAGCCAAGCGCACTTTGTGATGTTGTTCATATTTTTCCTTAATACCGCGCAAGATAGAAATAGTATCTTCCAAAGAGGGTTCAGGTACAAAGACAGGCTGAAAGCGGCGTGCAAGAGCAGCATCTTTTTCAACATATTTTCGATATTCATCGAGCGTAGTAGCGCCCACACAATGGAGTTCTCCGCGTGCAAGAGCAGGCTTTAACAAGTTAGACGCATCCATAGGACCATCAGATTTTCCTGCTCCAACAAGATTGTGCAATTCATCAATAAAGAGGATAATTTGTCCATTTTCGGCTTGCACCTCTGCCAGCACTGCTTTGAGACGTTCTTCGAATTCTCCACGATATTTTGCGCCTGCAATAAGCGCGCCCATATCGAGCGCATAGAGTTGTTTATCCCGCAAAGTTTCAGGGACATCGCCATTGATAATGCGCAGAGCTAACCCTTCCACAATAGCTGTTTTCCCCACCCCAGGCTCACCAATCAACACGGGATTATTTTTCGTCCGCCGTGAGAGCACCTGAATAGTGCGTCGAATTTCTTCTTCTCGTCCAATAACAGGGTCGAGTTTTCCTTCACGGGCATCTTTTGTGAGATCACGGGCATATTTTTGCAAGGCATCATATTGTCCTTCAGCATGGGGGCTTGTTGCTGTTTTTCCTTTCCGCAGCGCATTAATTGCCCGATTAAGCGCTTGCGGGGTCAATCCTCCACTTGTTAAAATATCGGCTGTTTTTGCGGTCTTTTCCATGATCAGCGCTTGCAACATGCGCTCCACGGTCACAAACTGATCACCGGCTTTTTTCGCAATATCCTCAGCCAGCGCGAAAACTTTTGCCAATGGCTGCGAAAGATAGAGCTGTCCATTTCCCCCTTGCACTTTAGGCAAAGCATCAAGTGCTTCTTTTAGCGCCTTTTGAATAAGAGTAAGATCACCACCAGCGTTTTGGATAAGCGATGCAGCCAATCCTTGAGAATCGTCTAACAACACTTTCAGGAAATGCTCCGGCATAAACTGCTGATGATCAGAAGCAAGAGCGCTATTTTGTGCTGATTGTAAAAAACCCTGTACGCGTTCGCTATATTTTTCCAAGTTCATTTTTTTTCCTTAAACCTCAAGCCATCACCACACTTTAACCTCTCCAATATTCCACAAAAGAAACATCCAGAAAGGATTATCCAGCCTCTAAAAAACACCGCGGAAAAAGCAGCATGAAGAAGAACCGTAGTGCTAAAAAGAATATGGGTTTCTACAAGCCTCATAGCAAGAGGGAGAAAAAAAATACGCTATCATTTTAAATAAAAACCGCAACTTTTCTTATACCCCACATCATCACTCCCCTTTTTAAACTCTCACCCACAAACTCCACCATTAAAACTTAAATTTGAACAGCAAAAAAGGAGCATGCAAAAACATTTCAAACAAAGCAGTCTTTACAGTATATAGTTTAGAGTAAACATTAAAGTATTTCTATATTTTTACTTAACAAATCATTAAATATATGTTTTAATACTTATAAAGTTACACTATTTTTATTAAGATAGAGGATTTGAGTATGTACCATACTGTAAAAAAGGTTATTTTAATACTTTTATTCCTTCTAATAAGTAAACCAAGCTATGCCATCTTTGCCGGCAAAGTTATTACAATAGAGCATGAATGGCCTGAAAATGCATTATTTGATCTATTTGTGTTCACCCAGCAAGTAAATTACGATGGTGGGCCTAACTCCATCTATTTCTGGGGAAATAAATTTGAATTCCAAAACGGAAAAAGTGGACAAATTGGTTTTTTCAACAGGAGCGGCCGTACCATTCATTTTTCTATCTGGAATGCAACGGGATGGAAGGGTAATACATGTAAGCATTTTACTCAGGAAGGTTCAGGAGTACGATGTGAAATCAAGTTTCCATGGGAGATGGGACGCAGATATCGATTATATGTTGAAAAAAATGAGAATCTAGTTACAGCGAAAGTAGTCGATTTTACAACGGGTAAAAAAGTGAATATTGGGACCATAGAAGTACCAAATACATTTGGCAAACTCCGTAAATCTTCAAGTTTTGTTGAAGACCATTCTCGTTGGAAGAGACATCTTTCCTCCTGTTATGATTTAAGTCCGCAAAGTTCGATTTTTTTTGATCCTAATGGCTTAAAACAAAACAAGCTACACGAAGGGACTCTGAAAGTTTCTAATCAAGGAAAGTGTCGAGATTCTGACCTCATCCAAACATCATGTACGTTCACTTTTTGTATGACAAGTATAAGCGACTTTGGAGGTTTAGCCTCGCCTACAGCTAAACCAGAAGTCCCCATTTCCAATGGGAAAGATCTGTCTGCAGAAACAATTTCTAACATCTTGAAACAAAAAGAGCTTGTCGTTATTCGTTCAAAAGATCGTTCTTGGGCACCCAATATCTCTTTTCCATCTCCTGCTTCATTTAAGTGGAAATCAATCTTTATAGATCATCTAGCGGCTTCTAGTTCTACGCTTCACACCACTCACGGCACACAAAAGATAACCACAGGTCAAAAGATTATGTATATGTCTGATGGAAAAACTTGGAAAATTATGAAAAGAAACTAACTTTTTTCTTCTTGATAAGCCCCTCACTCCCCTTTAAAAATAAATGGGGGTGAGGAAGTTTTTTTCATTTCCCCACCACGGCTCCCTTTCCCAGTTATTTTTTCGAGCCCTGCTCTCATCCCCTTTAACTTCCCTCGTCACCAGACTTTCCAGGGCATTTTCTCCATTCTCACCCCCTTTCAAAACCACAACACCCTTTAATAAAATCCTCACCTCCCTCTTCTATCACCCTCACACCATCCCTTCACGCATCCCTTTGCACTACCCCGCCTCTTATCCACACCCTCCCCCTTGTCCATAGGCACTCTCCCATTCCACGCACTCCTTTTTCTCTCCCATCACACACTTACAACTTACAGCACTCTTCATTCCAGCTTCCCTCCTCGATTCACAAGCTCGTTCTCTCCCCATTTATCTCACCCCATCCATGCAAAAACCCAACGTGACCCCAAAACACGCACAATGCATAAATCCATAAATCCTCCACTTCACTTTTACAGATTCACATTTTTACGCTTTTACACATTCACAGAAAACAGCCAACGAAAGATTCACCACCCCACACCGCTCGATAAACACTGATCCGTAAACAATCCAGCTTCTTATCCAGGGAAGGACTACTGATCACTTCATATAATTATCACCATATAATTATCACCACCCCTCAAAAGAGGCGTTATCAGACAAGACAAATAAGCCCTTCCTCCCAATATTCTCCACATACTCTTCTCCAGAAAACGCACTTAACACCCCTTTTCATCCCAGCTTCCCCGCTCCATTCACAAATGCGTCCCCTAGTTCTCTGACCACATTCCACGCCATGATAAAAGCATACACACAGTACAAATCCTCCGCATTATTTTACGGATATACGTTTTCACGCTTTTACGTTATTACAGAAGTCAGACAAATAAAATTTCCACATCACCACCCCGCACCGCTCTGTAAACACTGTTCTGAAAACGAACCCAGCTTTTTATCTAGGGAAGGACTACTGATCACTTCATATAATTATTACCACCACTCAAAAGAGGCGTTATCAGACAAGACAAATAAGCCCTTCCTCCCAATATTCTCCACATACTCTTCTCCAGAAAACGCACTTAACACCCCTTTTCATCCCAGCTTCCCCGCTCCATTCACAAATGCGTCCCCTAGTTCTCTGACCACATTCCACGCCATGATAAAAGCATACACACAGTACAAATCCTCCGCATTATTTTACGGATATACGTTTTCACGCTTTTACGTTATTACAGAAGTCAGACAAATAAAATTTCCACATCACCACCCCGCACCGCTCTGTAAACACTGCTCTGAAAATGAATCCAGCTTTTTGCCTAGTCCCCTTACAGTCTTCAGACTACCCTCCTCAAACGACAGCACTTCATCAGGCTCAACAAATCAAAGCCCTATCATGAATATTCAAGCTCTTCACTCCCCCTTCAAATAGCGCCGTTTTACGGTATAACAGAATAGAAAATTTTTCATTTTTCTTGCCAATCTTCTGAAATTACTTTATCACTTAAAGTGTAATTTTGGTCGTCTACGCAGCGATCAAGCTCTTTGCACCAAAACACGTGCCCCTCTTTTTTCCTTAGCAATACTGATTGGACTATCAATTTTTCCCTCACACCCTAAAGGCACCAACAACCTTCCTGCAACAAAGCAATTTATAATTATCCATGGTAAACAAAACCACCAATGGTAAGTCTTGGATATATATGTATTAAAACATCCATCGTTGACTGATCCCAATCTGCGTCTATATCAATGACGCTAAACCGGCAACCAGAAAGCAACTAAGGTAAAGGCTCTGTAGACCATCTTTTGAGAAACATCACATTTTCTTCAGCCATTCACAACGCCGAAAATTTTCTTGTACGTCATCAAACGGCGCCGAGTAATTGAGGTTATACGATAGAAAAGCTAAAATCAATTATTACAAATATCATTCTTTCAAGTAACTGACGAAGATTTTTTTACTTCTATGATTTTCAGGATAATTGTCTCAAAAAAGGTATTTATTACAAATCCAATTTGAACAAGTGATAATTTTTATTTAATATGACTGACAATTTACTGTTTTTTGTTGGTATTTATGAAGAGCTAAAAAGAAAATATTTAAAACTACATTTAACGCCAATGCCTTCAAATGCCTAAATGTCTTCTACTCAAAACAGCCAATCTTCTCGTATCCCCTCAGCAGCAAAACAACCAGACTAAGCATTATCTCCTCAGCCGCTCCCTATTTCTCACCACTCAATCTTTTCCCCAATTCTCTAAACAAAAAGGCTCAGATATTTCTTTAACCTCATCCCTCCTCTTCTCAAACTCAAGCTTCTCTCCAACGCCACACGCAAAATATCTCACTCAGACCTCCCCGCTAGAACAAACGACGGCCATCCCTTCAGCTTTCACACAAAAACGTTTTCTAAGCATTTGCTTCTCAAAAGACATGCCTCTTCTTTACTCTTCTTCATCACTTACTTGTGGTGGGGGTGGTAAGATATAAGCACCCGAAAGCCACCGATTTAGATCAATGGCTCGACAGCGTGTGGAACAAAAAGGATAAGAAGATTTTTGTGACATCTGACCACAAATAGGACAAGGATGCGGAGGACGGGTCTCTTTTTGTAAATTAGGCTCTTTTTGTTCTTGACACACCTTTGTCATTGGCTCCTTCATTAATTTTGCTTCTATTTGTTTTCATATTTTCTTTTTGTTGTTTTTTACCTTGCATTAGCTCTACGGACCAATCAATCTCTCTCATGCGTTTCTTCAGCCCAGTGAGTGAAAAGTGGATAGTGATAAGCGGTCAAGAGATCGGTTGTTTCAGCCAAAGGCAATCCCACAACATTAGAATAAGAACCCGTGATATGAACAACAAAAGCCCCTGCTTTTCCTTGGATAGCGTAGCCCCCCGCTTTGCCTTGCCATTCTCCTGAAGCAAGGTAAGCCTTCATCATGGCAGAGGTTAAGCGTCTAAAACGAACACGACTTTCAACCAATTTTACGGTTATTTTTCCACGTTCATTGAGCGCACAAATGGCACCATAGACCTTATGCGAACGCCCAGAAAGGTATCGTAAACATTCATAAGCCTCATCCTCGCTTTCTGGTTTGGGGAAAATGGTCCGCCCAACAGCCACCACGGTATCAGCCGCCAAGATAATCATTTTCTGTCCAGGTAATTTTTCTTGACCATTCTGCAACTCGTCTTGACCATTCTGACTGTACCAGCGCGAAATTTTTTGGGCTTTCAGCGCTTTTTCTTTTGCCAAACGTTTAGCAAGGTTTGCAGGATGTTCTTTTAATTTTGGCGTTTCATCAATATCGCTTGCATAAACCTGCTGGGGATCAATCCCTATTTGTGCCAAGAGCGCTAAACGCCGTGGCGAAGCGGAGGCAAGCACCAAATAAATTTCTTCTGTAAGAGTATCTGCCAAACGTTTTTTCCCCCACTCTCTTATATTTCTCATTTCCACCCCTTCACAATCGACTTCCCTCTTCACCCCCTTTAGCGCCCCCTTTTAAGCGCCCCTTTAGCGCTCCCCTTTAAGCGCTATTGATCTCCTTATCCTTTTTCCGCAACGATTTTACAGTCTTTCAAGGCTCTTCAAACACTCCCCTTTTTTCACTCATGAAAAGCAAACTAAAAAACTGTTAAAAAATAATAGAAATAATATGATAGCTTTTAGAAAAAAGTGCAAGCCACCCACGAGGCTACTTATAGCGATATGTAATACGCCCTTTTGTCAAATCATAAGGTGTCATTTCCACCATGATTTTATCACCGGCCAACACCCGTATACGATTTTTCCGCATTCTACCAGCGGTATGGGCAATAATTTCATGATCATTTTCCAGTTTCACACGAAACATCGCGTTAGGTAAGAGTTCAGTAACGATACCAGAAAATTCTAAAACTTCTTCTTTTGACATAAACAAACATTTCCTTTACAGTGCACATATTTTGTTAAGCTGCGCGTTATTTCCAGCGTTCATATCCTATTTTCTTAAGTTTGTGAATAAAAATTCCACAAAAAGGGAAAGGTTTTTCAAGTTTACTCTTCCATGCTCTCAAAAAACGTCATCCCACACCTTAAGAATCAAAACTTTTTTTTCACCAATTTTACCCGCTAATTTCCTTCAATTTTTATGATGATTTTGGTTTCAGTGTGACAAGAAATTACGCTATTTTTTTCCCCTAAAGCATTTTCCCAACACCTCTGACTAATCCCTCCACAACTTACGAACAATCATCCTCTCTCCAACTTTTCCTCACCTTCCACACCTTAAACATGCGCCCTTCAGATAAACACCACTCCCCCCACGCCAGAAGCCCTTCCTTTTCTCAAAAACCTTCTCCATTCTTCACACACCATTCACAACATGCTTCACTGCCCCACACTTCATACTCTACGCATTTCCCATACAGCCTTCCCCATTTTCTCTCTCTTCACACGCTTCCTCTAAGCCACTCTTTCCATTTATGTTGTTCTTCCTACCTTTGAAAACACGATCCCTATACATTGCGTATCATTAACCACAACGCCTCTAACGACATAAAGCCTTTTCCTTTTTTACACATTTCCGTTTTCACGCTTTTACGTATTTACAGAATAAAGCCAAATGAAACTTCCACCCCGCACCACTCTATAAACAATAGTATTACCCCAGCTTCTTGCCTAGCCAATCTCCCCAAGCACTTCAGATCACCCACCCACGGACTTCAGCCCCCCTCAAATGACACCACTTCATCAAGTACCATAAAAGCAAAGCGCTATCTCCTCACACCATCCTTCACGCATCCCTTCGCACCACCGCCTCTTACCCCCCTCTAGTCTGTTCATTCCTATTCCGCCCCCACACTCTCTTCTCCCTTCAATCTCCCGCAGGCTTCATCCCAGCTTACCACTCCATTCACAAAAACTCTTTCCCCCATTTATCTCACCACATTCCATGCCATGCCAAAAGCATACACAATGCACAAATCCTCTACTCCTTTTTCACGAATATACGTTTTTAAGCTCCCTTTCTAATCATGATTTCGGAGCCGCATGAGAGGGACAAAACAAGCCGTTAAGTTCTGGGGGTCAAGGACGCCGTTAGGCGCCATGTAATGGTCTCCTTGACCTTAAGAACCTAGGATTGTTAGTCCCCTCATTAAAAGCGGGTCTGATCTCATGATTTTGGTGAGCGTTCCGGAGAGTTTGAGAGGCGGAAAGCCTCTCATTAAAAAATAAAGTTTATAAATAAAAACTATTTTCATTTGCCAATCTTCTGAAATTACTTTATCACTTAAAAGATATTTTGATCGTCTACGCAGCGATCAAGAGGGATTCAAAAACCCTAAGCTCTAGCGTAAAATGAGCCCACTCTTGTGGGTGTCCCGGAATTCCGGGAGTTTTTGCTATGTCCAGGTGCGATGAGCACTAAAAGCAAAAAGCTGATTTAGGTTCAGTATTTTTGACTCCCGGAATACCAATGCGAGGGCGCTCGCAACCGGAGGGGGGCTTGAAGTGCCAACTAAAAATCCATATTTTATCGACATTCTGATAGGTAAAAGCGCAATTTATAATCCATATTTCGCACTTTTTTAAAAAGTATCCAATCTTATAGTCTTTGAGATTATTTTGATTTTTCTTGCCAATCTTCTGAAATTACTTTATCACTTAAAGTGTAATTTTGATCGTCCACGCAACGATCAACAGGGAACTAAAAGCCCTAAACCCTAGCGTACAATTGAACCCACTCTTGTGGGTATCCCGGAATTCCGGGAGTTTTTGCTATGTCCAGGTGCGATGAGCACTAAAAGCAAAAAAGCTGACTAGGGTTCAGTACTTTTAGACTCCCGGAATACCAATGCGAGGGCGCTCGCAACCGGAGGGGGGCTTGAAGTGCAAACCAAAAATCCAAATTTTATCGATATTCTGATAGGCAAAAGAATTCGTCATAGACGCATTTCCATGGGACTTTCCCAAAAAGAATTAGGAAGCTATTTAGGTGTCAGTTTCCAACAAATCCAAAAATATGAAAAAGGCTTCAATCGTGTAAGCGCAGGGTGTTTACTCAAAATCGCCCAAAAACTGGATGTTCCCATAAGCTTTTTTTATGCAGATATTGCCACAAAAGAAAATCTTTCAACACATACCGCACACTATGATCAAGAAACATACAGCGAAAAAGAACATTCCCTTTTGAAAAATTTTAGAGAGCTCCAGCCGAAAAAACAAAAAGCAATCTTGTGGTTGATTTCTGATTAAGCAAAAGAGCACACAAAGCATAAATTCTCCGCATCATTTTACGGACATACGTTTTTATTTTACGGATCAACGGTTTGATGCTTCTCCACATTTACAGAAAGCAGCCAAACGAAACTTTCAAATTCCCCCCACACCACTTTGTAAACATAGGTTTGTCAACAATACAGCTTCTTACTCTAGCCAATTCCCCTGCTGATTTCAGATCACGACACCACAAAGGATAATGTTGCATCAAACGCGACAGATACCTCCTATTTTAAAATATTCTTGCCCCTTCACCACCCTAAAGTAAGATCACGCAAAGCACCGGTCAATCCCACTTCAAAAACAACTTTCCCCACACCCTCTCTCCTCAACACTCCCACCTCTTCATCCCAACTCCCCCCTCCCTTCATAAACTCTTCACCCCCAACACCCTCTCTCCTCAACACCCCCGCTTCTTCATCCCAACTCCCCCTCCCTTCATAAACTCTTCATCCCCACCCCTCTCTCCTCAACACTCCCGCCTCTTCATCCCAACTCCCCCCTCCCTTCATAAACTCTTCACCCTCACCCCCTCTCTCCTCAACACTCCCACCTCTTCATCCCAACTCCCCCTCCCTTCATAAACTCTTCACCCTCACCCCCTCTCTCCTCAACACCCCCGCCTCTTCATCCCCACACCCCAATCTTCTCTCCACATTCCATGCCATGATAAAATCATACACCACGCATAAAGTCCCAGCTTCCTTTTTTGCACATTTCCGTTTTTACGCTTTTACATATTTACAGAAAGCAGAAAATCTGTAAAAAATGCATTACACAATAACGTTTTCAACAACTGTCATTAAAATCTCACCTCCCTTTTCATCTAACTCCCCCTATTTTCACTTAAATCATAGATATAAACCGCCCTATTATCGTATTGAGCAGCATAAAATTTTTCGACAAATTCTAGCGATCAAAAGAGTGCATAAGAAGCATTTTACGACTTTTAAAAGAATTTTTATTTACACCCAGTGCTTTTTTGTAACGTAGAAGAGCACATTTAATTAATTGACTATAAGAAAGTTTGAAATGAGAGAAGCTCTTCGTTTTTCTCATTCAACATCCGCAACGATAACTTATCCTTATAAGTCAATATTTTTTCGTAATACAAAACGTGCCAAAAGGAATATACTTATGTTGCATATTCACGCGCTTGTTTTAAAGAAAGATCTCTCAACGCTCCATCACACCCATTTTGCAAAACGCTACCCGTAAAGGAATGGTAAGCTCCCATGAAGTGTATAAAATCCATTCAGCCCCCCCTATCTTTACGCTTATGGAAAAACAAGTTTACGCTTATAGAAGAACAAGCCGGCATCATCACAAAAACTCTGCCAGCTCCCAATGTTGCAGACAGCCTTCGGTTCAAGAGACACTTCATTAAAGGCATGCCTTTCTTGTACAGTTTTGACCCACATGGCCCACTCACTTATGATGTATAAGCCAAGTAATTTTAATTGATTTAATATGAGAGAACTGGTGATGAGAAATTTTATTATATTCAGCAACGCGCTTCACGGTAAAAAAAATGGTTATTTATTATTATAAATCAATATATTAATAAAGAAGAGAGTCATCATCAAGACGCTTACCTTTTTCTAAAAAAAGGCTTCACACTGAAAGAAAACATCTAAAACTTAGATAAAAAAAAAGGTTTGCCTCTAATAAACAAACCTCTACAGAAAATTATTCACATAACTTTCAAAATTTTAAATTAATCCCTCTAGAAGCAATAAAAACGCTTTAGAAGCACCAAAATGAATACAAAGATCAATTTAACACAATGTTAAGAAAAATCAAGAACAAAAAATTTTTATCGTTAATACACCTTTAAAAAACGAGGCTTCTTAACCTACGCGGTTCAAAAGTCCGGGGCTTCTTCTACAAACGCCTCCAAGCCAATCAATCCCTTCATCTCTCTCAAAAGACAGCATAAAAGGTTCACAGTACAAGTCTTCGCTAAAAAAATATCAATCGCCAGCGCTCATAAAAGCCAGCGTTGGTATAAAAGATCAGATTATCGAACAATCTTGCTGAAATGTCTTCCCAATAAATAAAAAAGAAGCGGATTCTTAAATATTTCCGCCTCTTTAACAATAAAAATTATGATGAGGGATTATTAAAAAATTTCAAGACTGTGAAGGGAACCAATTTGATAACAATTCATACCTTACAGGATCATCGGCACATTGCCCACCACCACATTCCAGTATGGTAGAAATCAAATTTGCCGCAATCAAAAACACAAATAAGAAACTTGCCGTTTTACTCAAGGCTGGAAAAGGAGAAAATTCTTTGAACTTGTGTGCCAATTCGCCTAAAATCATGACAAATGAGACAGCAAAGATACAAAGGACAGAAATAATGAAAGCCCAAGTATAAAAATGCAATCCAAAGAACGTTGAACCATATCCTAAATCATCGGGTGTGATATGCAAAAACACTTGCCGTGCTGCCACAGCACTGGTTACCATACAACCAAGAATAACCATACCATAATGGGTATTTTTCACCTTATGGTGAATATTGAGTAAGAACCCACAACCTGCCAGCATCAATCCAACGCGCTGCAGCAAACAAAGGGGACAAGGTAACTCAAACTTTACCAATTGATAATAAAAAGCCACCACCAAGACAATAGATAACCCAAAGAGTCCTAGCGTATTCATAAAGATGACGAAGTGAGGATTTTTTTGTTCAACATGTTCCATGGCTATTCTCTCAAAAAGATAAATTTAAAGTAGAAGTTGCGTGATGATTGAAAGTGAGAAGAATGACAACGAATAAAATTGCCCACAAAGCATAACTTATATTTTTTTTACCACACATAGTCGTTACTGCAGTACCTAAAGCGATTAAAAATGGAAGAAACATAGCTTTTAAATCTCCTTTACATCCGTTGTTTAACTCTTATTTATTTCAGCGTTCACCATATTACAAAATTGGGCAAAAAAGAGACCATGGATTTATTATTCACAATTCGTCACTCGCGATTGATATTGCCATTATATTTAAGTGAAAAAACGATATAATCGCTCAGAAGCACATCTCAACAAAAGCGTTAAAAGCACAAAAGCGTTGATTATTCGCTTCCCCTTATATCAGCCATTGTTAAAGATATATCGACAATTATAAAGATTATATCCCCTATAAAGATTATATCCCCCACTCACAAAAGAATCACTTGAACAACAAAATAAATAGGCTTTGAAATCGAGAGATATACATCTCTTTTTTTCTCAAAAGAATATCCTCATTTTGCAACACATTTTTGACATAAAAATCTCTTTTTCTCATAAGCAATGTTTCAAATTGCAACAGATTTTATATCATATGGTGATCTTGTTTATTTTAGCAAATAAAAAATAAGACATTTTTTTAAAAAAAACTTATAATCAATGGCTTTTCCCCAATACATTTTTCCCTCTTATCTTAAATAAAAGACAATACCGCAAGCTCAACAGCCTCATGGGTCCCACACCACCCCGTTGCATTCCCCTCCCCCCTCACAAGAAGTGCTTCATGCCTTCAATACTTTAGTTTTTCATCTCTCGAGATCCCCTTTAAATTTTTAGCTTTCCGCCTTATTTGAAAAATAACTGTTTCTCTGTCATCAATTGGCTTTGCAAAAAGAATATAAAACTTTAAAAAAATAATGATAAAGAATCGCATTGAACCTTTGAAAAGGATAGAGAATGATGAAAAAATCATGTGATGTCGCGATTTTAATGGGGAGCCAATCGGATTGGCAAACGATGTGCCATAGTGCAGATATTTTGACGAATCTTGGTATTTCTCATAGTTCGCATATTGTCTCAGCACACCGAACTCCTGAACGCCTTTATCAATTTGCCAAAGAAGCAAAAGAAGCAGGGTTTAAAGTTTTAATTGCCGGTGCGGGGGGTGCAGCGCATCTTCCAGGTATGTTAGCAGCCCTTACTCCTCTTCCTGTTTTTGGCGTTCCAGTGCATTCTCACTCTCTTTCTGGTCAAGATTCTTTGCTTTCAATCGTGCAAATGCCAGCAGGGATACCCGTTGGCACATTAGCAATTGGCAAAGCAGGCGCAATTAATGCAGCACTTTTAGCCGCGGCCGTTATGGCCGTTTATGACCATGATCTCGCCCAACGATTACAAGATTGGCGTCAACAACAAACAGCCAATGTCGCCCAAACGCCTGTAACGGAGGTTTAAAATGGCACCGTTTTCCACCCCCCCCTCAGCCAACACCACCCCCTCCAACACCACCTCATCCAACACCACCTCGTCCAACACCACCTCGTCCAACACCACCTCGTCCACCCCCCCCTCAGCCAACACCACTCCCTCCAACACCACCTTAGCCAACACCACCTCGTCCAACACCACTTCGTCCAACACCACCTTAGCCAACACCACTCCCTTCACCATGTTACCTCCAGGCAGCGTCATTGGTTTAATCGGGGGGGGACAATTAGCGCGGATGCTCGCCATAGCTGCTGCAGAATTAGGATTTCGAACCGTTATTTTTTGCCCTGAAGCCGATTGCCCAGCCGCTCAAACAGCAAACAACCATATTGTTTCCGCCTATGACGATATATCAGCTTTAGATCATTTTATTTCTCAGTGTGATGTTGTCAGCTATGAATTTGAAAATCTTTCGCTTCAAACGGTTCAATATGTAGAAAAGAGTAAGCCTGTTTATCCTTCTTCCAAAGCATTAAAGATCACGCAAGATCGACTTTTTGAGAAGCAATTTTTGCGTGATCAAGGGATTGGCACCGCGTTATGGCACGCTGTTGACAATTCTTCTTCTCTTCTTTCCGCTCTTGATACCTTAGGCGGACGTGGTCTTTTAAAGACGCGTCGTTTTGGTTATGACGGAAAAAATCAGATCAAGCTTGATCACCCAGATGAACAAACCCTTGACGAAGCCTTAAGGACTTTTCAGGAACAGCCTTGTATTTTGGAAGAAATAGTTCCTTTTTTATCGGAAATTTCGGTTCTTTCGGCACGTACAAAACAAGGGGAACATATTTTTTATGATTGCCCTGAAAATCAACACAAAAATGGTATTCTTCATAAATCCTTTGTTCCATCACATATTCCACCTGAGGTGCAAAAAGCAGCTCAAGAAATCAGTGTAACAGTCATGGATGCCCTCGATTATGTTGGTGTTCTTTGCATTGAATTTTTTGTCTTAACGAATGGTCATCTTTTAGTGAATGAATTAGCACCGCGTGTCCATAATTCTGGTCATTGGACACAAAAGGCATGCATAACTTCACAATTTGAACAGCATATCCGTGCTATTTGCGGACTTCCCTTAGGCAGTCCCTATCGCCATAGCGATTGCCAAATGACCAATCTTCTTGGTAACAATTTTAGCACGTTAAAATATTTTCTCACACAAGAACGCACCTCGATCCATTTATATGGCAAAAGCACTGTTCACCCCAACCGCAAAATGGGGCATATCATCCAATTACTGGGACCAGCCAACAAATCTTAAGCCCACATATATACAAATACTTTTTCACACTTTTCCCCTAAATGAACTGAAAAAACAACCTCTCCCCCCACACCGATATCCATCGGCTTCAAAAGCGCCCCTAACCTTTTAATTCTCCCCTGAAAGGGCGTGAAGCCCTCCTACAAGCTCCTTCTCTCTTAAAAACATCACCTCTTCCCCCTCCAAACCGCTTCATCCTACACGAACATCTCATCCGCCCTCAAAAACAAAGCTTCACTCCACACCAATATCCAAGCAGCACAACAAGCGCTCCCAACCCTTCAACTCCACCCCCTAGCTCTTCTCCCCTTCCTTTTCTCAAAAATATCCCCCTGGCTAAAAACAATCCACCAGCCCCTAACTTCACCACCCCTCCACCTCCCACAGCATAAATATTCCCCATAACATACGCAGCCCCTTCATTTTTCTTTTAATGCCAACCTTTAAGAAATAGACTAATTTATTGCACCCCCATAGATACCAATCCCCATGATTGCGCTTTTATTGTCTCTAGCTTCTCTTCTTATGTTCATTTTTTCACAAAAGCATCGTTTTGTTTTCCATAAAATTGCTGCAAAGAGGTAAAACGTATTACTCTCCCAAAACAACTCTCGAGAATTCGGCCCAATATCGGCCAGACGATAGCCCTCTCCAGCATAGCAACTTTCTTCTTTTTCTCCTCTCTCTTTTTCCTTCAACGGATAGAAGATTTTCTTCTTTCATTAATTCCCCCAACACATTCCTCGAAAAGGTTTCCTGAACTTCTCCCCAAAGGCTTAAGTTTCTTCTTTTCAGATCAATTTTTCTTCTCTCACAAAACCCTCCCTTTTTTAGTGCATCAATTTTTCCACCTTTTAATCCTGTTAAGACAATGAATTATAAGGCACATAATCACCGTATAATGCGCATTGATTTTATTGCATCTCGCACAATTCCTTATGAACTCCCCTTATCGTAAACGCACTTTGTTTACGCATATTCCTTAACCACCCATAAGAGATTGTCTGTAACTCTCTAATCCTGCTCAGCAATGACATTCGTCACCCCCAACAGACCAGCGCTTCATGAAGTTCCCACAATTTTTCTCAATCCAAGCTTCTTTCAAGAGCACCTAATAATTTATAAATATAAATGTTTATTTTATTATCCTGATAAAGCTAAACTATACTTTTTAATACGATCATTTTAACACTATCATTGCCTTTAAAACGCTTATTGTGGCAAAAAACACTTCATTTCTAACAATAATAAAACTTTAAATGAGGTACAGTCTGTTCTTCCCCAAAAACGTAAAGGGGGTCCATTTAGACATATGTTGTTCCTCTTTCTTTTAACCTTTCGTAAACCCATTGTTTTCGTAACGAAAATCCTAGCGATAGGCTTTTTATTAATGGCAGGAATTCTTTGTCTAACATACCTCGCAGTAGGAAGAGAGTCATTACCCCTATCGATCGGGATACCAATGATCATTACGTCAGCTCTCTTTGGCATTTGCAACATGTATATAAATTGGTATTATGACATGCTTTTATTACGTTTATCGCCAGACAATGTGAACCTTTCACTCTTTCAATAAACATCATCATAGACCACCCTTGGGAAGGTCAAATTTTTCTACAGCATGGATATTAAAAGGAATTCAAACTATCCACATTCAAGAGCCAAAGTATATTCTCACTATACTGGTTCCCTCACCGGATAATTTGAATTCCCCCTCCGTTTGACAATATCCAGCACTCCACCCACGTAGAAATAATAGGGTTGCAAAAAATCATAAACTATTGCCTTAAAAGAGAAATTTATGCATAATCTTTCACTCTAACCACACAGATTTAATCCCTCATTAAAAGTACCGAGCGCTCCGCTCCGTCCCTGATCTCCACATCAAAGATATAATTACAGGATATGATTACAGCACTAAGCTTATCCATTCCCAAACCAAATATCCTCTCACCCCTCACGTAAAATAAAAAGCCTCAAACAGAAGACACTTGTGTTGCCAATTTACGCACTTGTTTTAACACGCGCTTATTTTAAAGAAACATTTTGCCAATGCACATTGCCCCACCACTTCACAACAGCAGCCCCCGTCATAGAGCATAAAAACTCTCGATAATAGCTTAAACATTCATAGTGCATCACCCCTCTTTAAACTTATGAAGCGTAAACACCAACGCCATCACACCGCTTTGTCAGCCCCCAATGTTACAACACTCTCTTGTACTTGAAAGCATTCATAAAAGACCGTTTTATTCCTTATCTTCAAGTATCTTTACCATAGATCAATCCCGCTTGTGATATGCAAGCAGCGAATGCTATGCTTAAAGATACACAGATTTGCAATGAGAAAACCTTAAGACTATGCAAAACTCTTATTTTACTATGTTTTCTCTGAACAATAGAAATTTATCCTTATCAATTCATCATCTTTGTCATCATCATGCGGTTTATTTTTTAGGTTTTAAGAATAAGCCTTAAGAATATCCTCACACACGAACAAAAAACACCTCATGTTATAAATTTTACATGAGCCTTACTTAACGATGATATTTTACGAAAAAACAGGATTATTTTCTCACAAATAGGAAGCTTTTACTTTTTTCCACTCTTTGTGCTTTTTTGTGTCCTTTTTTTACGAGAAAATTTTTACCTTCAAGGCCAACCATTAACACACTATAGGAATTTGTAAGGGATATACCCTTGACAAGAATAAGACTTCTTGTTAAATCTCTCCTACTTTTTTGCAATTTTCACTTATCGTTGTGCTAATGAAGTGGTTAATGCGTACCTTAAGAGTGCGCTTTTCTTTTTGTGATCACAGTGAAAAAGTGTATCGTGTGATGTTATCATGCAAGTACGATATCGCAATGCAATGCTCATAGAGTAAGCAGTCTATTGGGGTTGTAATATTGTATTTTCGTGTTTTAATATTGTATTATAGTATTGTGTTACGTAAACTATTTAAACGGTGAATATGATGAAAATTAAAAATTCGCTTAAAGCACTAAAAGAGCGCCACCGTAACAATCGTTTGGTGCGTCGTAAGGGTCGTGTTTATATTCTTAATAAAACGAATCCACGTTTTAGAGCACGTCAGGGCTAATTCTTTTAGGGATAATTTCTTTAGGATCAATGTTTTTATGCCTACTTTAATTGTAGGCTTAAAATTTTTTTCTTGAGTTTTTTTGTTATAAGTCCGTTGATTACAAGTCTAGTATTTGATAATATTTGGTGATTTATCTTTTGGGGGCTTGTTTTTATGGATTCTTCTATTTTTTTAAAAGCCTTTCGATTTTTCCAGTTGCGTTTTTTCTGTATTTTCCAGCGCGCGTTTTTTCTTTCTTTTGTTGGCGTTTTTTGTTTTGTTCCCTCGAGCTATGGGCAAAATCCTCCTTCTCTTCCTGAAGATCGGCCTTCTCCACAATCGCTTTTACCGTTAGATGATCTTATTCCCAATTCTCCTCCCCCTTCCTCAACACCCTCCGATTCTGATTCCTCGGCGGTTATTCTTGAAGATCTTGACAAAGAGCGGCTTTCCCATGTTGACAGAGTTAAGCAGCGCAAAGAAGCAGAAATTTCACGTTTACTCAAAGAATTGAAATATTGTGCTGATGTTGCTAAAGCGAAAAAGATCAGTCAACAACTTCAACATTTATGGTCCCAATCGGGGAGTGAGACGATTGATCTTTTAATGTCATGGGCTGAAAATGCACTCAACAGCGACGATTATGGACTTGCGCTTGATTATATTGACAATGCTCTTGCACTTTTACCTACTTATGCTGAAGCTTGGGTAAGGCGTGCTTGGATTCACATTCAGCTGAACGATTTCAAACTTGCCCTGCTTGATCTCAACCATGCTCTTGAACTTGAGCCGCGCAATTATAGTGCTTTTTTTGAACTTGGCGTTGTCATGGAAGCAACGGAGCGTCCCAAACTTGCTCTTAAAGCTTATAAAACAGCATTGGTTTACTATCCACAAATGCGCAGGATTCAAAAGCGCGTGCAAGCTCTGTTAGACGAACAATCACCACAAGCTCTTTGAAACCATTCAAGAACGAGACACTTTACGACATCCTTTCAAATCTAGATAAGACGCAAGCCGGCTACACATTCCACTCAATAAACTGCCCCTGCTTATAACCACACATCCCCCCACATAATTCACAGTGCTTTTTTTGAAACTTAGCCATTACCATGGAAGCAACAGAGCGTCCCAAACTTGGCTCTTAAGATTGATGAAACAGCATTGGATTACACTCCACAAATGCGCAGGATTCAAAAGCGCGTGCAAGCTCTGTTAGACGAACAATCACCACAAGCTCTTTGAAACCATTCAAGAACGAGACACTTTACGACATCCTTTCAAATCTAGATAAGACGCAAGCCGGCTACACATTCCACTCAATAAACTGCCCCTGCTTATAACCACACATCCCCCCACATAATTCACAGTGCTTTTTTTGAAACTTAGCCATTACCATGGAAGCAACAGAGCGTCCCAAACTTGGCTCTTAAGATTGATGAAACAGCATTGGATTACACTCCACAAATGCGCAGGATTCAAAAGCGCGTGCAAGCTCTGTTAGACGAACAATCACCACAAGCTCTTTGAAACCATTCAAGAACGAAACACTTTACGACATCCTTTCAAATCTAGATAAGACGCAAGCCCGCTTCACATTCCACTCAATAAACTAAAAGCCCCCTGCTTATAACCACACATCCCCCCCCACATAATTCACAGTGCTTTTTTTGAAACTTAGCCATTACCATGGAAGCAACAGAGCGTCCCAAACTTGGCTCTTAAGATTGATGAAACAGCATTGGATTACACTCCACAAATGCGCAGGATTCAAAAGCGCGTGCAAGCTCTGTTAGACGAACAATCACCACAAGCTCTTTGAAACCATTCAAGAACGAAACACTTTACGACATCCTTTCAAATCTAGATAAGACGCAAGCCGGCTTCACATTCCACTCAATAAACTAAAAGCCCCCTGCTTATAACCACACATCCCCCCACACAATTCACAGTGCTTTT
>NZ_JBHIRD010000007.1:63255-69231 GCF_042196905.1 Bartonella sp. AA89HNZF
GCTTCACATTCCACTCAATAAACTAAAAGCCCCCTGCTTATAACCACACATCCCCCCACACAATTCACAGTGCTTTTTTTGAATTTGGACCTTTTTTGTATTGCAAGCAGCGTCCAAACACTTCCAATATACTTCCTTCAGAATTTCTCTCATAGCAAAAAAACGCTGCACGCCTGCGTTCTCTTCACACCGCCTCTTTTTTTCACTATCCCTCCATCATGGATAAAAAGATGATAAAACACGAAGCTCAAAAAACACTTTTTGAAAAAATCTTAAAACATCGCTTAGCCCCTCTGATAAATAGTCATCGTCTTTTTTTTATTTTTATAAAACCATAGCAGCACATACCGTATCGGCTCTCTCCCCCCCTCAAAGTTGATAAAACAGCACTGAAATATTCCCTACAAGGAAAAAACTTCAAAGAAGCAATATCAATTCAACAAACATCCTTAAATAAAAAATATTTCCCCTTCAAAGCTCCCCGAAACATAAAAATCAAGCGATTGGCAATAAACCGTTCTACGTCACTCAATCACCCACCCCCACTCATATTTTTTGCTTTTTTACTTTGAATAAGCCATCCATCATACAGCCATTTCGAGCAACCACCAGCAAGGTTCTAAAAACTCTCCTGAAAAACGTTATGAAAAAGAAGAGGGCGAGGTTATTTTATCTCTAGCAGAAGCTCTGAAATTATTTTATATTAAGGAGGGTGTTCTGCGCTTCTCGACAGGAAATAACGTATTCCTGAGACCTTAATGATCTCCAAGGGAGCTGTCCCTGATCAAGCCCGTGGGCTTTTTCATATGGCGCCCACCTATTTGTATAGGTTCCCGGGATCAGCTTTTTCCATCGGCTGTTGTGGATCACCCTTTATTTGTATTAACTTTTTTGCATAAAAATTTTTCCAGCTAAAATTGAGAGCATCTTTTTACATAAGACCAATGACGATACTCTTTTCAAGAAATAAAAATTACGATAAGCTTTATTTTATAAAACAGACAGCACTTACAAAATAATCCCCTCTGTGACTGCTTCACCCCTTCGCACGCAAGCAACGCAAAAGCGGCTTGTTGCACCAAGATACCCCCTAAAGAGCACACACTTTTTTCATGCTTTTTTTCATGAGCAAAGCTCTTATCCATACAGAGATTTACAAAACGCCAACAATGGATAAAATACCAGCATCTTATAAAATAATTGACGAGACAATGACAAACAATCCCCTCTGTGAATCTGCTTCATCCCTTCGCACACAGCAACGCAAAAGCGGCTTGTTGCACCAAGATACCCCCTAAAGAGCACACACTTTTTTCATGCTTTTTTTCATGAGCAAAGCTCTTATCCATACAGAGATTTACAAAACGCCAACAATGGATAAAATACCAGCATCTTATAAAATAATTGACGAGACAATGACAAACAATCCCCTCTGTGAATCTGCTTCATCCCTTCGCACACAGCAACGCAAAAGCGGTTTATCGCGTCGTGATGCTCTTTTAACAGAAGAGCGCGCACTCTTTTCGCAGCGTGCTTGTTGCCACTTTATTGAATACCTTGAAAGGAAGGGAACCGATTTTTCACGCCTCATTTTAGCAGGCTATTGGCCCATTAAATCGGAAATTGACCCGCGTCCTTTACTGGATGCTGTAGCGTTACGCGGTGGGCATTTAGCCTTACCAGCAGTTCTTGATTCCACCACCATGATTTTCCGTGCATTTTCGCCCAGCACAATTTTAGAGCCCATGCGTTTTGGCACCTTTGGTCCGGGTGCAGACAATGACGTTGTTGCCCCCAATAATATTATTGTTCCGCTTTCTGCATTTGATCGTCAATGTCACCGTCTTGGCTATGGAGGAGGATACTATGACCGTGCTGTTGCAGCTCTTGAAAAACAAGGGCATCAAATGATATTATGGGGCATAGGATTTTCATGTCAGGAGGTTTCCTCTATTCCCGCAGCAGAACACGATCTACAGGTACAAGGAATTTTTACAGAAAAAGGTTTCTTAAAATGTTAAAATGTGATTAAAGCGCCTATGCGTTTTTTATTTTTAGGTGACATTGTTGGTAGCACAGGCTGTAAAGCTGTTTTTGAATACCTTCCTCAACTGATTGAGAAATGGCAGCTTGATTTTGTTGTGGTAAATGGTGAAAATGCCTCTGGTGGTTTTGGTCTCACACAAGAAACGTATCAAGATCTTTTGATGACCGGTGTTGATGTTGTCACCACAGGTAATCATGCTTTTTCTCACAAAGAAGCATTGCAGTATGCCCATGAGAGTGATCGTTTTTTACGCCCTGCCAATTTTTCGAAAGAAACTCCTGGAAAAGGTTCTGGTGTTTTTACGGCAAAAAATGGCGCCCGTGTTCTTGTCGCCAATCTGTTGGGCAACGTTTTTATGCCGTGTAAAGTAGAAGATCCATTTGAAACAGCGGAAAATATTCTGCTTGCCTGTTCGTTGATGGAGCAAGCCGACACGATTATTTTTGACTTTCACGCAGAAACGACAAGCGAGAAGCAATGTTTTGGTCATTTTCTTGATGGTCGTGTGAGTGTTATCGTTGGCACCCATACGCATATTCCCACGGCTGACGCGCAAATCTTAGAAGGTGGGAGCGCCTATTTAACAGATGCAGGCATGTGTGGAGATTATAACTCATCTCTTGGAATGGATAAAGAAGAACCCTTACACCGTTTTCTTTATAAGACGAAGCAAGATCGTTTTGAACCGGCGTGCGGTCCTGCCACCCTCTGTGGTTTAGCGGTTGAGATTTCAGATCGCACCGGTTTAGCAGAAAAGGTCTCGGCGGTACGGATTGGTCCTCATTTAAAGCCTGAAGTTCCGGATTTTTGGTAGCTTCTTTTAAGCCGCCCCTTTGATAGTTTCTTTCCAAGATTTCCTTTTGAGAACTCTATTTGGCAAGACGATTTTTCCAGCCCTTCCCAAATTCCTACTAAAAACACCCCGCCCTCCAATTTACCTAATACAGCAACTTTTCTAGCACAAATAAGTCACTCTTTTAAAAAAAATAAAGGATAAAGGATAAAATTTTTCGTGATTTTTAAAACGATGAGAAGGAGGTTTTATTTCGACATTTCTGCGGGGGGGGGGGAGGAGAAATGTTAACCCCCTTCTCTAAAAAAAGCTTTATATAATAATTTATTATTTAGCAAGAGCCTCTTTAATCTTTTTTTGATTCTAACGAAAATTTAATCTTAAAATTGCTTGCTGTTTTTGAGGTTTGAGCTCTCTAAAACTTTTCAAAAGAATGTATTCTTCTTTGCTTGAGATCTCATCATCACAAGGATACAAGACGTCTTCTTTTGTTGAGAGACCAGAATAAAAAAAGGAAATGGGAACATTAAGAATATCGGCAATTTCTTGTAAACGCCCCGCCCCTATACGATTGAAGCCTTTTTCATATTTTTAGATTTGTTGAAAGGTTACTCCTAACTGGCTGCCTAATTTCTTTTGCGACCTTCCGATCATTGTTCTTTTCAAGCGAATTTTTTTGCCAATCGAAATATCGTTAAAATGTGGATTTTTAGCTTTCACTTCGCACCCCCTGCCGAGTACGAGCGCCTCTTATGCGTATTCCGGGAGTCTGAAAGTACTGAGTTCAGTCAGCTTTTTTTGCTTTTAGTGCTAGAGAGCACTTGGACATAGCAAAAACTCCCGGAATCCCGGGACACCCACAAGAGTAGGTTCATTTTTACACTCGGATTTTAGGGGTTTTTGAATCCCTGTTGATCGCTGCGTAGACGACCAAAGTTACCCTTCAAGGTATAAAGTAATTTCAGGAAATTGGCAATAAAATTTAAAACAGTGTTTTTATCTCATGAGATAATCAAACACAAAAATGCTTGCTGTTTTTGAGGTTTGAGTTCTCTAAAACTTTTCAAAAGGATGTGCTCTTCTTTGCTTGAGATCTCATCATCATAAGGATACAAGACGTTTTCCTTTGTTGAGAGACCAGAATAAAAAAAAGGAAATGGGAACATTAAGAATATCGGCAATTTCTTGTAAACGCCCCGCCCCTATACGATTGAAGCCTTTTTCATATTTTTGGATTTGTTGAAAAGTCACCCCTAACTGACTGCCTAATTTCTTTTGCGACATTCCAAGCATTGTTCTTTTAAAGCGAATTTTTCTGCCTATCGAAATGTCGTTAAAGTGTGGATTTTTAGCTTTCACTTCAAGCTCCCCTGCCGGTTGCGAGCGCCCTCGCATGAGTATTCCGGGAGTCTGAAAGTACTGAGTTCGAATCAGCTTTTTTTGCTTTTAGTGCTAGAGCGCACCTGGACATAGCAAAAACTCCCGGAATCTCGCGATACTTATAAAGCAGGCTAATGTTTCATCTTGGATTTTCAGGCTTTGGGTTTCACCATTCAACCACACTGTACGACGAGAACCCTGGTGCTTGTTCATAAAATAATTTCTGGAGACCAGCAATAAAAATTAAAACAGTGTTTTTATCTCATGAGACAATCAAACACAAAATTGCCTTCTGTTTTTGAGGTTTGAGCTCTCTAAAACTTTTCAAAAGAATGTGCTCTTCTTTACTTGCGATCCCTTCATCACAGCAATACAAGGCATTTTCTTTTGTCGAGAGATCCGTATAGAAAAAAGAAATGGGAACATTGAGAATATCAGCAATTTCTTGTAAACGCCCCGCCCCTATACGATTAGAGCCTTTTTCATATTTTTGGATTTGTTGAAAAGTCACCCCTAACTGGCTGCCTAATTTCTTTTGCGACATTCCCAGCATTGTTCTTTTAAAGCGAATTTTTCTGCCTATCGAAATATCGTTAAAGTGTGGATTTTTAGCTTTCACTTCAAGCTCCCCTGCCGGTTGCGAGCGCCCTCGCATTGGTATTCCGGGAGTCAAAAACACTGAATCCGAGTCAGCTTTTTTGCTTTTAGTGCTAGAGCGCACCTGGACATAGCAAAAACTCCCGGAATCCCGGGACACCCACAAGAGTAGGTTCATTTTTACGCTCGGATTTTAGGGGTTTTTGAATCCCTCTTGGTCGTTGCGTAGACGACCAAAGTTACCCTCTAAGGTATAAAGTAATTTCATGAAATTAGCAATAAAATTTAAAAACAGTCTTTATTTTATGAGCTCCACCCCCACCTCTCAAACTTTTATGCTCGCTCGTAAAAACTCCAAAACCATGAAATAAAACCCACGTTTATTGAGAGGACTAATAACCCTTTATTTTTGAGATCAAGCCTCCCAAAAGCACACCTAACAACATATCACCCCCTCCCAAAGCCATTTTTGAGAGACATCTTACAGATTTACACTGTGATACGTTGGATTTTTGCGCCACAACGAGCCGATTTTTCTTCTAATCTCTCAAATCCACGATCAAGATGATAAACACGATTGACGATTGTTTCTCCCTTTGCTGCCAATGCTGCAATCACAAGAGAAACAACAAGCGCGCAAATCAGTCGCCATGACGGGAGCCCCTTGCAAATTCTCTGTTCCATGAGATGCGTTGCTCTCTCGCCCATCAAGCTTTATTTGCCCCTCAAGCGATTGAGTTCTTGAACATGCATAAAACGATTTTCAAAAATCGTCTCTGTAATCCGCGCGGTTCCCTCAACCCGTGTCATAAGCGCCGTAAACGACACTGAAAACAATGATACAAGTCTCTATTTGTTTGTTTTATGAACCCCACCCGCCTCTCAAACTCTTATGCTCGCTCGTAAAAACCATGAGATAAAACCCACGTTTATTGAGAGGACTAATAACCCTTTATTTTTGAGATCAAGCCTCCAAAAAGCACACCTAAAAATATATCGCCCCCTCCCAAAGCCATTCTTTGGAGCATATCTTTGAAAGCTTTACACTGTGATACGTTGGATTTTTGCGCCACAACGAGCCAATTTTTCTTCTAATCTCTCAAATCCACGATCAAGATGATAAACACGATTGACGATTGTTTCTCCCTTTGCTGCCAAT
>NZ_JBHIRD010000007.1:69331-76962 GCF_042196905.1 Bartonella sp. AA89HNZF
GCTGCAATCACAAGAGAAACAGAAGCACGCAAATCCGTCGCCATGACAGGAGCCCCTTGCAAATTCTCTGTTCCATAGACAGTTGCCGTCTGCCCATCAAGCTTTATCTTTGCCCCTAAGCGATTGAGTTCTTGAACATGCATAAAACGATTTTCGAAAACCGTCTCTGTAATATGCGCGATTCCTTCAGCCCGTGTCATGAGCGCCATGAATTGCGCTTGGAGATCAGTTGGAAAAGCAGGATAAGGTCCTGTTTTAATATCAACGGGCATAATTTTGGTGTTCTTTGGATTTCGCTTAATATGAATTCCTTGAGGTTCTATTTGAATCTCGAGTCCTGTTTTTTGGAGCACCTTAAGCACTTTTGTGAGATGATTAGGATTTGCATTTTTAAGAAAGACATCTCCTCCCGTCATAGCAACAGCCATTGCATATGTTCCCGCTTCGATTCGATCAGCAATAACGCGTACTCTAGCACCGTTGAGTTTTTTAACCCCTTCAATTGTAAGCGTTGTTGTTCCTTCACCGGTTATTTGAGCCCCCATAGCATTCAGAGTTCGAATAAGGTTTGTCACTTCTGGCTCACAAGCTGCATTCTCAAGAGTGGTTGTTCCCTTTGCCATTGTCGCCGCCATCAGCAGCACATGGGTTCCACCAACAGTGACTTTAGGGAACCGATAGTGAGCACCTTTTAACCCCTTTAGCGCTTTTGCATGAACATATCCATTTTCGATAGTAATCTGTGCGCCTAAAGTTTTAAGTCCCTCAAGGATAAAATCGACAGGTCTTGTTCCAATAGCGCATCCTCCAGGAAGCGAAACATAAGCCTCTGCACATCGTGCAAGCAGAGGTCCGATAACCCAAAAGCTTGCACGCATTTTTTTCACCAGTTCATATGGTGCCCGTGTTGTGGCTATTTTTTGCGCCGTAAAATGAATTGTTCTTGAATTCACACATTCATCGTTAAACTCTTGTCCATCAACGGCATATCCAACACCATGATTATTGAGAATACGAATAAGCAATTCAACATCGGCCAGATGCGGAATATTTTCTAAAGTGAGCGTTTCTTCTGTCAGCAGCGCCGCAATCATAAGAGGCAATGCAGCATTTTTTGCCCCAGATATAGGAATTGTTCCTTGAAGTTTTTTTCCCCCAACAATTTGAATAGAATCCATCGTGTTTTCCCTCTTTTCCTTTGTGCCTGCCCTTCCAAAGGATTGTCCCCCTTCGGGAAGTTATGCTTTATTAATCGTTTTAGAACGCATTCTAACTATGAGAACAAATTATTGAGAAGTTTGGTTGCAAAAATTTACTAAAAAACATTTTTTTGCATTTTAGAGCTCTGGTTGTGCTCTTTTTCGGCTTTGCTCTTTTCGACGTTTCAGGTTTTGACGCAATTGTTGTGCCAATCTTTCTTGACGTCGTTTTGCTTTTTCATCTTGATGATTAATTTCATTTTGTTTTTGTTTTTGATGCATTTGTGTCATTGCGCAACCTTTTAAACAGTGTTGAGCTTCTATCCAAGCAACTCATTTAGATATTTAAGCATATAAGAAACATATGTCATGACATAAGATACGTTTTCTTGCAAGAATATACAAATGTTCTCTTGCCTATTTTCTGACAATATGGCACAAGACAGCGCAAAGATTGAAAAGGGCTGCGGTAGCTCAGTGGTAGAGCACTCCCTTGGTAAGGGAGAGGTCGAGAGTTCAATCCTCTCTCGCAGCACCATTTTATTCTTCTTTTGCCTCTCTCTTCTGGCCCTTATAAGTCTTCCCTATAAGCCTAAATCTTTTCCCCCAACCTTCATCGGCTTCATCAAATCCTCCATCCTTTAAACCATGCGCTTCAATAGCCTCAAAATCAGTAGCCTCAAAATCAATGGCTTCAAAATCAAGAGCCTCAATGCCACGCTTAATCTCTAAAATGCCTTACGAACGGCTTTTGAAATTGACCGCCCCCCAAAGAATATCCCCCCACCCCTTTCCTTGCCTCCCCCCTCTTTCCTTTCTGTAAGATTTGCCCTATCCTTGTCTTTACCAAGCCTCACTGTTGCAACAGCTCTTGGCACTTGAGACGATATAAGCATTTTTATTTTTTCAATATTTTATTTCTTGAATATTTTTCCCCACAAGCTCACCCTGTTTGTAATATGCAAACAAACGATTTTACTTGATTCAATATAAGAGCGTCTGAATAAGAAGGGTTGAAATAAGAACATCTCACACTATTTCGGGCTCTCATTGAAATTCAAATTAAATCTCAATAATGAATTATTATAAACTCATTGTTTGAACATATCCCATTGATACCTTTATCCGCCCCAAAACGAATAATCTTATCTTTCTAGCCTCTCTATCCATCTCAAGCAACACAAGTATTCCCTGTAAAATTAGAATAAGCTTCATCGATCCTATTCGTCATTTACAACAAATCTAACAGAGCCATTTCCAGAACCTCCTCTCAACGCCTTTCCCATTCTCCCCACCCCTTACCAAAAGCAAAAACCAAACAGTGATAAAATCCCCCTCAATAAAGCTTTCACTAAGCACCCCACGCTCCCATATGGCAAACATCCCATATGGCAAACATCTCATATGCCAAACATCCCATATGACAGGCATCTCATATGACAGGCATCCCCATATACTAGACATCCCATATGGCAGAAAATTGAGAGCCTGCCTTTTCAAAGAAGATCCCTCATTACCAATTTTATACACTATGGTTTTCCACGTGCTCTAAGCCTCCCTCTTTCAACACGCATCTTTTTTATACGAATACTTTGATTGATACGGATAGCGTTATTCGTCTTGCATAAGAGCCCCAAGAGCGAAAAGCTCTCTCCCTCTGTTCTATTGAAATCAATCACCCCTCTTCGCTTACACTTCACAAGCAGAAAGATCCGTATGGCGAGAAACTTTCCAAGAAAAGCATATCTCTTCGTAAGAAGCCTCCCAGTAAACGAGATTATGAATCGTCTCAAGAGCTACAGCCCATGCCGCAATTTTGGCAACGGGCCCCCAATAGTACCAACTTACTTTTTCATAAAGTAAAAATAGGGTGCGCAATGTTTATAATCTCTGGGGGGGTATAATCTACGGACTTTATAATCTACGGGGCTTGACCGTTATACCCCTCACGATATTATTCACAGGCGCCAGTATGAAATTTACGAACGCCAGGCATGAAATGGCTGTGAAATGAGCTTAGAGCGAGATATCTTTATTAAAACAAGTGCGTGAATGTACAACAACAAGTATATTTCATTTGGAGTATTTTGGATATTGCCTACTCTCCCCACCCTAGGACAACCATTTTGGCTACAGATCCTCTTATATTTTCTGCTGTCATATCTCCTCCAATAAGCTAAAACCCCACATATGCGGGGTTTTAGCCAGTACCACACCTTTATTTAGACACATTATGATCATTATAACCATTTTTATTAAATACGTTTTTACGTATATTTTCAACACAAAAATAACACATATTGATTTATTTAACAGAAATCAATTAAATATTCATGATAATCATTAAAAGTTAAAATGATGAAATTACTATTCAGAACGTACGTCATAATATTTATAACGTTTTTTTCTGTATTCATATTATTGGGTTGTACTCAAGTAAGCGAGATCGCTGAATACGATAGCTTTACCAAAAATATGTCCATGAAAATTACACTCCTTTAGCATATTCTCAGAAATTAGAAAAAGCAAAAAAAGAGGTAGAATATTTAAAAGCGTATATGGAATGGACTGTAGACATACCCCATGACACAAGTCAATTTTGGAGGCATTTAATAACATTGCCCAGTAATCCTCCAGAATTCAATATTTTTAAACATTATCACATATTGCTTGTTTTTTGTGGACGTTTTTTTGATTTATGGCAAGGTGATAAAACGATGCCCACACTTACCTTTAACGACTTACCAACAAGACTGAAGGATTTTAAAGCTAACGGGATGAAATACAGGAAAAATTGGGATTATATAGAAAATATTTTCCTCAAAGCAAAGTTTGAAACAAACTTTGATGATCCAATGTTTGCGTACGCAGAAAAATTTTTGGATTCCCCTAATGGCATTAGTCGAAAAGAACAAACTCTCCAGACAGAGCTGCTCATAATAGGCAATGAACTCACTCGTTTTAGAAACACAGCAACAATGTGCGTTATGGCTAGAGAGGTATACCTTGCCATGATGCCCAAAGAAAATGTAAAACCGCCCGTAAGATATAGCACTTTTGAAAAATGGAAGCAGTATTTAAAAAATCTTTAAACGGACCATAAAACGCCTTTCAAAATACTTCTAAAGAACCATTAAGCCCCCCTTACAATGACTATAATCAGGCACAAAGAGGGTATAAAAAACAATGTTAATTAAACAGTCTTTATTGAGAAGCGTCTTAATTATCGCTCTTTTAACAATGCATCTTTTTTATTCTTCAAAGGGATATACTCATTCGAATGAAGTGTTCTCTTCAAAAGAAATTACAGAAAGAGAGAGATTCTTCCGCATTTTCCTTGTTAATGGAAGTCGCTGGTGGGAAGAAAAATTCTACCAAATTCTCTGGATAGAAAAAACATTTTTTTTGGAAAACAAGCAGCAGTTATCGCAACCGCTCTATGAAAAACATGTCAATATAATAAAAAAATGGCAGAATATAATCAAAAAACGACATCATGTATTTAATACTCTGTGCACCCTTATAGAATTAGAAATAGATGCAATGCGACATGTGAATGAAGCAAAACACTCTCATGAGCATACAGATCTCTCAAACCTTATGAAACACATAGAGACATATCAAGAGCGTATAGCTAAAAACAAGAAAGAACTTGAGAAACTTGATCATGAAATTGAGATCTTATACAAAGTTATCATAGAGTATACAAAATTACCATAAACTTTGATCTATTCATTCCATAACTTTATGAAAAGTGCTTCTCAAAGGGTTCCCTGTATTTTCAAGCACTTTGAACTATCTATCGCCATCTTGAACTATCTATCGCCATCTTTAGATACAGAGTGCCAAAGTACAGTAACGTTATCATACAATTTGTTGTATTTTACCAACACAAAAATAACACATATTGATTTATTCAACAGAAATAACTTATAAAAGCTCATCAGAAACAAACGACAATAAATACCTTATGTTTAAACACTTTATTTTCTTCGCTATCGTAATAAGCGCTGTTTTATTTACGCATCATACAACGAGTGGATGTACAACAGATGGTCTTTTTGTTGGAAGTACTTCTCCGATTAATTGTATTTCAAAAGAATATATAAGACAGAAAATAAAAAAGAAGCTATTAGAAAAAGAACGCGAAAGAGAATGGTTAGAGCTTGAACAATTTTCTGTTAGCGCTTGTCCAGGTGGAAAATTTCCTGTTTATTATGGCTTTTCTATTATCGATTGTGTTTTGAGAGGAAGAACTAAAACAAAATCGTCTTAATCAAAATCATTTTAATAATGAAATCAATATAATGAAATTATTCATGCAATGGTTTATCGTAGCATTCGTAATAACAACGATAATGTCTGTTCCCATAAGTTTACTTTGGCGTTTTAGATTTAAGGTTCCTGCCTGTTTATTTACAATAATGACAACCTTGGCTATTATTGCCGTCCCTTTTACATTTGATTTATCGTCTCTCTTTTAATCTATTTTTGTAAAAAATATTTCTAAAATATTAAAAACACCCTGCATTTTTAAGCGTTTTGAACTGTATCTCCTCTCATTTAGAGACAATAGCCCCAAGTACAGCCATGCCACTCAATACAATTTTCAACATATTTCTAACATAAAAATAACACATGTCGATACATTCAAAAGAGATCAATTAAACGATCTTATAAAATAAGAGCAATACACAAAGTAGCTGTATTTAATGATAGTAAATGAAGACGATTATTATGGAATTCTTGGTGTAAGCTACGCATGCAACGATAAACAGATAAAATCTGCTTTTCGTAAATTAGCTCTGCAATACCACCCTGATCATAATTCTAGTACCGAAGCAGAACAAAAATTCAGAAAAATTTGTGAAGCCTATGAAGTTCTTAAAGATCCTCAAAAGAGAGCTGCTTACAATCAGTTCTATCATGAAACTTTTAAAGATAATGACAAGGCTTCTGAAAGTAATAAAAGCCGAGATAATATAGGTTTAGTGTTAATATCACCTTTTAAAAAAATAGCTGTCTTTGTCATTGCTCTAATACTATTTTTCGTAATATATATTGGCGGTACCATTATTATATTTCGGTATTTTGATTAGAGGAACTTAATAAAACAATGATAATAGAGTGGTCTATAAATGTCTCTTCCGATTAACATACTTTGGTGATTTAGGTTAAAGATTCCGGCGTTTTTATTTGCAATAATGACCGCCTTAGCTGTTATTGCCGTTCCCTTCATATTCTATTGATAGTTATTTTTGTAAAATCTGAAGAGCTTTAAGATCAGTCCCACAGTGAATTCACAAGGTGTGGTCATTTTTGATTTTCTATAACAAGGTAGTGTAGAAAAACATAAAGATTATAATGTCTCTATTCGTTCTTTTCTTATTCTCCCGTTTCCTCCACCCCTCTATTTTTTTCCACAACCCGCCCCCCAATCTTTCCCCCAATAAGCCCACTTGACTCCACACAGACTTTTTCTCATGCCCCTACATCCTTTTCCCATATCGGCTAAAAAACGCCCCTCAAACGACTCTTTCTTAATGAACAAAAGTACCACAAGGACCATTTCCTCTCCAATGAAAAAGCACTTGTCCGGCAACTTCGCCATCATGGGGGGACTTTCATCGCGCCGCCCCCGAACACGCCCCCACCACAAAAGCGGCCAGAAGCTCCCCGTTGTCCCAATACGTCTAAACAAGCTTTAACGACCTCCCCCATCAAACACCTCTTTCCATTTTTCAGCATGCTTTACGTATCACTCCAAGCTCCCTACTTGCGTGCCGCAAAAAATAAAAACCGGCTCTTTTCCTCCTTGAACGTGCCTTTTTATAGGTTGGAACCTGTCTGTACTGCTGCTTCTCTTCCCCCTAAGCCTCATTTTTGTTCTCTAGCATGCTTTACGTGTCACTCCAAGCCACTGGATAACGACCTGCCCCCTCCATTGTCTTTTCCCCCCAATGAACCAGCCGGCAACTTCCCCCACACACACAAGCGCCCGCAATTTCTCATATATAGGCTCTTTTCTTCATGCCCCCTTTTCCACACCTCATATCTCCCCTCCAGCATATGCCTTGCATACGCCTTCAAGCTCTCCTCCTCCCCCCACTCGTCCTCCCTTTTAACCAGCCAATCACCAACATTTTCCCCAACAAGTTTCCCCCCCCAACATCCCTCCTCCCCACAAGTTTCTCATCCCCTCCTTTTCCATATCAGCTAAGCCCCTCCCAAGCGGCGCACCCCAAGAACGAAAGCATAACGCGCACCATTGTCCCCGCAATAAAAAAACACTTGCCCGTCATTGTACTCCCCCAGCACTCACCACAAAAGCTCCCAAAATCATGCCACCATATCTCTAAACACTTGGCCTTACTCCCATTCTCGTTTTGCCCTCCGGCATACGCCTTGCATGCGCTTCAAGCTCCCCGCTTT
>NZ_JBHIRD010000007.1:77062-92944 GCF_042196905.1 Bartonella sp. AA89HNZF
CTAAACACTTGGCCTTACTCCCATTCTCGTTTTGCCCTCCGGCATACGCCTTGCATGCGCTTCAAGCTCCCCGCTTTTACCCCCCCATTGTCCCAATATGCTTTCACATTCATAGCCAAGCTCTTTGTGCTCCCTGCTTCCCTGCGCCCCCTTGTTTGGCCCCCTCTTCCAACATATGCTTTGCTCTTTTCCCCCTGAATTTCTTTTTTATAGAACTTTGCCTCTCCTCAACGCTACACAAGATCCCTTTCTTCCCCTCTTGCGTCTCATTCTTGCTTTGCCCTCCAGCATACGCCTTGCATGCGCTCCAAGCTCCCCGCTTTCTCCCTCCTTCAAAGCAATTTCTGTTCTTATATGAAAACCTGTCTCAACCGATTTAATTTGCTGTACCATCTTCTCCAACGCCTCATTAAAACGGCTAATTTCATTTTCAAGTTTGCAAATATAGGCTTCATCACGATAAGCCCGTTTAATCAAAGGTGGCATATTTGGCCAATAGAGCATTAAATCCACCCATTCGCGTTGAGAAATCCATAACCCTCCTTGACATTGTGCTTTATGTTCTGCTGGAAAGCCCTTTTGCATGAAATGAGGAATTAAAATTTCAGGTTTTTTTGTTTTAATTTCCAACAATCCATTTTTTCCCACAAAAGCATCGGGAGAAAATCCTTGTCCGCGATCATCAGCCAAAACAAAGCCAATACATTTAGGTTCTGTATGTGTCAGTTTCCCATAAAGCTGTCGCGCGCTTGGTTCTAATTCAGTCCCACGTCGCATAGAAAGTGTTGTCCCTTCATCAACGGTTTTTCCTGTAATTCTTTCTCCCGCCAATTTCATCATCACACTCTGATAGCGTGACGTTTTTTGCCCTTGTTTTGTTCGTGCCATCACCATCTCAAACAACGAAGCCGTAATCAAACCATTACGCACTTGCTGCCATTCCTCTGTTCCTTGAATACAATCGATAATGATTGGCATGGTATTTCTCTCCTTAATCTTTAAAGTGCTTTTTTTTGCAACATATTCTCTTTGAAACATTCATATCTTTTAAGATGCATTCCCCACTAAGAATGACAGCATCCTTAAATATTGCGCTGCTGAAATCACAAAAGCTGTTGGAAACGCCCCCCCCCAACATTCGTTCTCCCCACAAGTTTCTCATCCCCTCCTTTTCCATATCAGCTAAGTCCCTCCGAAGCGGCGCCCTCCCTAGACGAAAGCATAACGCGTGATATTTTCTCCCCGATAAAAAAACTTTGCCCGTCATTATCCCCCTAAGGCTCAACACAAAAACGGTCAGAACCGCGCCCCCATAGCGCCTTCCTCTTCTTCCCCCTCAAACACCTTCCCCCATTTCCCAACATGCTTTCACATTCATGTCCAAGTTCTTTGCACTCCCTGCGCTCAAAGCTCTCTGCTTTCCCCCCTCCCTCAACACTCTACTCTTTCCCCCTACACAAAGCTTTTTTTAAAGATTGACATCTCCTCAACGCTATACGGCTGCCCCCCTTTTCCACACCTCATATCTCCCCTCCAGCATATGCCTTGCATACGCTTCAAGCTCCCCCCAACATTCGTTCTCCCCACAAGTTTCTCATCCCCTCCTTTCCCATATCGGCTAAGTCCCTCCCAAGCGGCGTCCTCCCTAGACGAAAGCATAACGCGCACCATTGTCACCGCAATGAAAAAGCACTTTGGCCCATCATTGCGGCGCTCCCCCCAGCACTCAAACACAAAAGCACCCAGAAGCCCCCCAGTTGTCCCAATACGTCTAAACAAGCTTTAACGACCTCCCCCGCCAAACACCTCCTTCCATTTTCCAGCATGCTTTACGTATCATTCCAAGCTCCCTACTTGCGTGCCGCAAAAACAAAAAAACCGGCTCTTTTCCCTCTTGAACTTGCCTTTTTATAGGTTGGAAACCTGTCTGTACTGCTGCTTCTTTTCCCCCTAAGCCTTCATTTTTGTTCTCCAGCATGCTTTCCGTGTCACTCCAAGTCACTGGATGATGCCCTGCCCCACCATTGTCTTATCCCCCAATGAACCAGCCGGCAACTTCCCCCCACACAAGCGTCCGCAATGCCCCATATATAGGCTCTTTTCTTCATGCCTCCCCTTTCCCATATCGGCTAAGAAAATCCCTGCAAAGCTCTCCCCCCCCAAGCGGCTCCCCTAAGCTTCCCTCCCAAGAACGAAAGCATAACGCGTGATATTTTCTCCTCAATAAAACCCCCACTTGCCCCTTCGGGTGTTCTCTCTTTCAACCCTGCTATTGCACGACGGAAAAATCATAGCGGAGATATTCTTCCGCCAATTTTTTTGCCATAGACAGCGCCGCTTCTTGCGAGATAAAAAGAAGAGCGTCGTGTTTTTGTGGTTCGAGTCTGATTAAATTTCGCATATTTCCAGCATAATAAAGTGGAATCCCTCGATAAGAAGTCTTGAGATAACTTGTCATGTTTACCACCAATAATCTGTCAAGACATCACATGGGCGTAAACGATGCTGTTTTTCATAAGAGCCATAGAGATTATCTTCATAATCGCACGCCGCTCTTTCATTTAAAAAAGCATGATACGCTTCACTATTCAAAATGAAGGGCTGCAATTGTGTATTTTCTTCATTTATTTCATGATTTTCGACATAAAAATCAGCGATTTGTTCCGTAACATCTTCAGCATAAGAAGTTGTCAGATCGAGTCGTAAAACTCTATAAACAGTTTCATATTCTTCAATCAGTTCGAGCACTTCTTCGATTTCGTCGATTGGTCCTTCATAAGTACAAGGATTTTCCTCTTCGCATAAAACGACAATGATTTCATCCTCTTTAACGAATGAAATATTTTTCATGATTTCCCCCTTTAGATAGTTGATAAAGCATAGCCTTGTCTTGACAAGACTAAATATAGCGTTAGTCTTATATCCTCTATAGGAGAGATGTCAACCATTTTATCCTTCATAAAAGATATATTTTAAATATCTACGGGGTTCAAATGACATATGTAAAGAAAAATCTATTATTCTTTGTTCCTCTCATGCCCCTTTGTTGTTCTCTATTTGTTCTTACAAAATTGCAATTATAAACACACAGGAGAGATAAAATGAGTGACATAATATTAATAAAATACTGGAGTCGCCTTGACACAAAAGCACAGAAGGAAGTTATTTTGAAGCTTCGTCAATTGGCCGCCGCAAAAGAGTCAAAATCGCCTGTCTCTCTTGCGGAGAGAGTTTCGAAATAAGCTCTATAAATTCTTTATCTTCAGGGCTAGCCCCTTTCCCGTAAAGAATATAATTCATACTGATATTAATTTCGTGACAAATTCGCGAGAGAGATTCGATTGTTGGTTCTTTTCCTTCAGAAAGAATAGAATGAAGGTACCCCGCGCCTTTACCGGCAGAGAGAGAGATAGATCTTTTTGACCGCCCACTTTTTTCCAAAGCGGTCTTTAATCTTTGACGCCAACCATCGATATTCATAATTTCACCATATAGCGCGTCTTTTTAAAAAAACACGTCCTTTTTATAAAACGGGCTTGCATTATCCTCTAAAAAGGATAAAATTAAGGAAACAAATTTTACTTTTTAGGGGGAATTTTCTATTTTTAGCTCATAAAAACACTTTAACCACCCTACAGGATACAAAAGACCACCTCCAAAGCTTCTGCCCAAAAGAAAGTACGTTGAGAATGTGCGGTATTCTTTATTTTTTCCATCACCGCAATCTTAAATCGTAAGTTTGCATGCGCTTCAAGCACAGCCAATCATTTATAAGCATCGTAAAGAAGCCTCTCGTCATCATCGAACAGAGCCAAAAGCAACACAAGTTAAATCCTTATTTGAGCTTTTATCATCAATAAAAATGTATAAAAAAGAAGAAAGTAGATTGCAGTATGAAACACGCTAATCAACAAGAAACTCCTCATTATGAATCGTCTAGGCTTCCATATGTTTGTTGGTATCAAAATGACTTTCTAGGAGGTGTACGTGGGATGCGCGCACACGAAATTGGAATCTATACGATTCTTCTCAATGAAATGTATGCCCGTGGACGACCTTTAGAAATATCGAAAGAACGTTTAGCGCGTCTTTGTGGTTGTGACAAGCGAACTTTTGTTAATGTTTTAGAGATGCTCATCCAAGAGGGTAAGATTTTAAATTTAGCCAATGGATTATGGAATAAGCGTTGCGAAAATGTTTTTCAAGAGCGTGAAAAATTGCTTGAACAAAAATCCTTTGCGGGTCGTTCTTCGGCAAAAAAACGCAAGAAAATCAATGTAGAGATGCAACAACTGCTTAACGAAAGTCCAAAAGATGTTGCACAAAACTCAAAAGCTCAAAAGGCAGAAGAAAAGGAAACACCTTACGGTGTTTTAGAAAAGAAAATTTTGTTTGATGAGACAGAACCTTGTTTTTCCTTCGAAGAGAACTTTGAACAAAGCGATCATCCATCCCCCTCACCGGCTCTTGATTCACTTCTCCCTTCTCCTGCGCAAGCAGAAGCGGAGCAAAAAAACGCCTCCCCTTTAAAAGCTCCCCAAGACGAGTTCACTCCCGCCCCTATCGCGCAAATTGTCACGGGGGAAAAAACAAAATCCGCCACCACTCTTCCCCCCAGCAATCTTCCTGCCTCCATCCCTCCTTCTTCCAACAAAAAAACCACAACCTCAGTTGCCAAAGGGCATCGTCTTCCTGAGCATTGGCAAGCAGACATCAAGGCGGCAGTTTCAGAAGGCTTGAGTGAAAGCCAAGCCCATTGGCAAGAAAAGAAGTTTCGCGACTATTGGCAAGCCAAGGGCGGCAAAGAAGCTCTTAAAGTAGACTGGCAAGCCACATGGCGCAACTGGTTTCGCCGTGAGATCGAACGGCAAGAACAGCAAAAACAGGGAGGCTCCTCATCTTTTACCTCTGAGAACAACGACACGCTTTACCGCAGTTTGATCAACTATAGCGACAATTTTTGACATCACACAAACAACGTATTTTTCAAGCAAGCGCGGGGACAAAAATGCTTCAAAACCACAACAGCATCGGACAAAACAACACAGAACAAAACAAAAGGCGGCAAAACAACAATGAAATAAGCTCTTCACACCGTAAAACGAGTCAACATCGACCATTTTTCTCTCATCACAAAAGCGTTTTCCCCATGCAAAAGCCCCACACAGGCATCCCAACACATGCCCCAACAAGGTATCCCAAAACAGGACTCCAGCATGCACCACACTCTCCAAGGCAGATCCACACCCACCCTTCTTGCCACCGTCCTCCTTTTCCCAAGGCACCACTTCCCATGCTCTTGGCAAACAACCATCAGCAGAGCTATTTCAAAAAAACTCAATGAAAAGCAAACTCTTTGGCACTCCCCCTCCACACAGGCATCCCAACACATGCCCCAACAAGGTATCCCAAAACAGGACTCCAAAATGCACCACACTCTCACAGACATATCCACCCCACCTTCTTGCATCCTTCCTCCTTTCCGCTTTCCTCCTTTTCTCAAGGTGCCACTTCCCATGCTCTTGGCAAGCAGACATCAACAGAGCAGCTTCAAAAACCTTCAATGAAAAGCAAACTCCTTGGCACTCTCCCTCCCACACAGGCATCCCAACACATGCCCCAACAAGGTATCCCAAAACAGGACTCCAGAATGCACCACACTCTCACAGACATATCCACCCCACCTTCTTGCATCCTTCCTCCTTTCCGCTTTCCTCCTTTTCTCAAGGTGCCACTTCCCATGCTCTTGGCAAGCAGACATCAACAGAGCAGCTTCAAAAACCTTCAATGAAAAGTAAACTCCTTGGCACTCTCCCTCCCACACAGGCATCCCAACACATGCCCCAACAAGGTATCCCAAAACAGGACTCCAGAATGCACCACACTCTCACAGACATATCCACCCCACCTTCTTGCATCCTTCCTCCTTTCCGCTTTCCTCCTTTTCTCAAGGTGCCACTTCCCATGCTCTTGGCAAGCAGACATCAACAGAGCAGCTTCAAAAACCTTCAATGAAAAGCAAACTCCTTGGCACTCCCCCTCCCACACAGGCATCCCAACACATGCCCCAACAAGGTATCCCAAAACAGGACTCCAGAATGCACCACACTCTCACAGACATATCCACCCCACCTTCTTGCATCCTTCCTCCTTTCCGCTTTCCTCCTTTTCTCAAGGTGCCACTTCCCATGCTCTTGGCAAGCAGACATCAACAGAGCAGCTTCAAAAACCTTCAATGAAAAGTAAACTCCTTGGCACTCTCCCTCCCACACAGGCATCCCAACACATGCCCCAACAAGGTATCCCAAAACAGGACTCCAGAATGCACCACCCTCTCACAGACATATCCACCCCACCCTTCTTGCATCATCCACCCTACCTGCTTCCAACGCGCCCCTCTCAAAGGGCACCACCTTCCTAAACCCTTGGCAAACAGATACCAACACAGCCATTTCAAAAACTTTCAGGATAGAGCAAGTCCCGCACAAAAAAGGACCGCATAGCACAAGACCTTTCACCATGTGATCGAACAACGAGAACAGTAAAACAGAATTCTCACCTCTCACATCTGAAAAAAACAACAATATATTCACCAGACGAATGACCATGAGCACAATTTTTGAAATCAAACAAAAACTTATCTCACAAGCAGATAGAATAGCAGAAATGCTTCTTCCCCAAGGGCACAAACGAGGCAACAATTGGATTGTAGGCAACACACGTGGTGAGGCAGGTCAAAGTTTATCGATTTGCTTGAGTGGTAGTAAAGCAGGACTTTGGTATGATTTTGCAGAAGGCATTGGAGGAGATCTTTTAGACCTTTGGTGTGAAGTCAAAGGCATTAGTCTCTCTCAAGCTTTAGAAGAAGCACGCGCGACTCTCAATCTGACACGCCCCAAACCCTTTATGGCGCCCCATCGTTCCTATCGCCGTCCACCGGTCCCTACAGGGCAGAGCCCGCAGAATCTCGTAAAAACCTATCTCCACAAAGAACGCCACATTCCTTTAGAGATTATAAAGCGTTACCGCATAGGAGAAAATGGCGAAAAAATCATTTTCCCCTTTTATAAACCCGATGGCACCCTTGCTTTAGTTAAAGAACGGCTTGCGCAAGCAGGAGCAAAAACAAAACCTACAGCAGCACACTGTGAACCGATTTTGTTTGGCTGGCAAGCCCTTTGCTCCACAACTCCAACCGCCCCACAGGCGCCTCAACACGTCCCCTCATCAATCCCAGCCGCTCCACACGCGCCTCAACAGGCACCCTCAACCAACCCCGCCGCCACACACGCGCCTAAACACGCACCCTCAACCAACCCAACCGCCACGCAGGCGCCTAAACACGCACCCTCATCAAACCCAGCCGCTCCACACGCGCCTCAACAGGCACCCTCAACCAACCCAGCCGCCACGCAGGCGCCTCAACACGCCCCCTCATCAACCCCAGCCGCCACGCAGGCGCCTCAACACGCCCCCTCATCAACCCCAGCCGCCACGCAGGCGCCTCAGCACGCACCCTCATCAAACCCCGCCGCCACGCAGGCGCCTCAACACGCTCCCTCGTCACCCCCCACCACCACAAACGCGCCTCAACACGCTCCCTCGTCACCCCCCGCCGCCACGCAGGCGCCTCAACACGCACCCTCAACCAACCCCGCCGCTCCACACGCGCCTCAACACGCACCCTCAACCAACCCCGCCGCTCCACACGCGCCTCAACACGCTCCCTCGTCAAACCCCGCCGCCACGCAGGCGCCTCAACACGCACCCTCATCAACCCCAGCCGCCACGCAGGCGCCTCAACACACACCCTCAACCAACCCAACCGCCACGCAGGCGCCTCAGCAGGCCCCCTTAATGGAGCGCGCACCGTTTCCCATTTTTTCTTCAACAAACCGTACCATTGTTATCACTGAAGGAGAAATTGATGCGCTATCCTTAGCCGCCTATGGATATCCGGCGGTTTCTGTCCCCTTTGGAGGAGGCAGTGGAGGAAAGCACAATTGGATTGAAAATGAATTTGATCATTTAGAAGCTTTTGAAACAATTTTTTTAGCCACCGATATGGATAAGCCTGGTGAAGAAGCAGCCCGTGAGATTGCCAACAGGCTTGGACGCCACCGTTGCTACCGTGTCCGTTTACCCCTTAAAGATGCCAATGACTGTTTAACCGCAGGGATTGATAGAGCCACCATAAAAGCAGCCTTTTCCTCAGCAAAAAGCTTTGCACCAGAAGGTTTACGGCGCGCCTCAGACTATAAAGACAAAGTCATCGGACTGTTTTGGCCAGAGCCTGAAAAACATCTTGGTTATACGGTTCCCTATCCTAAACTGAAGGACAAAGTGCATTTCCGCCCAGCAGAATTAACGCTCTGGAGCGGTGCGAGTGGTGCAGGTAAAAGCCAATTGTTATCAGACTGTATTCCCCATTGGATTGCGCAAAACAGTCGGCTTTGCTTAGCGTCTCTGGAGATGAAAGGAGAACAATCGCTTCGCCGTTTAACCAAACAAACGGGCGGCTTAGAACAGCCTACAAAAGAGACAATTGAACGGATTCTTCATTTTTTAGATGAAGGGCTTATTCTTTATGAGCATGTTGGCAAATCGAGCGTTGACACCTTGCTTGATGTCTTTGACTATTGCCGTGCACGCTATGGCTGTGATCAATTTATCATCGACAGTTTGATGCGGCTTGGCATTGCCTCTGATGATTATGCAAGACAAGAACAAGCCGTTTATAAAATGGTTGATTGGGCTGTTTTAAACAGTGTGCACATTCACCTTGTCGCCCATGCCCGCAAAAGCGGTCTGGATAAAGATATCCCCAGCACAGAAGACATTAAAGGCGCCTCAGAGATTGGCGCCAATGCCTTTAACATCATCACCATTTGGCGCAATCGACCGTTAGAAGACAAAATCTTTGCCGCCTCTCTCGCACAAGAAAAAGCAGATTTAGCCAAACGCCCCGGCGTTATTATGAATATTGCCAAACAACGTTCTGGTGATTTTGAAGGCAAAATAGGGCTTTGGTTTGATCCCCAAACCTACCGCTATCGCTGTTCTTTTGAACAATCATTCCCTCGACGTTATCTGTAATGCCCCATAAACCCCACTCTCTTTAAAAACGCCTCCGCCTTCACACACGCACGTCTTGCTCCCACAGAAACAACAGGAAGGATCAATCCACAAATGATGAAAAACACCCTCTCATTCGCGAACCAAAGCCAGCTCAACCCTAGATTCTCTGCTCCCAAATGCAAACAAAAAAAGATCGCTCCAACAACGGCGCAAAACACCCCCCCCTTCAATAACCACAAACAACGCGTCACCACCCCATCTCGCCGCCCCCTCATATGCAAAATCAAGAACCACTCCAACAGTGCAGCAAACACGATCCCCATCAAGGACAATAGTCCCCATGGTATGTCCATACTCTCCATCCCCCAAAGAGCTAAAAAAAGGACGACTCCTAAAACGCCGTAAAACAGCACTTCCTTCAAAAAGAGGGAAACACCAAAAATACAATAAAACGCCGCCCGCCACCACGGAATATCGAAGCGCTTGGAAACCTTATAAGTACCAATAACGACAACAATAAAAAGGTAGGAAACCACCAACAACAGCCAAAACATCACATCGTTCGACATCAAATACCCCTCACAGCAAGCCCATTAAAGATCACACCCATGAGACAAAAAAACACCCCCTACTTTAAGAACCAAGCCCATAGAACACGCGCACGCCTTACACCCTGATAAATCAAAGGAGAAAAAAATCCAACAATAAAGGGCAACACCCTCTCATCCGAGAACCAAAGCCAGCTCAACCCTAGATTCTCTGCTCCCAGACGGGTAAAACAAAGGATTGGTGCCAAAATGCAGAAAAACAGCACAAAATTCAAAGCACGCAACGACCTCTGTAGCACCGTATCACCTTGCTCGCGTATAAAGAACCCCAAGAGCACTTTCAACAATACAGACAAGAGCAAAACCTTTAAGAATACCGCCCTTATGCTATCCATATCCCTGACGCCCACAGCAGCGAACCACAGGATAAAGCCCATCATGCAACAAAACATGACCGCCTTTAAGAACACTTGCCCCGCCACAGGCATACTCTTGACGCCCAGATGCACCAAACCAAGGACAGTTGCAAAAATGCAAGAAAACACCGCCCCCTTCAAGAGCAGCTCCCCGTCAACAGCGCGCCTGCCCACGCCCACATAAATAAAACCAAGGTAGGTGGCAAGGGCGCCATAAAGCACCACCCATCTCCAAAACATCCACCCTGTAACAGAGCGACGCTTGGCAATCTTATAAATAAAAACCAAAGCTAGAGCAAAAAAGCAGAAAAACCAAGACAACAGCCGAAACATCACATTGTTCGACATCAAATACCCCTCACAGAAAGAACATCAAAGATCACGCCCGTGGAAAAGAAAAATGCTCATTCTTTTTAAGCCCCCCAACAGTACACGCACACACCGTACCCCCTCCAAAACAAACAAAGGAACGAATCCAACACTGCTCACAAACACCCCATTGTTAAAGATCAAAAACCAGTGCCCCCATATGCTTGGCTCCGTTATACGCCAATCCAACAACGCAGGAAAACACCGCTAACTTCAAAAACATGTCCCGCGCAACCACCATACGCCCCGCTCCTTTATTAAGCAAAAATCAGAGACCATGCCAAAAATGCAGCAAAAGATCAATCCTTTGCAAAGAATGAAAGCCTAAACCCAAGACGCTTTGCCCCTAGACAAATAAGCCCAAGGATAAGACCAAAGACAACGCCAAAAAGAATGTTAAAGACCCACTTTTTTGAAAACCACAACCAAGTCAAACCAAAGTGCTCAGCTTGCCCATAAACAAACTTAGAGACAGCGATAATAATGAAGCTCAACGCCAAATTTTTTAAAAAAGCCTTCCTTGTAACCCCGAAAAACCTCATTGCCGCATAAATAGAAACAAAGACAAGAGCAACAAAGCAGAAAAACCCCAACCACTGCCAAAACATCACATCGTCCGACATCAAATACCCCTCTCAGAAAGAACATCAAAGACCACGCCCGTGGGAAAGAAAAATGCTCATTTTTTTAAGCACCACCCCAACAGTACACGCATACAGCGTACCCCCTCCAAAACAAACAAAGGAACGAATCCAACACTGCTCACAAACACCCCATTGTTCAAAAACCAATGCGTGCTCCAGCCCATATGCTTTACTCCCACATGTGCCAACCCAACGACAGTGCCAATAATACAAGAAAACACCACCCACTTGAAGCACCACACCCCACGCGATATCCATTTACCCCGCACCCTCATAAGCAAAACCAAGGACAGCGCCAGCAATGCAACAAACACCGCTCCTATTACTAAAAATTCCCATGATATATCAAAACGCTTTACTCCCTTATAAGCAAAGCCAAGAACCACTACAGCAATGGCGCAAAACACCACAGCCTTGAAAAACACGCCCCACGATACAGTCCTACTGTTTGCTCCCACAACAATAAAACAAAGGACAGCTCCAGCAATACAAGAAAGCTCCACCCCCTGCCAAAACACCTCCCACGTAATAGCCGGTCGCCCCGCATCTTCATAAGCAAAACCAAGGACCATGCCAACAACGCAGCAAAACGCCAGCCCCTTTAAAAACATGTCCCGCGCAACCACCATACGCCCCGCTCCTTCATCAAGAAAAATCAGAGACCATGCCAAAAATGCAGCAAAAGATCAATCCTTTTCAAAGAATGAAAGCCTAAACCCAAGACGCCTTGCCCCTCTATAAATAAGAGCAAGGACAAAGCCCAAAAGGACATAAAACACCCACTTGTTTGAAAACCACACCTGAGCCAAACCAAAATGCTCGGCTTGCACATAAACAAAATCAGAGACAGCAGCCAAAATGAAGCTCAACAATACCATCTTGAGGAACAAACCCTTCGTTACACCACGCCGCTGCATTACTTCATAACCCAACATAAGGAAAATACCGGGAATGCCATAAAACGCCATAGCTCGTAAAAATACGCCCCACGTCATCCCCAACGCCTTCATTTCCACATAAACAGCCACAGAGACATAGGCCACAATACAGCTAAACACCAATCCCTTCAGAGACAAAAGCCCGCGCAACATCATGCCACTCCCCCATCAAGTCATTCAAGGAAAATCCACCATGCGACAAAACCCCTCTCTTTTCAAGCCTCTAAAGCCAAATCATAACAAGATGCTTTACACCTCTATAAACCAGCCCAATGACAAAACCCAAAAGGATACCCTCACGGGATTAAGAACCAAAGCCAGCGCCACCCCATGCGTTCAGCAACCGTATAAACAACATGAGATCCCCGCCAATAAAGCCCCCCAAACCCCATCCTCTTAAAAAAATTTCTTCCTTTCATGATCCCTCAAATACCTCCCCACATAAATAGAAATAAAGCCCCCAAGAGGCAGAAAAACATCAACCATGGCAAAAAACCAAATCCTGCGACATCAATCCTCCCCCCCACAGCAATAAAATCAGAAAGAATGCCCATCATGCAACAAAACCCCCATCCTTTAAAGAAGCAGAACCACAAAGAGAACGACACACACCACTCCCACAAAATCCCTCGCACAGCCCCCGCAAAATCCCCGCCCCCGTATAAATCTCTCGTACAAACAAATGACAGCAGCAAAAGAAAACCACCACCCCACACCCTTTTGAAAAACGTCCCCTCACGCAACAAGCAGATATAAAAACCTATTCCTCAACAAGCATACAACAGCACAATCCCGTTTCTTTGCATAAACATGAAAGAAGCAAAATTAAAATTTTTAAGGAGATGCTATGAGCCATCAAGAGAAAAAAAACATGCAAACCTGCCCGCTTGATCATCAAAATCAAGGAAAGCACATTGGTCATTTAAAGGCGCAAGAAATCCCTGTAGAAACGCGTAATCCTTATTTTAAACCCAATCATCCAGAAAGTTCCAGTAACCCGCGCACGATTAAAGCCATTGCCAATGCACAAAGCCATCCCATTGCCCTTTTATATGCCAAAGGACATCTCAGCAAAGCCCAATATAAAGCGGCAGAACGTTTTTATTTTTACTGGCGTCAAAGCCAAGCCGATCTCCACATGAGCCTTGACTACACCCGTGAAAAGGTTGCCTGTAGCCAAGGGTACACACAGCCCATTGAACGTCAAATAGCAGCCTCCAATCAATTAAAAACCATTAAAGTTCAACTTGGTATTCTTGGCTATTCTCTTCTTGAGCGGGTTATAGGCCACGGACAAGCGATCAAAGAATTAAGTTCTTCAAAACGCAAACAAAACTCCCTTGCCGATCATTTACGAGATTGTTTAGACTTGCTCGCATTTCATTGGGGATATGCAAACCATAAACATTTTGAATAATCTCCCTCGCCATTTTAAGCGGTCTCCCATCCTTCCCGCTCCCTCTATAAGCCCTTTCCCCCACACACGAGCTCAACCATCCAGCAGCTCTCGCCCCTATTTCCATCACCTTGCCCCCACCCAAAAGGACAATACTTCACCCCCCTCACACATACTTAAGATACACCCCACACTCTTAAAAACAAAAATCCTTCCCCCATATCAATCCTATAATCATGGGGGCTTTTAATGCATTTTTTATTGAAGAATATTCTCAAAATGCTTGCATGCATCATAATATTTTTAAATATAGTTTAATTAATATCGAGTCTTAAAATAAATATTCAATTGAAAAAAGTATTAAGTTTTAATGCAAAATGACAAAATTTTTTGTAAAAAGTATTTTTTATATTGCTATTTTTTCAATTCTCTGCTAATTATAATGTGTTAAATTTTTTGTATGATTTTTTTGTATTTAGTACGGCCTTTTAAATTTATTCTTTTTTGACACGTCCTGCGAGTCAATGTTAGAAATTCTCCTGTTTTTTTGAGTCCTCTGATTGAAAAGGGGGCTTTTTTTATGACTGTACTTTTTTATGATTGTATTGTCTTCAATCACTTCCTTATGAGCTTTGTGATATTTCTCTATAAGGTCTACCCGCAAAATAGATCATTCTTTTGTCAAATTGACTTGCGTTCCATTCTTAAAGAACAAAGATTCTTAACTCAATCTGATTTACAAACAGCTTGGATACACTTCCCTCTTGGTTTGCCATTCCCTCTTGGCTTCTATTCAGGGTTTTCCGCTAAACTCAAGGCGCAACAGAAGCTTGCTCTGTCTCAAAAATTCACCACGCCCTTAAAAAAACACTTAAAACATATCCAAGGAAGCTTGCTTCATATCACCAAACCTCAAATGACCGTGTTTTACGGCATAACAGAATGACTTAACTATTGGATAACTTTCTTTATCGCCCCCCAACAGGTTGATGTATCACGACAACATATTGATTTATAATCATCATATCCCGTTATCCATATTAAAACCCGTTATCCATATAAAATTAAGAGACGCAGATATCATAGGGATTCTCTCATTTTAAATTTATTTCATGTTGCATCAATCAACACCTTGTCTTTTCCACATTACAAACATGAGAGACATATGAAATAACGCACTTCAAAGATTTCAAAGATAAAGAATCAAAATGCCTCTTATGAACACGCTCAAGAGCCAAAGGCTGTCATCACATGAGGTGAGAATAGTATGATAGTGCTGGCTTTCCCCTTATGAGAATTTAAAGAAGGGCTTATCCACTTCACAAGAAATTTCTCCATTATCAGATTTACCAATATCCCCAATCACCAATATAATTGTGATGATAAGATCACATAATATTTTTAAACAAGTACGTAAATGCGCTACACAAATATATTCTATTTAGAACATTCTATTTTACGTGAGTCGCGTAAAATCCCATTAAAAAGTAAAATCCCCCATTAAAAAATAAAATCCCCCATTAAAAAATAAAATCCCTATGAGAAAAAATCTAAGGCGTGAGAATAAAAACATAAGACAAGTATGATTCCATTCAGCTATTGCTCTTTAACCGTTAAACCGAATAAAAAATAGATTCGGAAAGTATGTTAATTTTCCTAACTTAAGAGATAAACTAAGAATATAGACAACATCTCTCCTAACATTCCCCTTTTTCTAGCATCGCGTAAGAATCAAAAATTATACAACTTATTTTGTCATATTATAACGCACTGTTTTTTTAAGACGCTATTGAAGCAGTTAAAACAATTGAAGTGTTTAGCCAACGCCATTAGCAAAGCTAAAAAAAACAAACTGTTGAAAAGCCGTGCATATCTTGTGTAAACACAAAAAAAACAAGAAAAAGGCACAAAAATATCTCAATTTTTATAAAAATACTCAGCGTCTTTTACGATTGTATTGACGAACAACCCTTATCCCATAATCATCTTAAATATTGAGAATAAAGAATGAATAGCCCTCGCAAATACAGCAACCTATCAATATAAAATATAAAAACAAATTTTTTTGTTATCTCTGTTTCTTATGGAATATGCCTTTCCCTATGAATGTACTTTGGCCTCCAAAGAGTACATTCAATCCATGGAAAGGATGCACTCTAGCCCTTAAAAAGAGTGCATCCTTCCCCTCAAGGGATACCGCCAAACCCTCATGAGGCAGTATCCAATCTATAGAGGATGCACTCTAGCCCTCAAAAAGAGTGCATCCTTCCCCTCAAGGGATACCGCCAAACCCTCATGAGGCAAGTATCCAATCTATAGAGGATGCACTCTAGCCTTCAAAAAGAGTGCATCCTTCCCCTCAAGGGATACCGCCAAACCCTCATGAGGCAGTATCCAATCTATGAGGATGCACTCCAGCCCTCAAAAAGAGTGCATCCTTCCCCTCAAGGGATACCTCCGACCCTCAAAGGAGGCATCCAATCTATGAGGATG
>NZ_JBHIRD010000008.1:0-87742 GCF_042196905.1 Bartonella sp. AA89HNZF
GTTGCTGAGATTGCTCAAAACCATATCAATCATCTTAAAGATATGATTTCCGATGAAAAGAGTGAAGCCTTTCACGCTTTTGATACATTTCATAAGGAACTAAAGAACAACGTCAACAGCGATATCAAACAAGAAGAAGCGATTGAGATGTTAGCGCAACATCTTGTCACGCGTCCCGTGTTTGAAGCCTTGTTTGAGGGCAATAAATTTGTACAGAACAATGCCATTTCACAAGCAATGGACGAGATCTTAAGAGAACTGGATAAAACGAACATTGAAGAAAAAACCAAAGATCTTGATAAATTTTACAAAAGTGTCACGTTCTGTACAGCAGGTATTACCGAAACTCATGCAAAACAGAATCTTATTATCAAACTTTATGAAAGTTTTTTTGCCAAGGCATTTAAGAAAACCACGGATAAGCTTGGAATTGTTTATACACCCGTTGAGGTTGTTGATTTTATCATTCATTCTGTTGATGATGTATTGCGTCATGAATTTGGAAAAAGCTTGGGGTCACGGGGTGTCTCCATTCTAGACCCTTTTACGGGAACTGGAACCTTTATCACACGGCTTTTACAATCAGATCTCATCAAACCAGAGGATATGGAATATAAGTTCCGTCATGATATACATGCCAATGAGATTGTTCTCTTAGCCTATTACATAGCAGCGATTAACATTGAATCGACGTATCATAGTCTTATGAAAGGAGAGTATATTCCCTTTAAGCATATTGGTTTGGCTGATACGTTTCAGACGCTTAAAGAAAAAAATTTGATAGACGGTATACTTAAAGAAAACAGTGAATATTTGAAACATCAAAAGAAACTGGATATCAAAGTTATCTTTGGCAATCCTCCTTATTCGGTAGGACAAAAAAGCGAAAACGATAATGCAAAGAATACACCTTATCCGATATTAGATGACCGCATTCGTGAAACTTATGCTGCTCAATCTAAAGTAACGAATATACGAGCGCTTTATGATAGTTATATCCGTGCCATTCGCTGGGCAAGCGACCGTATTGATAATGCTGGGATAATCGGCTTTGTTTCTGGTTCAAGCTATATAGAAAAGCCAACAATGGATAGTTTACGAAAATCTTTAGCCAAAGAATTTACGAGTATTTATGTACTTAATTTACGAGGTGATCTTCGTAAAAATATGTTAAGCAATGGAAATGCTCATGAAGGTGAGAATATTTTTGGCAATGGGAGTATGACTGGTATTGCCGTAACCTTATTTATCAAAAATCCCAATGCTGTTGGACCTTGTAAAATTTACTATCATGATATTGGTGATAATCTTTCCACTGAAAAAAAACTTGAGATGCTTCAATACCTTGGTAGTATTGGTGGTATTACACGTGAAGACGGTTGGAAAATAATTACACCAGACAAGCACGGTGATTGGATCAATCAACGTGATGAGAGTTTCGAAACATTCCTAGCTATAGGTGATAAGAAACCTAATGGTAAAAAACTCTTTGAAACGTTTTCTCGTGGTATTATGACGAGTCGTGATTTTTGGGTTTATGACTCAAGCTATAAAGCTTTAGCTACCAACATGAGTAATATGATCACATTCTATAACAGCGAAGTGGAACGTTTTAATAATGCTTATGGACATATTGATCGCAAGATACGTAAAAATGCTGTAAATAATTTTGTCAATTCGGATGAAAGCAAAATTAGTTGGAGTCATAATCTCAAACGAGACTTGGACAAAGGCAAGACTTTTAACTTTGAAGGTGATTGCCTTACTCAAAGCCTTTATCGTCCTTTTACTAAGCAGTGGCTTTATTATAATCGGGATCTCAACGACGGTGTTTACAGAATGCCGCGTATATTCCCAATAGGAAAAGCGATTGATAATAAGGTAATACAAATTTCTACTGTAGGAGCAAGATGTGGTTTTTCTATTTTAATGGCTAAAAATGTACCTGATGTGAATATGGTAGATGGTAGTCAATGCTTTCCACGTTATATTTACGAAAATACTACGGTTTCAAAAAGTAAAAATGAGAGGCAATCTCATTTATTTACGAATTCTACAGAAGCAAGCGTAACAGCTGATTTACAAAAGCGTGATGCCATTACGGATGAAGGGCTAACATATTTTAAAGCTGCTTATCCTAATGAAACTATCACTAAAGATGATTTGTTCTATTATGTTTACGGTTTACTTCATTCAGAAGATTATCGTGCTCGTTATGCTCATAATTTATGCAAAGAATTACCTCGCATTCCTTGCGTAAAGAGTGCTGAGGATTTTTGGAAGTTTGTAACAGCAGGGCGTGAACTAGGTCATTTGCACGTAAATTATGAAGATGTAGAGCCTTATCCAGTAACTTTTAAAAAGGGTAATCCAAAAGTTACAGAGATCTCTAATCCCGAAAAATTCTATTATGTGACTGAAATGCAATTTGCAAAAGCAGGTAAAGAGAAAGATAAATCAACAGTTATTTACAATAGCAATATTACCATAACAGATATCCCTCTTGAAGCTTATGAGTATATCGTTAATGGTAAACCAGCTCTTGAATGGGTTATAGGGCGTCAATGTGTTAAGACTGATAAAAAGAGTGGCATTGTTAATGATGCTAATTGCTATGCTGTTGAAACCATTGGCAACCCTGCCTACCCTCTAGAGTTATTTCAGAGGGTTATTACCGTAAGTTTAGAGACAATGAAAATCGTTAAGAACCTACCAAAACTAGAAATTAGAGAAACTGAATAGACTTGGCTTGCTAAACTCACAAGGGGTATAGAATCTTATAACTATAATCTATACCTCTCTTGTTAAGTTGATTAGATACAATCCTAATATGCGTTATTCTAAAAAAGAAATCATTTCCACTTTTAAATACTCTTATTTTGATTGCTTTAAGACTTTTAAAAAATCCCATCTTAAAGTGAATACGCTTCTTTTACATTGCCTTTAAAAGATTATACCGTAATCTAAAATGATAGCTTTATCCTTTTCAAAAGCTTTGTTTAAACAGAATTATGTATATTCATTTTCTTATATTACTTATAGGTTTTGAAGGTTCTTAAAACCCTCAAAACTAAGTACCATAAAAGTCTTGATAACATTTCTTATGAGTTACAAACTATCTTTTGAAAGGCTTTAAAGGTTACATACTCTCATAAGACATGTTTTAATCATTCACTAAATGATCACTTTTGTCGATTCAATGTACTGACATAAACTGACAAATATATATTTACAGTTGTATTTATTTGTTATGGCTATTTTAATAAGTTGTATTTTGAAAAATTCATAAAACTTAACTTATTGAAATATAATGATTTTAATTTTCTCTCATTTAAAAAAAATGATATAGGTTCTAAAAAGAACTGACAAAAATGACAAAAGTTTATTAAAAGGGATTTTGCTCATCTCTATAATTATCATTCTCTCTTTAGATGTTTTCATAAAAAGCAGTAAATCATAATTATCATATATTCTATTTATCATTTCTCTTATGAAAATGGAAAATGATGCCATGGCTATAAAGAACATAACAGCTATAGAGAAAGCAAAAATGCAAATGAAGGCATTTTTTATAAGAGCGTGGTGCTATTAAGGTCGTTTAAATTAAAGCCTCTTATAAACAAAATTCACAAAAAATTTAAAATTCATTTAGTAAAAAAATGATAGGTTATAAAGCTAAAAATACGCATTATGAGAGCGTTTCTAAATATTATAAATGTATAGATTCAAAGCATAACGCAATCGTTTCTAAAGCCATAATATAGCTCTAAAAGCATATAAATATAAAAGAAGCATTTCATAAGCACATGATAACATTAATACACAATTAAATTTAAAAAATACAAAAAAATATCTAAAAAATATGAATTTACTAGTGAAATGGATTGCGTAGCTGGTCATTTCTTATATCGCATTTGTGCTTTAAGAGATTTTGGGGATGTTAAAGCTGGCGATCTAGGCGGCTTTATTGAAAAGGAAAGCAACTTATCTCACAAAGGAAATTGCTGGGTTTATGACAAAGCGCGCGTCTTTGAAAATGCATCTGCTTCATTATCATCACAAGGCGCATGACCTTTGGAACATATCGCCTTAATCATCTCTTCTTTCGACGCATTCCCCTTCCCCGTCATCGCTTTCTTAATCGTACTTACTGCTATCCCCTCATACGGTATCTGATGCTGTTCACACCACGCCGTTAACGTTGCTAACAAACCACCGTAAATATGCGCGGCATCTGTACCTTTATGACACCTCACCTCTTCAAAATACACCGCGTCAATTTGACCTGCTGTCTGCTTTATTTCATTAAGCCATTGCTTAAAACGCAAGTAACGCATTCCACCGCCTTCAAAACGGCGTGATTGAAAATTCACGGTACCACTGAACATGTCACCACTTGCACCACGTATCGCCCACCCCATCTTCGTACCTAGATCAAAACAAATAATCGTGTTATTCACCACGCCTCTCCATACAAAACGTGTTTTATAAGATTGCTCTTTTTACGAAAATGCTGTTGTAGATCCCTTAAGCGTACCATGTTTCTTTTTTTTATGTGTAATATATTCATTTTATTTGTGTTTTTAAAAATGAGGGATGCATAAATAAAAACGAGGGAATAAGATTTTAAAAGGAATCTCTTCGTAAAAAGGATACAAGAATCATTAGGTGATTAATTTCTTTGTTGCATTTCGAGGATAGTGCTTTACTGCGCACAGTTAATAACAATAAGAATCGATAAAACATAAAAATTAGAAGATTCTAGCTCGCGATACGGTAATTTTATAAGTCATATCCTTGCGTATTTTCCAACCTTCAAAATTGAAGTTTATCCCAAACGCATTTTATATGAAGCATTTCTAATTACAGTGCCATTGTTATCACATTAAACTTTTTATAAACAAACAGACCGTAAGCTTAAAATTGAAATAGCAATATAAAAATAGTTTCTTATTCACCTAACACAACAAATCAAGAAACTATAATTCAGAATACGATCAACTTATTAAATGGAATCTCTGATAATAAAAATGTATAATCTTGATCCCCCGATGATCTAACTACCTTATCTATTAAACAGATTCCTCATCAATCATAGAATAATTATAGATTTGCAAACACATCACTTCTTTTCAAAAATTAAACCCTCCAACAAAATTTTACACTCTATTGATAATATATTCTAAAAGCTCATATTTGAATGCTTTTTTCCCCTGTTTTTACTTTTCATTATAAACTTGAAAGTGTTATACAAATAGTATCGCTTAAAAGAAAAAGGATTTCTAATGGTAAAGATCAAAGTAGAAAACCCCGTTGTTGAACTTGATGGGGATGAGATGACCCGCATCATCTGGAAATATATCAAAGATAAATTAATCTATCCCTACCTCGACATTGATCTAAAATATTATGATCTTTCCGTCGAAAATCGTGATGCAACCAATGATCAGGTAACTATCGATTCTGCCAATGCTATCAAAAAATATGGGGTTGGTATAAAATGCGCAACCATCACACCTGATGAGGCACGCGTTAAAGAATTTAACCTAAAAAAAATGTGGAAATCACCTAATGGCACAATCCGCAATATTTTAGGAGGAGTCATTTTTCGCGAACCCATTATCTGTAAAAATGTCCCTCGCCTTGTTCCTAACTGGACAAAGCCAATTATTATCGGACGTCACGCTTTTGGTGATCAATACAAAGCAACAGATTTTAAATTTCCAGGAAAAGGAAAATTAAGTATTAAATTTGTCGGTGATGATAATCAAGTTATTGAACATGATGTTTTTGATGCTCCAAGCGCAGGGGTTGCCATGGCTATGTATAACCTTGATGAGTCAATTCGTGATTTTGCCCGCGCATCCTTTAATTATGGACTACAACGAAATGTTCCAGTTTATCTTTCAACAAAAAATACCATTCTAAAAACTTACGATGGTCGTTTTAAAGATATCTTTCAAGAAATATTCGATACGGAATTTAAAACTGGATTTGAAAACCGTAAATTATATTACGAACACCGTCTTATTGATGATATGGTTGCTTCTGCATTAAAGTGGTCAGGTGGATACGTATGGGCATGTAAAAACTATGATGGTGATGTCCAATCTGATATTGTTGCCCAAGGCTTTGGTTCTCTGGGTCTCATGACTTCTGTTCTCATGACACCTGACGGCAAAATTGTTGAAGCAGAGGCAGCACACGGCACCGTAACACGCCATTACCGTCAGCATCAAAAAGGTGAAGAAACATCAACAAATTCCATTGCCTCTATTTTTGCATGGACGCGTGGACTAGCGCACCGTGCTAAACTAGATAACAATGAGAAGTTAAAAAACTTTTCCACGACATTGGAAGAAGTTTGTATTAAAACCGTCGAAGAAGGTTTTATGACTAAAGATCTCGCACTTTTGATTGGGCCTAAACAAAAGTGGCTTTCTACAACAGGTTTCCTCAATAAAATTGATGAGAATCTCAAAAAAGCAATGGGCAATTAAGTTATTACTTAAATTAAAATTCAAAGCTCTAAACAGAGCTTTGAATTTCTCTTGGCAAATTTAAAGAACTGCCTTATAAATAAAAAGAGGATAAATTTTATTAAATAGCAAAAACAGTGAAAAAACAAAGCTGGTCTGCGCTTTTATTAGGTAAAAATGGTCTTTGCTTTTTGACGTTTATAGGCGGTGTTGTGTTACACGCTACCAACGTTTATATTGTTATTACTATTTTGCCCTCTCTTATGAATCATATTGGCAATGAAATATATTATTCTTGGGTGGCAACTGTCTTTATTACAGCTTCACTTCTTGGGACTTCACTTGCAACAAAAATATTAGGGAAATTAGGTCCTCGCAACACTTATGTTCTCTCTGGACTTATCTTTACCCTAGGCACTTTCATGTGCAGCATTTCTTCATCTATGCCATTATTTTTAATAGGACGTTTTATTCAAGGATTTGGAAGTGGTTCTTTGTTATCCTTATCCTATTCCATGGTACGTATTGTTTTCAGTCCATCTTTATGGTCACACGCATTAAGTGTCATCTCTGGAATGTGGGGAATATCAACCTTGTTAGGACCAGCAATCGGAGGAATTTCTGTATATTATGGCATGTGGAGAGCATCTTTTTGGATCATTGGTGCATTAGCTATATTATTCTCACTCATAGCCTTTAAATTTTTACCCCAAAAGAATGAAAATTATATTCCAACAACCCCTCTCCCTCTGCTCCAGCTTCTCACACTCACCTTATTGATTTTTATCATTTCTGTTGGAGGAGCTATGGACACAACAATGGCCAAAATTTGCGGATTAGTTATCGGACTTAGTCTCCTCTTTGTCCTAGCAAAAATCGAATCATCTACCCTTCATCCTATGTTGCCACGCAAATCCTTTTCTTTTTCTTCTGAAATTTTTCCTGTTTACGCATTAATACTCGTTATGACGACAGTCGTATATAGTATGGAGCTTTATTTCCCACTTTTTCTTCAAGAGCTTCATGGACAAACTCCACTTCTTGCTGGTTACATAGCAGCACTTATGAGCCTAGGATGGACATGTGGAGCCCTCTCAAGCGCTGGTGTATCGGCAAAAAAAATTCGCAACATCATTATATACTCCCCCCTATTAAAACTATTAGGCATAGCTATTCTTTTATGGCTCATTCCAACAGAAGTTTCCACACTTGAATATATTTTTATGATCTGCTTAGCACTGTTTTCTATTGGAATCAGTGCGGGCATAGCATGGCCACATTTGCTCACAAGGATCTTACAATGTGCAAATGATGAAGATGCTCTCCGTGCCAGTGAATCCCTTACCTCTGTACAACTATTTTCAGCGGCCTTAAGTGCAACTCTAGCAGGAGTTATCACCAATCTTGCTGGCCTCTTTAATCCTGGAGGAACAATAGGAATGATCTTAGCAGCAAAAACTCTTCTTATAGTGCTTATGGGTCTTTTATTTTGTCTTGCTATTCCATTAGCACTGCGCATTTCTTACTGCATATTAAAAAAACCAACAGGACATTCCAATAACTAAAAATAAATATAAAAATTCCTTCTTCATTTAAAAAATGAAAAATATTAAGCATGCTTCTCCATATACCATGAGATGCAAAAAACCATTAATCCACACAAAGTTAGAACACTTCCTAAAACAGCTGTATATTCATAACTATAGCCCAATTTTAAAACTAATGCTCCAGATTCTGCACCAAGAGCGTTGGCAATATTAAAAGCAGACTGCATTAATGCTCCTGCCAAAATCTGTCCCTGTAGTGCAACATCCATAATTTTTGTTTGTATAGAAGGCATAGCAGCAAAAGAAGTTCCAACAAAAAAGCATCCTATTGCCGCTGTTAACGGAGCATAGGATAAAAAGAAAAAAAGAAAAAAAACAAATACGCTCCAAAGCATAGAAAAAAATATCATCGGCGAAATACCAATTTTAACGGCTAATTTAGGCCCCAAGAGATTTCCTACCACCATACCCAATCCAACTAAAGGCATGATAAATGGTACCAACTCAAGTGAAACACCAGAAATATGCATTAACGTTGGCTTGATATAAGTGAAAACAGAAAATAATCCTGACGCTCCCACCGAAACCATCAACAAAAGAAACCACACCTGCTTTTGCTTTAATGCACCCATTTCTTGCAAAGGATTCGTTTTTGGAAAAATTGAATCACAAGGAAAAAAATTCCAAATAAGCAAGCTACATAATAAAGCAATCATACCCACAAGGATAAAAGCAATCTGCCAACCAATAAGTTGACCAATCCAAGTAGCACTGGGTGCTCCCAAAACGGTTGCAATTGTTAAGCCGAGCATAACATATCCAACAGCTTTAGAACGTTCTTTCATTTCGACCATTGAAGAGGCAACCATAGCCGCAAGTCCAAAATAGATTCCATGGGGAAGTCCACTGAGAAAGCGTAATACGACTAATATGCTAAAATCAGAAAAAAAGGCACTAGCAATATTTGCTAAAGCATAAAAAAGCATCAATCCTATCAAAACAGTTTTGCGTGATACCTGAGCTGTTGCCACAGCTAAAAGAGGTGCTCCAATCACAACTCCTAATGCATAAGCAGAAATATATTGACCAGCGGTAGGAATATCAACATAGGAACTTCGTGCCATCTCTGGTAGTAGCCCCATTGCGACAAACTCTGCAGTACCAATAGCAAAACTCCCCACAGCAAGAGCTAAAATTATTAAACGCCGTATTCTCGAATCAATTCCCAATGCAAGAACCTTTTGTTGATAAGAATCCCTCATATCATCACTTCTGGATAGGAGTTTTAACCGTAGATATCTGTAATACACACAAACAAAAATTCAAAACATTGTTATACGCATGCCCAATAGTCCCTAATAAAATTTTAGAAATATTTTGATATATAAAGCATTTTATGAAGCTTTAAGTAAGATTCTTTAATGAAAAACCTTTGAAAACCTCAAGGTCACAGACGTATTTACCTATTTTTATCAGATCTGCCAGATAATAAACTTTATCTCCTCTTTTCAGTCATTGTAATTTTACAATGAAAGCTTTATTTTGCAACGACATACTATATCCTATAAATAATTCTAAAATTTGCTGAAGAATGCATTTCAACAAGTGAATAATATCTCATCATTATTTTGATACAAAGATAAAACGTTTCCCCTAAAATTATTGTTGCTTTATTTTTGCTACCTGAATACAGACCCTCCAAATCGATAAGTTATAATTTCAACTTTATGCCATTTTTATAAATTATTATAGATTCTTTTAAAAATTCTCATGATAATGATGCTTGGTTTCTAGATTTATTAAATACCCTCTTTTAGACATCTTTAGCCCTCCCTCATCTAACAGAGGAATCGCATCAGATATCTAACTCACTATCTGTAAATTAAAATATTCACATAAATATATTATGATTATTTTCAGATAAATTATATAAACAAAGCAAAAAACAAATATAACAAATTTTGTATAAGTATATTTATTGATATTTTATAAATATGACAATTATCGTGATTAATATTTAATTTATTATAACATTATATCTATAGTTTTATAATATTAATAATATTACATAAATATATTTTAAAGAATATTTATATATGAAAAATTAAAAAATAAAATTACAACATTTAAAATGTTGTAATTTTATTTTAACTTTATTTTAATTTTCTAAAAATTTATCTGTTCGATTGTATATAATCCATTCTTTAACTTTAGTAATAAAAAATACCAAGTAGCTCATAAAAGTACAATTTTCATACTTCTTTAAGAGTTCGCTAACGCCTCATTAACATTGTTGCTGTAAACAGTCATCAGAAACAGAAAAACTGTTTTTCTCCGGATCAGGTAGCGCGTACCGGAGTAACAGTTTCTGTTTTATATAGTACTTAGAAAGAGAATATATGCCCTATAAAACCGCACTGTTATATCTTAAGATAGTGGATTTTATAATTTTGGAAGATGTTTCTAATTTCATATTTTTAGCTAAATTTGTAAGTGCGAGAATAAATTCAATAAAAAAATGAGGTGCTATATTTCGATTAATATTTTAGCGTCCTTGTGCCCATAGAGCACGCGTTTCAGCGCAAAAATCAGCATAACAACCTTCCTCAATGGCATCACGAACTCCCTGCATAAGTTGTTGATAATAAAAAAGATTATTCCAAGTCAATAACATCCCCCCAAGAGATTCACCAGATTTGATCAAATGATGCAAATAAGCACAACTATAATCATGTGCTGCTGGACAAAGTGACTGTGGATCAAGAGGATGTGGATCTTCTGCATAACGCGCATTACGCAAATTAATTCTACCAAAGCGGGTAAAAGCTAAACCATGACGTCCTGCACGCGTCGGCATAACACAATCAAACATATCAATACCACGAGCAACACTTTGTAAAATATCATCAGGTGTCCCTACTCCCATAAGATAGCGTGGTTTATCCTCTGGTAAAATCGGACAAGTAGTATCCAATACTGCTGTCATAACACTCTGCGGCTCACCAACAGCAAGCCCTCCAATAGCATAACCTTTTAAATCCATTTCTTTTAATGCTTGAGCAGAACGCTCACGCAGTTTCATATTATCACCACCTTGAACAATCCCAAACAATGCTTTATCTGGCTGATCTCCAAAAGCTGTTTTACAACGCAGCGCCCACCGCAATGAAAGTTCCATAGCTTCTTCCATTTCTTTTTCAGTGGCAGGTAATGCAATACATTGATCCAACTGCATCTGGATATCCGCATCAAGAAGCCCTTGAATTTCGATAGAACGCTCTGGACTCATTTCATAGTAAGCGCCATTAATGTAAGAGCGAAAAATCACACCTTGTTCAGTAATTTTACGGATTCCCTCCAGCGACATCACCTGAAAGCCTCCAGAATCAGTTAAAATAGGTCCGCTCCAGCGTGAAAATTCGTGTAATCCTCCCAAACGTGCAACACGTTCAGCTCCTGGACGTAACATTAAATGATAAGTATTTCCCAAAATGATATCTGCACCAAGATCACGAATTTGATCCATATACATAGCCTTAACGGTTCCTGCCGTCCCAACTGGCATAAATGCGGGTGTACGAACGCATCCTCGCCCCGTTATAATTTCGCCTCGACGTGCATACCCATCTTGAGCAATTTTTCTATAATGAAATGTCTTTATCATAACTCTCGTCTTTTTGATTCCATCAATGCATATCTCTATAGAAAGAAAAAAGATATCCCCTTACGAGCATTGTCATAAGCTTTATGAATTAATTTTTGATTCGCTCAATATTGTAATCAGCATCAAAAATTAAACGAGATAAAAGAACATTTCTTGTTAAGAAATCAACATAATAAAAGTGATAATCTAGCTCCAGAAAACAAGTAAAATCCTTATAATATCACACCTCAAAATACCTATGCTTAACGCACTAAAGCCTTAACAGAACTGCAAAATTATTATCTCAACAATCTCATCTTTACGTACTTTCATAAGTAATAATTTCGTACGAATAGAAGAAAGTTATGAACGCATTGTACAACTTACAATATTCTTTAACTTTTACAGATAAAAAGTTTTCATCTATCGGGCACCGAGAGCCTTACGCTTAATAAAAGTGCAAATGCATATTATCATTTATCCGTTCACAACATTGAGATAGCCCTTGAGATAATTCATAAAAGGGAGCTTTTTCCAATAGTTTTTCCCCACGCCAATCTCATTTGTGACGAGCAAAAGGGATGATTTTGATTAATTCAACCGCATGAATAATCTGTAAGAGACCCCTACCGTGAAAAAAGAAAGGCTTACAAACCGACACTTGTAGAAAATTCACCCTTTAGGATGGAGAAGAAGTCAATATAAGAGAAATTGAAATAAGAAAATCTTACAATATTCAAAGCGCTCTTTCAATGGACAAAATAATAATTTATCCGTTATAAATCAATGTACTAATCTAGAAAGAAACCTATCTCTAAAGTTATTTAGATATAACTTCATAAAACACAAGCCTAGAGATTACATCTTTGCTCCATTGCAATTGCAAATAAAAAAAATCATGATTTTATTTTCATTATCTTGCGCAATATATTCGTATAATATGGCGTTAAAAGGCTCTCCAGATTGTACAAGACAACCAACATCACAAATGTAATACTCTATTTTAAAACCTTACCTTGTATCATCCACATTGATAGATTCATCAAAATTTTTTAAAAAGCACAAGCATGAAAAAATAATTCATTCAATCTAACAGGAAAAATCCTTAATTAAACTGTAAGATCATTACCCACATGGGATAAAAATAAAATGAACCACCTATTATGAAACGCAAAAACAATTGTAAAAAACGACGAACCCTATAAATAGTAAGCACAATAAAATGGGCTATTCATACTCAAATTACATTGAACAAACCGTATTAAGATGCAAAAGCCAAACTTTGATAGAATATTCTATTAACGACAATATTTAGAAACATCATCAATATATTGATTTATAATAATAATCTATTTCTATATGTTGAATGAAGGGCTAGCTTCTCTTATTGTAAATCTGTATATGTTAAAATAACTAAAATCATTTTCTTGCACATCACAAGAGAGATTAACGTGTAAATAAAAACACTAAAAAAAGCACTTTTTTAAGATTCTCACATACTGTAGCTTATCATCGGGTTTTGCATCAATTTATTTTTTTCAAATGATTTTTAAGGGGCTCTCAAAGGGTCTTCAAAGGCGGTTTTCTGGGATTTCACAGACTTTTTAAAAATCTTCAAAGGATTTTAAAAGATCTTTCAAAGCCTTTTATCATTTTTGCTCCAAAATTCCAAATTTCGTTATTTTTAGCTCTTTTTGGCAATTTCAAGTGTCAAAATCCATTTTGACAAAATACGCATTTAATGCTAAATTTTATACATAAAATAGTAAATTATCACGCATTCCTAACTAATCCCACCTCTTCCCACTTACTGTCAAACTACACATACCAAAGGCTCTATTATAACATTGGAGGCTGAAAAAAGCATATGATGATACTGGCTTGCTCCTTCACAAGCATAAAGATGAGGGAGTTTAAATGAATGTTGGTATACACTGAGAGATGTTTCTTTAAAAAAGCGCGTAAATGCGCAACTCTATTTGGGGCGCTTTATTCCACGTAATGAGTGTTCCTCTTATTAAAAAACAAGAGGAACCAAAGCATAAGGCAATGCGTCATCTTCATTATTTAAAAGACATTGCTTTAGATACTTTTGAAAAAGTAAAGCTGAATTAAAAAGGAGAGAGCAAGATGAGCCTTTTATTTTCATCTTTACGTCTTCCACCCAATTGAGCTGTCTCTTCGTTCGAGAAAACACCCAAACAAATCACAACCTTTCCCCAATACAGCAAACAAAATTCTCTAAATCCATAAATTAAAAGAAGCTTGGTAGAAAGAATAAAGGCATAGCAGCCGAACTCTGTTAGGAATTCAAGCTGTAATCCCTGATCGCCACCCTATATCAGATAGGAGAATTTTCTCTTAGAAACTTACAATTGAAACCAATATAATTTATACTATTCTACATCCGCAGCAATAATGGCTTTGGTAATTGAATCTGGGTCTGCAACAGGTTCACCACGTTTAATTTTATCAACATTTTCCATACCTTCAACAACCTGCCCCCATATGGAATATTGACGATCAAGCCACGGAGCATCTGCAAAACAAATAAAAAACTGAGAGTTAGCAGAATTTGGATTCTGACTACGCGCCATAGAAACTGTCCCACGCTTATGAGAAAGATTTGAAAACTCTGCTGTTAAATTTGGTTTTTCTGCCCCCCCCATACCAGCACGTGATAAATTGAATTTTTCACCATCCTTCTTTCCAAATTGCACATCTCCAGTCTGCGCCATAAAGCCATCAATAACGCGATGAAAAATAACATTATCATAAGCACCTTCACGGACAAGTTCTTTGATACGTGCAACATGACAAGGCGCTAAATCAGCAAAAAGCTCAATAACAACTCTGCCCTTTGTTGTTTCAAGAATTAAAGTATTTTCCGGATTTTTATCCTCAATCATATGAAAAGTTCCTTTGCTTCATCTCTCAACTTGTAAAGTAGCAGTATTAATAACATCTGGATTTTCTACAGATCCATTATTACTTGTGGTACCTTTTTTAATTTTATCAACAACATCCATCCCCTTTATTACTTCTCCAACAACCGTATACTGACCGTTTAAAAAAGCAGCATCATCAAAACAAATGAAGAACTGAGAATTCGCGGAATCTGGATCTTGTGAACGTGCCATCCCAACAGTACCACGCTTAAATGGCTGCTTTGAAAACTCAGCCGGTATATTGGGATAATTTGATCCCCCCATACCAACGCGTTTCAGATCAAAATCTCTACTGCCTTTTTTTCCAAATTCTACATCACCAGTTTGCGCCATAAAGCCAGGAATTACACGATGAAACACAACATTATTATAGGCCCCTTCCTCTGTTAGTTTTTTGATTTGCGCAACATGTTTTGGTGCCAAATCAGGACGCAGGCGAATAACAACATCACCGTTGTTGAGAGATAAAACAAGAAGGCTTGAATCACTCGCTGGACTAGAATTACCAGCGACAGCGGACAATGAAAAAAAACAAAATACACATATCAAAACAGCAAAAATTCTACGAAACACACTTATTCTCCTTTAAAGACTGGAATTTCGAGCGCAAAGCTTGTGCAACATTGGGCGGCACAAATGGTGTCACATCACCTCCCATAGAGGCAATTTGACGGACCAATGTAGACGTTATCGCACGCCCAGAAACACTTGCCGGCAAAAAAACAGTTTGCAATTCAGGAGCCAGAATGCCATTCATCCCTGCCATTTGCATTTCATAATCAAGATCAGTACCATCACGCAATCCGCGAACGAGAAATGAAGCACCAACTTCACGTGCCTTATCAATGAGAAGGTTATTAAATGAAAGAACCTGCAATCGATTAGAATCTGCACCAAACAAGTCTTTCCCTACTTGGGTAATAAAACCAACACGCTCTTCAAAGCTAAAGAGTGCTTTTTTGTCACCCTGTATACCTATAGCGACGACCACCTTATCAGCTAACACAAAACACCCTTTTAAAACATCAAGATGACCGTTTGTAAGAGGATCAAACGAACCTGCGTAAAGAGCAATTTTCATGATTTTACTCCTTCCTCTTAAAAATTACTTTTCTTCGCTCATATCAATCGTATCAGAATGCTTCTCACCTTCATCATCCAATGAACTCGTATCATCTTCAGGCTCAGAAATACGTTCAACCGATACGACTCTTTCACCTTTGGCTGTATTAAAAATTGTGACTCCCTTAGTTGAGCGCCCAGCAGTACGAATTCCCTCAACAGGGACACGAATAAGCTGCCCCCCATCTGACACCAACATAATTTGGTCTTGCGCCTTCACCGGAAAAGCCGCTACTAATTTACCAATTTCAGCTGTTTTAGATGGATCTGTTGCACGAATCCCTTTTCCACCACGCCCCGAAATCCGGAACTCATAGGAAGAAGAACGTTTACCATAACCAAATTCACTCACTGTTAAAAGCATTTGTTCACGTGCATGAAGTTCTGCATAACGTTCATCTGTTAACTCTGTTTCAACACCCCCATCTTCATCATCCAGAATGACAATATCTTCAACATCAGCATCTGCACCAGCAGCACGCCGCTCATTCATGACACGTTTAATATAAGCAGAACGTTCAATGGACGTTGCCTCGACATGCTCTAAAATTGTCATTGAAATGACTTTATCGCCTTTAGCCAAATTGATACCACGAACTCCCACAGAATTACGCCCCGCAAAGACACGCACATCAACAACTGGAAAACGGATACACTGTCCATTCGCTGTTGTTAGAACGACATCGTGATGTTCTGTACAAGTTTCGACAGAAAGAATTTCATCTTCCTCATCAAGTTTCATTGCAATTTTACCATTACGGTTGACCTGAACAAAATCTGACAACTTATTACGACGCACAGTTCCACGTGTTGTCGCAAACATGACATCCAATGCGCTCCAGCTTGCTTCATCTTCAGGCAAAGGCATAATTGTCGTAATGCGTTCACCTTGTTGTAAGGGAAGCATATTGATCAAAGCCCGCCCACGTGATTGCGGTGTACCTAGCGGTAAACGCCAAACTTTCTCCTTATAAACAATCCCACGTGATGAAAAGAAAAGAACCGGAGTATGCGTATTGGCGACAAACAACCGTGTTACAAAATCCTCATCCTTCGTGGACATACCAGAACGCCCTTTACCACCACGACGTTGCGCACGATAGGTATTAAGAGGTACGCGCTTAATATAGCCACTATGGCTCACCGTTACGACCATATCCTCTGGCGCGATCAGATCTTCACTCTCCATCTCAGCGCTACCAAAACCAAATACGGTACGCCGCGGTGTTGCAAATTCCTCACGCAGAGCACTCAACTCGTCCTTAACAATACCCATAATGCGTACGCGCGATGCTAAGATATCAAGATAATCAGCAATATCCACACCAATTTTATTCAATTCATCAGCGATTTCATCACGTCCAAGGGCTGTCAATCGTTGCAAACGCAATTCTAAAATAGCACGTGCCTGTTCTTCAGAGAGATTATAAGTACCATCCTCGTGGATAATATGACGAGGATCATCAATAAGTTTAATCAAAGGCGCGACATCCATCGCTGGCCAACGTCGTTCCATTAATTGTGTACGTGCTGTCTGTGGATCAGGAGCTTTGCGAATAAGCGCTATAATTTCATCAATATTGGCAACTGCAAGGGCAAGACCAACCAAAACATGGGCCCGCTCACGCGCTTTACGCAAAAGATATTTTGTTCGCCGACTGACAACTTCTTCCCGAAAAGAAACAAATGCACGAAGCATATCAAGCAACGTCATTTGTTCGGGTTTTCCCCCATTCAACGCAACCATATTACAACCAAAGGAAGTTTGCAGCGGCGTATAACGATATAATTGATTTAAAACAACTTCCGCAACAACATCTTTTTTCAACTCAATAACAACGCGATATCCATCACGATCCGATTCGTCACGTAAATCAGAGATTCCCTCAATGCGTTTATCGCGCACCAATTCGGCCATTTTCTCAATCATTGTGGCCTTATTAACTTGATAAGGGATCTCACTCACAATAATTGCCTGCCGACCACTACGAATTTCTTCAATATCAACTTTAGCACGCATAATAATTGAACCCCGCCCTGTTTCATAAGCTGAACGGACACCAGAGTGGCCAAGGATAATACCCCCTGTAGGAAAATCCGGACCAGGAATAATTTCAATTATTTTATCGAGTGTGATATCAGGATTATCAATCAAAGCGATACAACCATCAACGACTTCACCAAGATTATGGGGAGGAATATTGGTTGCCATTCCCACAGCAATTCCCCCTGACCCATTAACCAAAAGATTGGGAAAACGTGCTGGCAAGACAACTGGTTCACGCTCACGCCCATCGTAATTATCCTGAAAATCAACAGTATCTTTATCAATATCAGCTAAAAGTTCTTCTGAAACTTTTTCTAAACGACACTCAGTATAGCGCATAGCTGCAGGTGGATCACCATCAACGGAACCAAAATTCCCCTGACCATCAATCAATGGATTTCTCAAAGAGAAGTCCTGCGCCATACGCACCAAAGCATCATAAATTGAAGCATCACCATGAGGATGGAATTTTCCCATAACCTCACCAACAACACCAGCAGATTTACGATACGACTTATTGAAAGAAAGCCCCATCTCATTCATAGCATGAAGGATACGTCGATGAACAGGCTTAAGACCATCACGGACATCAGGGAGTGCACGCGAAACAATCACGCTCATCGCATAATCGAGATAGGAGCGTTGCATTTCATCAATAATACTGATTGGTTCAATACCGGTCAGCACATCACGTTCTGGGTGTGGAGTAAGATCGGTCACAATTTAAAAACTTTCAAAAAAGAATCATTTCACTTTATTTATATCGGTTTATATCGAAAAATACACAAAAATGCTAATTTCTCTCCCATAACAAAAAAGAAATTTAACAATATTTTTCAAGATGTTATTAATTTATATTTTAAATTACCAATAATAATTAACAACTTTCACTTTGCTAAACTTCAAAAATCTAAAACAAACAAACCATAAAGCAATCATAATACTGCAACTTTAAAGCCTTTTAAAAAGGAACATCATCATCTAATTTGTGTGAAAAACTTTCTCCTAATTGGTTATTATTTTGACCAAAAGTATTTCTTTGATTTGAACTACTATTAGCAAAGTCACCACTGTAACTCCCCCCTTGACTTGCTCCTTGCTCTCCACCCGCTGCTCCGCGCCCATCAAGCATTTGTAATTCACCACGGTATTTTTGCAAAACAACCTCTGTCGTATAACGGTCATTTCCATTTTGATCTTGCCATTTTCGTGTCTGTAACTGCCCCTCAATATAAATTTTGCTCCCCTTTTTTAAATATTGCTCTGCAACTTTGACAAGGTTTTCATTAAAAATAACAATACTATGCCACTCAGTGCGTTCTTTTCGCTCATTTGTATTCCGATCGCGCCAACTTTCTGAAGTAGCAATACGCAGATTTGCCACTTGATCACCAGAATTCAAACGGCGGATTTCAGGGTCCGCACCAAGATTACCAATTAAAATAACTTTATTAAGGCTACCAGCCATCGCATAAACTCCAAAATTTTAATTTGTAAAATACTCTGTTCTATAACAGTTATAACCATCTTGACCTTCAATTTACATATCGCAATTGACCATCAATATAGGTATTGCTATCCTTTACCAATATTGTATTCAGTGTAATTATAACAAAAGATGATAAAAACGCATAGTTTATTCCACCACGAGAGAATAAAAAGCTGCTTATTTGTATTTTTTTCACAAAACTTATACCTTCCTTTTGCATTAAAGCAGTTAAACACATTGTAATTCTAAAAAAACAGTTTTATTCCATTTTAGGTGCTCAATTTTTGCCACATATGCCAAGGATAAAGTATGACTCATCAAAAATATATCTCCATTCGCGGTGCACGTGAGCATAACCTTAAAAATATTGATCTCGATCTGCCTCGTGATAAACTCATTGTTATAACAGGACTTTCTGGATCAGGGAAATCATCCTTAGCGTTTGATACAATTTACGCTGAAGGACAACGTCGCTATGTCGAAAGCCTTTCAGCCTATGCACGCCAATTTTTGGAAGTCATGCAAAAACCCGATGTCGACCGCATAGACGGTCTCTCTCCCGCTATCTCCATTGAACAAAAAACAACCAGTCGCAATCCTCGTTCAACGGTAGGTACCGTTACTGAAATCCACGATTACATGCGTCTTCTCTTTGCCCGTATTGGCATTCCTCATTCTCCTGTGACAGGACTTCCTATTGAAAGCCAGACAGTAAGCCAAATGGTGGATCAAATTATGTCCTTACCAGAAGGAACGCGAATTTTTATTATGGCCCCTTTGGTGCGAGGACGAAAGGGAGAATATAAAAAAGAGCTAACAGAACTTTTAAAAAGAGGATTTCAACGCGCTAAAGTTGATGGAAAATTCTATGAAATCGCTGATATTCCACCTCTTGATAAAAAATATAAACACGACATCGATGTCGTGGTAGACCGCATTGTTGTACAAAAGGATATCACCTCTCGTTTAGCTGATAGTATAGAAACCTGTTTACAGCTAGCAAATGGACTTGCCATTGCTGAAATGACAGATCACCCCTTGACACCAAAAGAAACGACAAAGGAATCTGCTCATAAATCAAAAAATGATACACACAAACGGCTCATTTTTTCAGAAAAGTTTTCTTGCCCTATATCTGGTTTCTCTATCCCTGAAATTGAACCACGCCTTTTTTCGTTCAATAATCCTTTTGGTGCCTGTCCTCTCTGCGATGGACTGGGCATAAAAAAAGCAATGGATCCACTGAAAATTGTGCCCAATAAAAATCTTACCCTCAAGAATGGCGCCATTGCCCCTTGGGCTAAATCAGATTCACTTTACTATAAACAAACCTTAGAAGCATTAGGAAAAGCTTACGGTTTCAAACTCACAGATCAATGGTGTGAACTCTCTAATGAAGCACAACAGGCTATTCTTTACGGTACAAAAAGAGATGAAATTTCTTTTATCTATAAAAATAATTCTGGTTCGCATAAAACGACCCAACCTTTTGAAGGAATCATCCCTAATATGGAGAGACGCTGGAAAGAAACCGATTCTGCTTGGTCTCGAGAAGAAATCGAACGTTATATGTCTTCTTCGCCCTGTCCGGCTTGTCACGGTTATCGTTTAAAACCAGAGGCACTTGCTGTAAAAATCAACGGAATGCATATTGGGCAAATATCAGATCTTTCCATCTCACAAGCAGATGATTGGTTTGCCAATGTTCATCAATATCTCACAGAAAAACAACGTAATATCGCCGTACGTATTTTAAAAGAAATTCGTGAACGTTTGGCTTTTTTAAATCATGTAGGATTGGAATATCTTACCTTGTCTCGAAATTCAGGAACGCTTTCAGGGGGAGAAAGCCAACGTATTCGATTAGCATCTCAAATTGGTTCTGGTCTTACAGGCGTTCTTTATATTTTAGATGAACCATCTATCGGTTTACACCAACGCGATAATGAACGCCTTTTGGAAATGCTGCAGCATTTGCGCAATCTTGGCAATACAGTTATTGTCGTTGAACATGATGAAGATGCTATTCTCACGGCAGACTATGTTGTCGATATGGGGCCGTCCGCGGGCGTTCATGGTGGAAAAATCGTAGCACAAGGAACACCGCAGGAAATTATAGAAAATTCAGCCTCTCTCACAGGCCAATACCTTTCAGGAAAAATGGCTGTTAAAATGCCGACAGAGCGACGCAAAATATCAAAAACGAAAACACTTAAAGTCATTGGCGCCAAAGGCAATAACCTCAAAAATATCAATGCGAACATCCCTCTTGGAACCTTCACATGCATAACTGGTGTTTCTGGAGGAGGAAAGTCAACATTTCTTATTGAAACGCTTTTCAAAGCAGCATCACATCATATCATGGGCTCTCATCACAGCCCTGCCAGCTATGACAAAATTGAAGGACTAGAATTTCTTGATAAAGTCATTGATATCAACCAGTCCCCTATTGGACGCACCCCACGCTCTAATCCCGCAACCTATACAGGTGCTTTTACACCGATTCGTGAGTGGTTTGCCGATCTTCCAGAATCAAAAGCCCGCGGTTACAAAGCTGGGCGTTTTTCATTTAATGTTAAAGGAGGACGTTGCGAAACATGTCAAGGTGATGGAGTCATCAAAATTGAAATGCATTTTTTACCTGATGTCTATGTTACTTGCGATGTCTGTAAAGGAAAACGCTATAACCGAGAAACACTAGAAATAAAATTCAAAGGACAGTCTATAGCCGATATTTTGGATATGACAATTGAAAAGGCAGAAGAATTTTTCCAAGCTATTCCCGCTATTCATAATAAAATGGAAACTCTCATTAAAGTAGGATTGGGTTACATAAAAGTAGGACAGCAAGCAACCACACTTTCTGGTGGAGAAGCACAACGTGTAAAACTTGCGAAAGAGCTTTCACGTAAAACAACGGGACGTACACTCTATATTTTGGATGAACCGACAACAGGTTTACATTTTCATGATATTTCCAAACTTCTTGAAGTGCTTCACGAACTAGTCGAGCAAGGCAACACAGTCATCGTCATTGAACATAACCTTGATGTTATAAAAACAGCCGACTGGATTATTGATTTAGGACCAGAAGGTGGAGATCGCGGTGGAGAAATCGTTGCAATTGGACGCCCTGAAGACATTATTAAAATTCCCGCTTCCTATACAGGAAAATTTCTAAAAGATGTTTTACTGCGCCCATCCCTCTATAATTCCAATTCTTAAAAATGCTTCCCCTTATAAAATACAGCATACGAACAAAGCCTGTACTTTTATTATTACCTGTAAACCAACACCTAATTCCAGTGGTGCAACATGTTGGAAGCAAAGACTAAAAACAATTTAGCGCTTTATAAGCTGTTTTATTTTAGTTTTTGTATTGTCAAATAGCGGCAAACATATTGCATAGCTCTATTGGGTGTAATCTCTGAAACGAGAAGACAACCTAATTTTGAAAGGATATGAAGTTTTAAGGGTATAAACCAGTTTCCATCTTTACCCTCCCCTTTTAATTCATCTTTACGATTTTCAAAAACATCCACAGCAATATTTTAAAAAGAATGAAGATTGCGCATTGCTTCACGCTTTTGTTTATCGCATTCTTTAATGAGATCTCGCTCCTCACGAAAAACAAAACGCCCCAAATAGAATATATTTGCGTTGCCAATTCACACGTTTGTTTTAAAAAATATTTTTCAACACTCCCAAATCCAGTTCACGACATTACCTGAGAATGGTAAATTAATTATTATACACCACTATCTTTGCGCTTTTAAGCAAGTGCAAACTAACACCTTCATTTCCAATATTTGCGCTCTCCCCTAATCTCTAATATTGTAATAACCTTTGGTTATCGAGAGCTTTCATAAAAAGCATTTATATTCCTTTTTCAAATGTTTTTATCCACACACTCATATCTCTTGATATACAAGGATATAGCTTTGATGAGACGATCTAAAATGAGAAAATCTTACGCTATTAGAATTCCTCATGCCATATAGAAAACGTCTAATTATCCTTATAAGTCAATGCATTATCCCCCAAAAAGGAAGCAAACTCTCTTAATGATATTATTTTGATTCGCTTATAAGGATTATAAGTTTTTTCCAAAGCAATAATATTTCACTTTAATTTTACAAAAGAAGCGCCTCTCCAAGAATATATAGTATCATCATTTCCGACTTTTTGTGCACAAAGTATCTGTTGGACATCTTACAGTTGTCAATATAATGTGATGCAGTCTAAAAAGACAAAATAACGTTGGAGATAATTTCAGCATGAAAAAAATTGAAGCCATTATAAAACCTTTCAAACTTGATGAAGTGAAAGAAGCGCTTCAAAAAATTGGGTTACATGGTATTACAGTAACAGAAGCGAAAGGTTTTGGTCGTCAAAGGGAACATACAGAACTTTATCGTGGGACGAAATATGTTGTTGACTTTCTCCCTAAAGTAAAAATTGAAATTGTCGTGTCCGATGACAAACTGGAACAAACTGTTGATGCAATACGTAAAGCAGCCCAAACTAAACATATAGGAGATGGAAAAATATTTGTCTTTTCCATTGATGATGCCATTCGTATAGGGACTGACGAAACTGGGATCGATGCCCTTTAATAGATAACGAAAAAATTAGTCTTTTTATCCACCTCAACGCCACATTAAGGAAATTGAATATGACAACCGCATCAGATATTATCAAACAGATTGCAGACAACGAAATCCGTTTTGTTGATTTACGTTTTACTGATCCACGAGGAAAATTGCATCACATCACAATGGATATCGCAGAAATCAGCGAGGATACTTTTAGTGATGGTGTTATGTTTGATGGCTCTTCAATTGCTGGTTGGAAAACAATTAATGAATCTGACATGGTTTTAATGCCAGATCCAGCAACAGCACATATTGATCCTTTTTTTGCTCAATCTACTTTGGTCATATTTTGTGACGTACTTGACCCTGTCTCTGGTGAATTTTATCGTAGAGATCCTCGTTCTATCGCCAAAAGGGCTGAGGTTTATATGAAATCTTTAAACATTGGAGATACAATCAATGTGGGTCCAGAAGCAGAGTTTTTTATCTTTGATGATGTGCGCTATAAAACGGACCCTTACAACACAGGGTTTAAACTCGATTCAAGTGAACTTCCCTCTAATGATGATACGGAATATGAAACAGGAAATCTAGGGCATCGCCCACGAATAAAGGGAGGCTACCTTCCTGTTCCGCCGATTGATTCTTGCCAAGATATGCGTTCTGAAATGCTCACAGCACTCAAAGATATGGGTGTACAGGTCGAAAAACACCATCACGAAGTAGCAGCGGGCCAACATGAATTGGGTATTCGTTTTGATACACTTGTTCGCGAGGCTGACAAGATGCAAATTTTTAAATATGTTGTACATCAAATAGCAAACAGTTATGGGAAAACAGCAACCTTCATGCCAAAACCAGTTTTTGGTGATAACGGCTCTGGAATGCATGTCCACATTTCCATTTGGAAAGATGGCAAACCCATTTTTGCAGGAAATGAATATGCTGGACTATCAGAAACCTGTCTGTTTTTTATCGGTGGTGTTATTAAGCACGCAAAAGCAATAAATGCTTTTACCAACCCATCCACAAACTCCTATAAACGTTTGGTTCCTGGTTATGAAGCTCCTGTTCTTCTTGCCTATTCAGCACGTAATCGTTCTGCATCTTGCCGTATTCCAATGAGCTCCTCACCAAATTCAAAACGCGTAGAAGTTCGTTTTCCAGACCCAACAGCAAATCCCTATTTGGCATTTGCAGCCCTTTTAATGGCTGGTCTTGACGGTATCAAAAACAAAATTCATCCCGGACATGCTATGGATAAAGATCTTTATGATCTTCCCTTAAAGGAACTTAAAGAAATCCCTACTGTTTCAGGAAGCCTGCGTGAAGCGCTTGAAGCACTTGACAAAGATCGTGGCTTTCTTAAAGCTGGCGACGTTTTTGATGATGATCAGATTAATTCCTTCATTCAAGTAAAGATGCAAGAAGTCTTGCGTTACGAAACAACACCCCATCCTGTTGAATTTGATATGTACTATTCTGTTTAAACAATTAATACGCATTCTTTTGATTTTAAAAATGGAGGCAAAAGCCTCCATTTTTGTGGATATTCGTCTCATGCAAAAGCGCAAGAGGCTTTTTGCTCATCCGCTTTTCCTTTATAATGCGTTGAATCTCTTCAAATGAATTAACAAAGGTTTCTAATGCCGCGAATTTGTTTTCTCGTTCCCGTTCTTTTATGCATTGTCTTTATCACATCAACAACTAAAGCACATACAATAACCAACCAAATGCTTACAACTCTTGAGAAAGCAACATCTGCTTATAGTAAAGCACTTAAAAATGCCGATGCAAATGCCATCTTAAATGCTATTCCTCCCCAAATCATCAACCGCTTAACCGCCAAAAAAAATCTTAATCAATCACAATTTCTACAAATTATGAAAAGCCAAATAGAACGGTTGGCAGAAAGTTACAAGATTGAAACAATCAACATTGATCAAAAACAAAAACGTGAAGGGACACTTGATAATGGCATTCCTTATTTTGTTATACCCGTGGAGCTTGTAACCGCAACAAATGCTGGAAAAAAATGCTCTATTCAAACTGAAATTATTGCCCTCCTTCACGATAATGAATGGTATTTTATCCGTGGTAATGACGAAGCAATCTTAAACATAACCAATGAAATATTTCCTGGACTTGAAAAAGTAAAAATCAATCCTCTCAAAATCACAAAAATAATGTAACAGCAAAAACAACACATTGATTTATAAATGAATTAGAAAGCTAAATATCGTAAGATTCTCTCATTTCAAATCTGTGTATATTGAATCAATAAAGACCATTTCCTTGTGTGTCAAAAACGGGGCTAGCATATGAGTAAAAACTGTACAAGAAAGAACTAAAAATGCCTCTTATGAACCCTCTCAAATACCAAGGACTGTTCGCAACACCTACGAGCTGGTAAAGTGTATGATGGTACTGGCTTGCTTCTTCACAAGCGTAAAGATGGTGGTGTTCAATGGCTTTATCGTTATACCATTCATGGTTGTCACCGTGAAATGGGCTTGGGTACTCTTTGAGAGATGTTTCTTTAAAAAGCTCAAGGAAATAAAGAAATCTTATAAACATACTGTAGCAATTGTAACCGCAGCATTAAATTCAACTTTTTTATGAGCACGGCGTGCTATTGTTTCTTTATCCGTTCCCCATTGTTCCATCATCCAATCTTCATCTAAATGGGCAATAGACCATGCATGATCAGCATCAATCTTTCCCGCAGCAACAGCAAGAGCAATGAGAGCAGACCCTGTTAAGGTCGTCATCAGATGAAGTGCAGCAAGCATATAAGGAGATTCCACTCTACGTAAATAATTACTGACTGCTTGAAGCGTTTCTGGTGATTGTTCCACATGCATTAGCCCTTCTGTCAAATAAAATCGCGCACCCAATTTTTCTTCTGCCCAATCTAATAAAGGATCCCATTGTTCAGATTGTTTTTGCACCAACTCTTTAGGTGTCTGCGCACGATAAAAGATCATATCACATGCAACGAAACGCAATAAATCTTCAAACACAGCCTGCATATCATCAGCGATACCATCAATAACAGTATTAACCAAACGTGTCATCGGCATTTTTACCGGATCAACAACGTGCTGTTGACTCTCAAATTCTTGAGCAACGAATTCAGCAAATACTTGTGTTGGCACATGAAAATGACGCCTTGCGGGCGTTTTAACAGAACGTTCATCTAATAAGATAGTAAAACCTCTTTCCTCACAAGCAATTTTCACTTGTTTATAAAATCGTTTTGGGTGTGATTGGCATGAAAGATTTTGAGTCTGTTGAACAGAAATCTTTTTATTCAATGGCATATCAAAATGATCCAAAATCTCACGCATATTATTTACCTCTGATCTTTTTAAGAAAGAGACTATTTTTTCTAAGTTTTATATATTTTAATAAGATTTAATCCACCCTTCCCACACCTCAAAGAAGGAAAAAGATTCTTGCCAACCTCACTCTAATTTAAGAGTTATATTTCATGTTTCTTTTACAAACAAGCCAATGATGATACCTTTTCATATATTCAATACAGTCACAACTGTAGAATATTTTTTAAAAATATTATTTTAATTAAAAAGTTAAATATATTGAATGAGATGGTAAAAGCAATCGTGTTTTACCATTCTGTTCGTTATCCACCTACAATAGTGCACTCGATACGAACAGCTAAAAAATACTTTTTGCAAAATTTTAAAGTAGAAAAAAGCTTATTATCCCCAAAAGAACAGTGTGCTTTACACATCATCAACTTTTGCTTCACCATTCCAATAATTCTCTAACATATCCAATAAACACCCCCTGCATAGAATCTTTTCTCCCTAATAACTCCCCTAAATAACGATATTTTATGGCAATAGGGCAATGACAAGACAAAATTATAATCGTAAATTTTCTTTTACCTATACATATGTTTTCTAAAGCACTAAATTATTTAACTTATTTTTCTTAATATACTTCACATACTGCACTAGCTTAAATTTAATTGTATAATTATAGAGTGTAGAGGTCGTGAAACCTGAAAATAATACTTTAATACACTTGGCCCTGCAGAAACTAACTGTGCAACTGTGGCTTAATAGTGGCTTGACAATCATAATCAAAATATTTTTTCCTCTGATTCAGAATCGCGTATTATCTTATACGCAACTCTTGAAGAAGCCTTTGATGAACTCGCTCAGAAAAAGGATGGTTATCTCCTAAGCTGTGCGGCTTACCCCGACTTGCATACATTTATATTCACCCGTTTAGGTGACATGCAATTATTTAATAGCTTTTCATGCCTACCCATTCTATGGTTTTAGCTAAACACAATAAGGCTGATGAAATTAAAATCGTAGCGACTCATCCTACTCCGCAATCTCTGGTAGCTCATCAATATGACAAAGTATTTGCCAACAGCAATGCTGATGCAGCCGTTCTTTGTAAGGCTGAAAAAGCCGATGCTTGTATCACAACATCGGTTGCAGCAAACCGTTATAAGCTGAATATTATGAAAAATTTTGGACAAGTGCCAATGGCTTTCTTGCTCCATTCGCTAAAGTCAGCTCATTATAAAACAATCTGAAGCTCCTCTTTCTATTGTTAACTTGGTTGACAAATTCCGTATGCGTCAAGAACGAGATGGGAGCATTAAGGAACCAACTTCAGCAGATAGTAATATGATTAATGAATTGATCACTCTACTCAATCATCATGCAGATATAATTGACGGATTATCTCCGGAACTTTTGGTGACCACTTCTGATGATCTTCATCAGTGAATGCTCAGCGGTTTAACTACCCCTCCTAAACTTGATAACACCTTGACTGCTTTCAAAGCGCCATTAACAGATGCTCCCCTATTTTTCTTGGCTCCAATGCGTGCAACAAATGAACCTGATCCAGAAGGATTCCGACTGGAATTAGACAGGATATCGTCATGAAACGGACTATCTTGCCGACGCCTCAAAATATACAAAGGATTATGTATCACCTTTTCAATGTATAAAAATGGGAAGAGCATCAAAAGGTTTTTTAGAAGGCAATTACATTGTTTTATTCCCAAAATCTGTGCAACTGCTAAAAAAATTGACAAACAAGCATTTGCTTTGTTTGTTCAGCAAACTCTTTGATATTTACAACAAGCAAACAATTGTGAAAGCTGAAAATTTACTCGGTCGAGATAGTAAATTCCTGTTCAGTCAATTGCATAGTCGTAACTTATCTAAAGAAGACATTTACGATGTTCACTGTTTATGGGGGTATTATCATGACTATGCACATCATACTGGACCGCAACCATTAGATAAGAATCTGTATATAAAATTAAATTGGTTTACAGATCTTCTAGAAGAAATTAAAGTTAACTTAGTTACAGTGCGTATTATGCTAGAAGACTGTTCAAAGTTTTGGAAAGAAATAACTGAATTTATCCTCTTAGAACGCATATTTCGTTATCCAAAAGATTCTGATCAGCATATGACATTCGATGCTGGTACAGGGGTGATGCTGGTACAGGGGTCTTGCTTTTTGAAATATTGATGCGAAACAAAGCATTGATTGAAACGGATCAAGGAGGTATCTTTAATTTGGAGCATCTCAAACAAGTAATAGCATTGATGATTGCAGCTATAGAAGCACTTGAAGCATTAGATGATGATGCTTATTTGGCAGGAGCTAAGGATTATATCCAAGATAATCTTGGAAAACCACAGACCTCAAAGTCACGATTTAACTTTTCAACATCATCTTATGCACAGTACATTATTGTGGGATTAAATCATTGAGTTTCTTAAAAGGACGGTTATTCCTATTTACCTTTGCTATTCTAGCATTGTTTTCCATAAGTTGGTTATTATCTAAGAATTTGGTTAGCAATATACCCGTCATGCATGCGGTTGGACTTAGGTTGTTTGCCACCGCTGCCGCCTTATGGTTAATTGCACTATTTCGTGAGAAAGCCGTTTTCAGATCCCTACCATTGCTTTCCATGATACCTGCTTTTTTTATTCTCTCAGTGTTAGGATTCTCGCTGTATTTTGTATGCAGTTTTGGTGCATTAAAATCACTCAAAGCCAGTGATTTAACCATGGTGCTCGCTACTATTCCAGGAATTACTTATATATTAGGTGCATTGACAAATGTCCTTAAATTCTCATGGCTGAAGCTTAGTGGAGTGATAATTGTCAGTGTAGCAGCTGTAGCATTCAATATAAACAGTGGAGAAGGTGGATATTATAACCTGATAGGAGTAGGTCTTGCCTTAACAGCAGCACTTTCTTACTCTGCTTATGGCTTATTGTCTAAACGTTATCTTAAACATTTACCTTTGCTCACCTCACTGGCTTGGATTACAACAATTTCTGCCGCATCATTTATGCCATTATTCATTTTTGATCCTACCCCACTCTTATATCTTAAGTTAGAAGATGTATTTAAGATATTGATTTTAGGAACTATTTGCTCGGCACCAGTTTACGTTTTGTACCAAAAAGTTTTAGCTGAGGGAGGTGTATTATACGCCAACACTATTGGCGTATTATCCCCTTTTGCAGTGGTTACATGTGAATGGATAATCGGCTCGAGCCCTTCTCTCAACATTATCAAAATAATTGCTATGATGATGGCTGTTATAGGAATGACATTCTTATTTATAGATGCATCAAAGGTATCTGGATGGCAACAAAAACGTCGTGCCACAAATTCCAAATTTAATAAGGAAACAAAATGAAAAAACTCGCATTAGTTTGCCAGCGCAATACAAAGCTCCCGTTTATATTTGAAGCAGCACAAGCAGCTAATATCGAATTAGTAATGATCTATGATACCGCTGAAAGCGCTCCTATTCAACACCCCGCAGCAGTCAGTGAAACTTGGCAACTTCCTGTTTTTGATAAGCCAGAGGCAGCTCTAGACGCTTTTGCAGTAGGCGTAAAAGAACGCAATATTGCTGGGGTTATGACCCTTCGCGAAGAAGCCATTCTATGGACAGCTTTGGCTGCCAAAAAAATCAACACTCCAAGTATTGAACCAGAAGTAGCAGCATTAACCAGAAACAAATATCTCATGCGTCAAGCTTTTGCTAAAGCAGGCTTAAGAACACCAAAATTTCTGTATATAGATAATCCAGAAGACCTATCACAAACACAAACCTTAGACTATCCGCTCGTTATTAAACCCGTCTCTGGGTGGGCGAGTACAGGCGTCATGTTAGCTAAAAATCCTGAAGAATTTTCTAAGCTCATCAAAGCTGTATGGAATATTCAGCATAAAGATATGGCACGTTTTAATGATAAAAATAAACCTGTAGGTTTAATCGTAGAGCAATATTTGCCAGGAAAAGAATTTGTCGTAGAATGTTTTGTTGATACAACAGGTGTGCATGTTTTAGCCGTTGGCGACAAAGGACAACCTGAAGGACCATGGTTTGAAGAAACAATTTATCGTCAACGCTGTGATATAGATGATCCTTTAATTATTGCTTTATGTGAGGCTGCATGCTCTGGAGTCAAAGCTCTTGGTATAAATATGGGAGCTGCCCATGTAGAGCTACGCCTAGATGCTAATAATTTACCTTATATCATTGAGATCGGCGCTCGTATAGGTGGGTCAGGTGTCTCCCATTTTATTGTAGAACAAGGTACAGGAATTTCATTTGCAAAACTCTGTATGAATGCCGCTTTAGCTGAACAAAATTTAGATCTTCCTGATGTCCTCCCAGCTAAAAAAGTGGCTGCAAATTATATTATTCCTCTTCATGGGGATGGACGCTTCTCTGGATTTTTAGGTCTCGATAAGGTCGTACAACATCCACAAACTAGCAGAACTATCATTTTCTTTGAAATGGATCATATTTCACCACCTCCACCAGCATTTGGTGGATATCCTGGCTTTATTTTCTCTGTTCATGCCTCAAACAAAGAAGCGTGCAATTACCATAAATGGCTTGATGACACTTTAAACATCATATGGCAAAATACTGACTTATAAAAACAATTTATTGTTTTGCATGTTGAATGAGCGTTCCCAATATTGGAGAACTCTCTCATCCCAACCCTGTTTATATTTAATCAGTCAAAACAATTTTCTTACACGTTACAAAAGAAGTAAAAATGCCTCTTATGCATCATCTTACGACAAGAGCTGTAGCAAAAAACATTGGAAGCTGGCAAAGTGTGTGATGGTGCCGGCTTGTTACTTCATAAGCGTAAAGATGGGAGGCTCAATGGATTTACCGTTAGACCATTCAAAAATGCCGTCGCGAAAGGACTTTTGGAACGTTGAGAGAACTTCTTTAAAACAAGCGCGTAAAACTGCACCCACTGGAAATACCATATTTATCAATAAGCCGATAAAGATATTTCTCTTACCCTTTTCAAAACCTAATGATTGAGGAAGCGATGATCTACTTTTACACCCCATTTTAATAGACTCTCTTCAATATCTCCATATTTCAAACCATAAAGAAAACTTGTCATCGACTTTTTCGATATGATCAATCTCTTCTCCCCACGCCTTAAAGAAAGAAGAAAATCTTACCACTTTCACTCCGATTTAAAAGTTATATTTCATCTCTATTTAACAAACAAAACAACGGCCTTGTTCATCTATTCAGCAACAATTCTAACAATTTCTTCAAAGGATTTATCTTGATTTTAAAATTAAAGATAGTGAATCTTATGGTGAAAGGAAGCACACTTTACCACTTTTCTTATTCCCCACTTACAATAATGCACTCGATTCCAAAGCTTCAAAAACGCTTTTTGCAAAATTTAAAAGTAGAAAAATGCCCATTATCCATGAAACTATAGAGTTGTGCATTCTTTCCCTTCACATATCCTTAAAAGCAAAGGCTCTCAATCAGCACAAACAATATTCCCCTGCCTTTTTTCATGCCTGATATCAGCATACCTTACACAACAGTGTTTTATGGCATAATAAGATAACAATGCTGTTCTTTTAAAAAGATGATAACGAAGGTATCCCAAATATTTATAGCCAAAACAAGACAAAAAAATTTAGAATCTAATAGACCAATTTTTTAAAAGCATTTAAGAAATGCTATACTCAATAAAAATAAATCAACGTGATACTTTCATATTTATTAAAGTACATGGGACTCTTGTTAAAAAATTCTGCACAAACAGTGGTTTTAGTTCTCGACAACAGAACAAGATTTTGAAAATCACATTTATTATTTTTAAAATAAGAGTGATTAAAAATGATAGCGCAATCCACCAGAAAAACGAACTCCAGAAAAACCCGCCTTTGTTAACGTATGCTGATAGCCAAGATCACTGTAAAGTGTAACTTTAGAAGAAAACTGTGAATTGACACCCAAGCCAACCTCTAAGGAAGAACCAAAAGAACTCAACTGGAAAACATCTTTAAAATGAACAAATTTTTCTTTATCAAAACAATGAGTAAGATGAATATTGCCATAAAAAGAAGTGATACGATCCTTTTCAGATGCTGAAAATGTTTTATTTAAACGCCCACCGATACGCACCAACCATTGACCTATTTTTTTCATCTCAACATCAAATCCATCAATATCACGAAACTTATTAAATTGAAGATGTTGATAAATAAGCTGAAGTTGCGGATCAAAAATAAGATCTTCATATCCTGTCATAAACACTTTACCAGCAGAAAAGGAAACGTTCAAAGGACTTGCTTTTAATGTCGCCGTCTTACCCCAAGCATGGGTAAGCACATCCCCTTTAAACAAACCATAAGATAAAAGACCATCTACATAAAAACCAGTGTTGTTTTCCACACTAGCGTATGCCGTAAATGACCATTTATTAAACGTACTCTTTTGGCTTCGTTCCACGTTACGAGGTTGTAAGGAAAGCTTTCCATAGGTTCCCATAATCCCAAAAAATGTCGTACTATATGCGCTTTCTATTGTTTTGAGCAAAATATCTGTTTTTATAGCGTTATAATCAACATGACCATCGTACCCATATTTAAGTGTAGAAAGATCTGAGACATAACGATAACGCCCACCATAACTGTGAATAGATAAAGCAAAATTCTCTTCGTTTTTTAACAATTTACGAGAAATAGACCGCGTAGCTTGCAACTGTTTTTGTTGATGACGAATATCCATGAGTCCAACATGAAACAAAGCATTTGGTAACAAAAGATAGGTCGGAACTTGTGGAACAACCTCTCTGACCTTTAACTCAGAAGGGGGAATAGCAGACACCTCTAAAACAGGCTGAATATATTTACTTTCAAGGCGGAAATCCCAAAAGTCTCCATCTCCTTCAACCAATCTTTGAGAAGTTTGTGCATTTCCAAGAGAAGAATTCGGACCATAAGCATGAAGATAATATTGGTAAGGCAAACCCTCTAATGCAATATAAGCACGATCTAACTGAAAAGAATCTTCTGCCGCTTTTCCAGAAACCTGAATAAGTGAAATACTATGAGCCTTTTCACCGGTTGCTATCTCCCCCTGATTTCCTGGAACAAATTGCACATAAACTGTGGTTTTCCCAGAAACATCACCATGTACCAAAAGTCGGTCAGTCTGTTTATTATCAAGCAAACCATCACGACTGAGATGTGTATTGAGATAAATATCTGCACTATCTTGCGCACTATAAACTTCTTTCTCTCCCTTCCCAATATAAAGTGTCTGATACTCCTGAAACATTGGCGTTTCAAAAGCAATCAAACTATCAGAAAGTTTTACAAATGAAATAAATGAACTTGTACGGTTTGCAATATGTGAATCTATCGCCCTTCTTTTTGTTACGAACCATTTTGATCCTCCTGTTAAATAAAGCTCAGCAATAGAATCATCAGCAACACGAGTTCCTCCTATCAATGAAGAAGAATCAGCCAAAATCGCTACAGCCCCCCCCTTTTCAGCTGTTAATAATAAGTCACCAAAAATTTTTGTGCCTTCTGTTACTGCAATATAACTACGACTGTTATGACTATGAATAGCTGTTCCATCTGCAACCTCAAAAACCGTCCTTTTCAAAAAAACTAGTCCTTGTTCGTACGCATTGTTCCCTCCCCCCATCTCAAAATGCATACCATGTTTGTTACCGATTGCCTTAATTGTTGAATCTTCAATATTAACCCGCGAAATTAAAATATTTTCATTCCAGCCAACATTGGATTGTGCCTTAGAATCTTGTCCAACCATTAAAACATGAACATTTGTAGAAACAATATTAGTCTTCTTCAAATAAACAGAACCACGCTGGTCTACATTGAAAACTGTATACGCAATTTTTTCATTTGTATTTTCTTTATCTTCTGTTTTTTGACGTTTTGAAGTAATGGTAACATCATCTAAAGTTGCATTTCCCCTTATACCCACATAAAGTGCAGCGGCATCATTTACATCAATAAATCCACCTGTCATCTGAATGCCCGCATCAGCACCAACGAAAAGAGCACTCTCTCGACCAATACCCTGACCTTCTACTTTAATTTTTGTATTCGTTAACCTAACAGCTGCTTCTTGCTTCTCTGCATAAGCAGCTATATGAGAAGCTTCAACTGTTCCACGATTGACCTCAATTATTCCACTATCAGCTTTAAGACCTACTGATACATTTTTAAAAGCTGAATCGCTTAAAACAATTCTTCCCCCTCGTGATACAACAGCACCATAAATATCTTCTATACCTGAAATTCCTTCAACCTCTACACGCATTGCCTGAATAACTGTATTAGGCTCCTGTACTACTATAGCAGCAGGCAATATGAGAGAACTACCTTCCCCATTCTTTTCTTTAACAGGTGCAGTGAACTTATATATTTTATCACTAATTGTATGCTTTGCACCATCTCTGCATTCATAAGGTAATTTGTTTTCATCACATGACAGTAATACAAATGAACGAGAATGTGCCTCAATATTTGTGTTTAACAAAAAAGAAAAAATAGCTGCCGTAAAAACACACGAATATAAGCGATTTTTAGATACCATGCTTATCATTATTTTCAAAACTTTCTTTTTCTCAACAAACACAAAAAATGCCGGTAAAAAATAAACCATACATTAAATACGATAAGAATAAAACAAACAAAGTTATTTTACTATTTTACTGATAAATGACATCATTTCATAATATGTTTTGTATTTTATGTAAAGAAAGAACAAAAAACTTAATAATACCATTTAGGATTACGCTCTCTTAAAGAACTAATCCACCAATTGCTGAGAATGGCAACACAAAGTGTCGGAAAAATAATCTCAAAAAAACTTGAAGAAAGGCAAACTTTGGAGAGATATAATCTTAAATTTCTTTCACTACCCAAAAATAAAAATACAATAAAATGAGAATAATTGTTAAGATTTAAAAACTCAAAATGTCTTAATAAAAACACAACACTATGAAATAAACTATACAAAAGTTATAATTGCACCATTTCTTCTACAACAAAAACCTAAGGAAATGCTCACTAGCGTATAAGTTAATGTAGGTATCTAATTCTATATAAAAGCTGTAAACTACCTAGTGAAAAAATTGAATAAATTTTCTCGTAAGTTCCTATCATCAATGTTTTCAATTCATCAATAAACCACTCTAAAAGATATCATCTCGAAATAGACCATAAAATAAAAAGATATTTACATCAAAATTACTTGCATAACGCTTTAATATCTTCTGATAAAATGTAAAATACAATAAAACACTCACTTTCCTGAAATTAAAAAACATCAAAATAAAATATTTCATCAAATTCATTTTTATAAAAGTAATCTATTTATTATCGTTAAAGAGGATATTTTAGCAAAGCTATTCTTTGCCATTTTTTATATTGAATAACCTTCTCTAAAAATGCTAACCATCCCCCAATATTATTATCATCTGAAAATAATACATTGCTAAGCTAGTTTCTAATGAATATAACTATATCGAGGGTAAAAGAGCAGCACTTTTACTCCCTCACCCCTATTAATATTTTCATTGAACTATTACTTTAAAGATGAATATATTTTACTGTTAGGTCACTTTTTCAAAACTTTTCTATTTTTTATCATTCTGAAGACGTAACATCAAATCTTGTTTTTGTTTCAAAGTATCATTGTCCATAACCTTCTGATACCCTGCTACCATTAAATTGACTAAAAATGAATCACTTCGCGGTGTTGATGAAAAATAGATTCCCTTTGAATCCTGCAATTTGTACCGATAACCTGCTTTAGTCATACACTCATAAATTGCTGCAAATTCACTTGCACGCGAATCCATATTTTCAGAAGAAACGTAGATTGGTTTCCATCCACATTTTAACAGTGCTTGTTGAACCATAGATTTATTGACACCAAGCTTTTCCCCTCATGCCAATATCGATGGGGGAGATTTACTAACACATCCCGCAGAGCTTAAAAAAAATCATAGCACTCAATAATTTCAATATTTTTTTCATTTTCCCCCTCCCTCAATATTTACGAATAAAAAAGCCTATAACTCTGTGCTAATTTTTTCACATGTAAGATTGCTAGTCTATTGAGAAAAACAATCCCGCCCCCCTTGCGAGAACAAAAATATAAGGATTATTGATTACAACAGCATCAATATTTAAGGTTGACATTCGGGCTGCTCTTTGTTCTCTTCACAATGAGGACTATTCAAGCGCCTCTCTACACTTCGCTGAGGAATAACAGCATCAGGCTGACAAATTGGAAGATTTTCATACTTTTCACACCACTTTACCCTTCCCAATTTATCTTGGAAACCTGCTTGTATCATGCATGCATTCACAGACTCCTCTGCATTGAATCTCTCATCAGTACTTGTTTCTGTATCAAAACGACCATCAAGATACTGTATTCCACACTCTAACAGAGCTTTTTTTATCTCAAGTTGATCAGCACCAGACTTTTCCCATGCATCTACAGCTGTTTGAGAAGGCTTTTCTGGATAACATCCAGCCATAACAAATAGGGTCATCCCACTTAATAATTTTAAAATCTGCTTCATTTTCCTATCCTTGAATAATTTGATATTATGAAACAATCCATAAATTACTTTACATGCTGTTTTTTCACTTCCAAAATAACGATGAACATTATCAACCTTCATGGTTATTTATCTCTTTCCGATAATTATGCCACCGATATTATATCAAAAATACAGCAAAATTACTACTTAAATCGTATTCTATCAACGTTATGCATATAATTATTCTCAATATTTTGATTACAACCAAGATAGATATTTTATATTATTGCGCCAACAGTTGTAGTCCCCATAAATAAATAGCATTGACATGCTGAATTAAGCCATCCCCACACGGGCATGAGAAACATGAAGGTAGGGATTGTTGATCGTCACAAACAGCAAGACTTAAGGTTTGCATTCAGGTGCATTTTTATATTTTTTACAAAAAGGGCTGTTTAAGCGCTTCTTGACACTGCGCTGTGGAACAACAGCGCCTGGACGACAAATCGGGGGATCTTCGGCTTTATGATTCTCGCACCAAGTCCCTCCCCCCACTTTATCACGAAATCCCGATTGAACCATACAGGCATCAATAGTTGCCCATGCATTGTAGCTGAGTTTTCTGTTTTCTGGATCGGCATCAATAAGGCTTGGCATACCACATTCTAACAAAGCTTTTCCTACCTCAGTAAAATCAGTAACACCATTTTTCTCCCACGTAGCCACCTCTCCTGGAGGAGGTTTATTAAACTGGCACCCAGCTATACCCAATAGAATTATCGCACTTAATAATTTTAAGGTTTGTTTCATTTTTTCCTCCATGATTTAATTCAAGGCTTTTGTTCTAAATGAGATATGCCATAAAACTTTTGGCATTTCGGACCCGCATCTCCAAGACAGGTATGGGAGCTTATGGGATTCATGATCACTCTCCACCATTCTGTCCACCAGTTACTACCAGCAGGTGCTGTCTCGTAAGTATAGTCATTGCCGCCAATAATTCTGCTTACAAAGTCAAATCTATGCCCATCAAAACCTGTTTCATGCCTCTGTGAATGACCGCTATGATGGTCTGTCATGCTAACAACCGTCATACTTTCTTCCATTACATTGATATCTTGACCAGAAATCAGATGAGAAGCAATAATCGTAGCATCTCATTGTACATCCATATCAACTTTGCCTGTTACCTCAAGGATAAACGGAATCATTGTTGTGTGTATTTCAGAGCTATTGGAAGACTTCTCGTGTAAAAAGCCACTTTCCGATGATTGTTTTTTCTGGTCGTAGTGTTCTTGAGCGCCTTTTATGGTAATATTAAATAATTTTGCACCGAAATACAATTGCGGAGTGCATTTTGTCCGCCTCCACTTGTAATAAAAACTACTCTCGTATCAATATTATAAAAAATAAGTTTGATCCTTCCTCTTATGAGAGCAATAACAATAAGAATCGTAAAACTGTCACACGTTCATTGTTCTTTTTAATTTACTCTTCTATGAGATTTTATTGTAATACCTTGCTGCTGTTTATTAAAGTTTTTATAAAAACAATGATACAATGCCTTATGTAACTTTGTTATCCACTATTTTCTACCAACGCCAATTCTCTTTAAGAAAAAAGAATAGAAAAAAACTTCACCCCTTCTTTTCAAGAAAAGACATAAAGAACTTTATCTTCGTTTCTAAAAGCAATAGTAATTTTCTAAACAACAAAATTTAAGCAACCAATTTTTTAAAGAGCTTAAAAAACAATTCTTACAATAACTTCTCTTGTAAAACAGAACTTCATTAATACGTTTAGAAAAAGATATCTGCCTATAATCTTGTATCTGGTAAAATCTATTTGCGCTGTTAGGCATTTTAACCTGAAAGACTTATATTGATAGCACAGCTCACCATCAAAAAACGCCTAATATTTATATGATTTGGTCGTTACCGTAAGCAATGGCTCACAAAAACTTCCAAAGCAAAATAATAACGAGCAGATTTTTTCAATCTAGATTGTTCTAACCTTTAGAGAATAACAATCAAACACCTGTTTTCCTGATGACATCAGCTATTTGTTTTGAGTTTTATCTCTATTCACATTTTATTGCTGTTTCTTTTGCTTAAAATTATAAAGTTTAAGTACATAGAAACAAACAACAAGCCAAGCAATCCAACTAACACCTATAATTAAAACCGGTCGTGTCTCATCAAAATACCATAAGAGAATAAAAATAAAAACCATAAATAAAATAGAAAAAATCGACCCTATTGGCCAAAATGGAATGGGAAATTTTAAACCATTCTGTGCTTCTTTAGGCATCTTAATTCGCATAGAAAATTGTGAAAGTAGAATCATCATCCAAACAAAAACTGTCGCAAATGTTGCCATTGCGGCAATAAGAAAAAAAAGCTTTTCATGATAAAAATAATTAAGGAGAGCACCAAGAAGAAAGATACCGAAGATCATCAAAATAACAAAAACTGGTATACCATTTTTTGATAAATATTGAAACTTTTTTAAAGCATAACCTTCCTGCGATAAACCATGGATCATACGACAAGCACCATACATTCCACTATTCATTGCTGAAATAGCCGCTGTAACAACAACAATATTTAAAATATTTGCTGCATACGAAATCCCAAGATTTTCAAAAATAGATACAAAAGGGCTATCCATAAGACCAATCTCATTCCAAGGATAAAGAGACATTAAAATAGCTAACGTCATGACGTAAAAAAGCAAAATACGAACTGGAGTAGAATTAATTGCCTTTGAAATCGTTTGATGAGGGTTTTGAACTTCCATAACTGCCATGCCAATAATTTCTATGCCACCAAAAGCAAAAACAACAACACTAAAGCAAGCTAAAAAACCAAACCAACCATTGGGAAAAATACCACCATTTTTCCATAAATTATGAACAGTAACGGTAGAAAAATCTGCACCTTCACCCCACCCCCAAAAAATAATTGCTATTCCTAAAATAATCATCGCAATGATAGCTATAACTTTAATAGAAGAGAGCCAAAACTCTAGTTCACCATAGACTTCTACAGCAGCTAAATTAATGCCTGTGATGATTAATGTAATACTCAGTGCCCATACCCAAGGAGCAACATCAGGATACCAAAAACCCATATAAGTCGCAAAAGCTGTAATATCAGCCAAACCAACAAGAATCATCTCAAATACATATGTCCATCCCGTTAAAAAACCTGCTAATGGTGATATGTAATTTGCCGCATAACGAGCAAAAGAACCAGGCAATGGATTATGAAGTATCATCTCTCCTAGAGCCCGCATAACCATAAAAATAGCTAAACCAGCAATACAATAGGCAATCAAAACACTGGGACCCGCAAGCTTAATTGCCTGTGCAGACCCATAAAAAAGACCTGTTCCAATAGCAGAACCAAGAGCTAAAAAAATAACTTGGCGCTTACTCATACCCCGTTTCAGTTCATTTATTGCCATTTCTTTCCTTACTTTTTGAAATGCTGACAATCCACACCACGATAACAGCCCTATGATAAATAAAGCCTCATGTTTCTTTCACAAATATATTTCAAAAAACATCGAAGACCAGCCAGTCCAACACTTTGCTCTAAACAATGAAAAAATACTTTTATTGCGAATTATTCAGCTTTTATAGCCTACAATTTCGTATTATTTTATTCAAATAAAGTGATAATGATTTTTTTCACAATTGTCATTTAATTCATTTCGTATTCTCTAGTTTTTTACAGAGAAAATTAACCTTAATGTAATCTAAACTTTTAGGCTTCTCTTTCGGTGCACTGAAATAGAAGCCTAAAAATTCATAACAAACACATTAACTATGCATAAAATTAATTTTTTGTTACTTTAAGCAAACTTTCTTTGAGCCCATAAAACAAACTTTTTATGCCAATTGAATAGCTCAATCAATGATAATACGAATCTCGCAAGTCTTCAAAAGCATGAGAAAATTTATCTAGAACCCATCTTTTAAGGACTCCAGCTGTCTTAACGACAAGCTTTCCAATGAAAAAAAAATATACGATAAAAAGAGCATCTTTGATTATTGGTCCGATGATAGCGTTCTCATTACCTCTGGGAATTTGCCCTGAGATAGCAATAAAATCTTTGTTTTTCGCTGAAATAAGAGGCTCTTTCTCTTGAGCCACTATCATAATGAAAACTTCCTCTGGAAAGCTAGCTCTCCTAAAATTTGCATGAATCTCAAGAATTTGAGAGAAAAAAAGAACTGTTATTGAAACACATAATTTAGCACTTTTAAACATTCTTTTCTCCTTTTTTATTTTAAATATCAAAAATGAACTATAAAATTCATAAAGTATTAAAAATAAGAAGAATATAAAATAAAAATTTTATTTTTACTTGATACAATACATATATCATAATTTATATTTATAAAAATACAATATCACGAATATATAATTCGCATATATTATTTAACTTATATTAAAATTTCTGATATAAATCAGAAAATATAGGTGCTTTAATTTTATAGTTTCTATAAAATAACAAAATATCTAGTTAACTACAAAAATCAGATATATACAGTAATAAATATATAATTTATTAAATAATTCAAATATAGTATTGCTCTTCTATATTTTCATATGAGGAAGTTTCAAAATTCAATATCCCCCCTTCAGCATTGACCTTAAAACAAATACTATTGAAAACTTAATGGAGGAAAAATTGTTTCTGGTAAAACAGATAATAAGTGCCCTTCACGCACAAGTATATGTGCTTGATGAAGATCTGGAGCCAGATAGCGATCTTCCTTAAGAGAAGCAACATTTTTTCGTAAACATTCCATAACAGATTGCAAAAAAGTACTTGTTTTTAAAGGTGCACGATATTCAATTCCTTGTGCCGCAACAAGCGTTTCAATGCCAATAAGTATAAAAAGGTTTTCACTCATGACCAATAACCGACGAGCGCCATGGCAAGCCATTGAAACATGATCTTCTTGATTAGCTGAAGTAGGTGTTGAATCAACGGAAGCAGGATAGGCCATTTGCTTATTTTCAGACATTAAAGCTGCTGCTGTTACTTCAGCGATCATAAAACCTGAATGAAGACCTGGATTATGCGCTAAAAAAGCTGGAAGTCCATAAGAAACTGCTGGATCAACCATAAGAGCAATACGCCGCTGAGAAATAGATCCTATTTCACACAAAGCAAGAGCGATCTGATCAGCAGCAAACGCTACAGGTTCAGCATGAAAATTTCCACCTGATACAACTTCACCATTCCTTAAAATCAAAGGATTATCTGTAACAGCATTTGCTTCAATAATAAGTGTTTTTGCTGCGGCTAACAAAATATCAAAACATGCCCCCATGACCTGTGGCTGGCAACGTATACAATAAGGATCTTGTACACGCTCATCCCCCTGTAAATGTGCTGCACGAATTTCTGAATCCTCTACAAGCTTTTCTAATGTTTTCGATACGGCAATCTGCCCATAATGTCCTCGTAAAATATGGATATCAGGATGAAATGGCACCGTTGATCCCATGAGGGCATCTGTTGTCAAAGCTCCTGCCAGCAATCCACCACACAATGCCCGATAACCTCGAAAAAGACCGGCAAGTGCAAGGGCTGTTGAGGTTTGAGTCCCATTAATAAGAGCGAGACCTTCCTTTGCCTTTAAAATAATAGGCGACAATCCCGCTTTTTCTAACGCAGCTGCTCCACTCATACGAATATTTTTAAAAAATGCTTCTCCCTCTCCCATCATAACAGCCGCCATGTGAGCAAGTGGGGCTAGATCACCGGAAGCGCCAACAGACCCTTTTTCAGGGATGACAGGAATGACGCCCTTTGCAAGCATATTTTCCAGCAAATTTATCAATTCTAGACGAACCCCTGAAGCCCCTCTTCCTAAAGAGATAAGCTTTAAGCTCATTATCAAACGCACAATATTTTCTGCTAAAGGTTCTCCCACCCCACAACAATGGGACAAAATAAGATTTCTCTGTAAAACAGCAACATTGTCCGCATCAATTTTAATGGAAGCCAATTTCCCAAAACCAGTATTAACACCATACACGGGCTTACTTCCAGCAGCAATTTCAGAAATGCGCTGCGCTCCTTTCTCGATAGCTAAATGCGTATTATTATGAAGTTTACCCACTTCTCCATTAAAATAAATATCTTTAAGTTCACTAAGCGTTACCTCGCCCGGTTTTAGTGTAATCATCATGATTTTCTTTCTTCGTTCATTAAAGTACAATGCTTAACATTATTGATCTTTCTATAAAACAAAAAAAACTATAACGACTCTTTAAAGCGATAATGCTTTCTTAAAGATATTCCTTACAATGGAGTCATTATCCAAAAGTAGAATAGTTGACGATAAATGAAAATGAAATATTGACAAGCACAACCAAAGTAATGGATTTCAAAAATAGATAACACTTTAATTTATAATCATAATCTAGCATGCTGCATATTAAATGAGAGAGCTGAATATCTTAAAACTCTCTCATTCCAAATCTGTGTATGTTGAATAAATCAAAACCATTCGCTTGCACGTAATAAGCGAGATTGGCGTATGGATAAAACTGTAAAAAAGGACTAAAAACTCCTCTTATGAACCGTGTCAAAGGCTGTCGCAACATTGGGAGATGAAAGTGTGGATGGTGCAGGCTTATTCTTTTATGAAGCGTAAAGATGGAAAACTCAATGGATTTATTATCAAGCTATTCTTACTAAACTTATAAAAACCTTAAATAGATAGCTGTCACAATCTATCATGATTGCAAAAATCAAACTCTATAGAAAATTAAAAACTTATTCAACACATCACAACAGAGAAGAAATTGAGCTTATTTGCCACTTCTAAAATTGTATTTAAAGCGCCAGATTAAAACTTGAAAAACACATCTTCAATAAAACCACATAAGACTTGGCCTAACCCGTTATTTAAAATAGAAAATAAAAGAAGTTTTCTTATATCAAAAAAAATAATTAATATATTGTTTTATATTATATCTTTTAAAAAGAGAAATGCTTCATATAGCATATTTATATTTTACTTTTTTGTTATACTGAATCTAAATTTAGAGATAATTTCAAAATGAGTTGTTTTTTGAAGGTTCTTCCAAGCCATTACCTTTTTTACTACAAATTTCTGATTATGATAATTTTTTGTACTTTTTCAGTTATTTTTGTCAAAATTTATTAAAAACACTCTCATAATAAAAAGCAATCATAAAAACAAAGACTTATCAAATATTTCTATTCAATCTACCTCTTTCCATTTTATAAAATAATCTGTTGTTAAACTGCAGTAAAGAAAGTGTTTCGATGCTATAATGCAGTGCATAAATTTTCTATTTAAACTCTCTCATATCAAGTGAACAATGAAAATCAGACGTAATAAGATGTCAACGTGAATGCTGAAGAAAAAAACCGTCCCCCTCAAAACCTGCCTTAATAAGGCGTTAATTTCCTGAATACCGCCCACTCTGATGTGCTAAAAGAGCAAAAGCAATCATCGATATCCGATTATCCTGTATACATATAGAGCTCACTTCGATACAAAAGCTCCAAATTACCTTGCACTTCATATTTCTTTATCAATGCAACCAATTGCCGCAAATATTCTTCTCCATAGCGAGCAATAGCGCGTTGCGCTTGCGTTGAAGAGCGGCTCATTCCAATAAAAGCTTCAGATGGGATCATCATCGTCCAATTGTGCGTATGAAAAGAAACCTTTTCCGATTTTACCCCAAAGCCATCACTCATTTCCTGTAAAAAATCAAAATTACGATAATAACGGGAATAATTTGGACTCATCTTCTCTAACAATGTCTCATAAGCCTCTAGAAATTCGCTATGCTTGAAATCACGATTATTTTGAATAACCGCCATGACACCATTGACCCGAAGTTGATCTGAAATAACGCAAAGCAATTTAGGGCGATCCATCCATTGAAATGCCTGCGCTGCAACGATAAGATCTACCTTGCCTATTTGAGGCAATAGATCTTCGGCTCGGCCCTGATACCAACGCACGTTCGGAAATTTTCTTCGTCCCTGCTTAATCATATCTTCCGATACATCAATAGCATGATATTGGTGCTCGTTGCCTAAAAATTTAACAATCCCCTCTAATGCGATGCCTGTCCCAGCGCCTACATCCACGATGGACAAATTCTTTTTGTTCTTAAAAGGAAAGAGCATGGTCTTAAATAAAGTAAGGGGATAGCGAGGACGATAGCGATTATAATCATCAGCCAATCCGTCAAATTTTTCACTTTGCTGTTGGACACTTTCTATCATAGAACTTTGTCTCTCCTTACAGTTGCTGATATACATAATTAAAAAGTATTTTTATCCAATATGTTAAGCATAACTTCTAAAGGAAGAAAATAAGAACTGCCCTGACCTTCTATCTTTCCATAAGATTGATACTTACATTTTTCTCTTTTCCAATTGTTATCTGCACGTTGCGAAATCCAAAACTCCTACGAAAATAATATAATTTTCTGTAATAATAATTGATATAAATATTATTGATCTTTTATAAGATGACATCTATATTACTATTATTATTTTAATATCAACAAGTCACTTAAGCGTACCTAAAACGCATAGAGATATCAGTTTATTGATAAATACGCCTGTTTATAAATTTCAAAATACTTTCCACCAAGAAAATAAACCCTATATAATACATAAAATATCTGTGGAGACATCTTTATGTTAAATGTACAAACTTCTTCAATGTTTAAAATATTAAAAAAATTTCCAATCGTGATTTTTTTGGCATGGTTAGTGCCACTTTTAAGTGGGTGCGGATTTAATACGATACCAACAAATGAAGAAAAAGCACATGCAGCATGGAGTGAAGTGCTCAATCAATATCAACGTCGTACAGATCTCATCCCCAATCTTGTAGAAACAGTTAAAGCTTACGCAGCTCATGAACAAAGTGTTTTCACAAATGTAATTGAAGCACGCGCTAAAGCAACACAAGTCAACATTAATGCAGATATGTTGAATAATCCAGAAGTTATGCAGCAATATCTCAAAAATCAAGCAAATTTATCAAGTGCACTTTCGCGGCTTATGGCTGTTGTTGAAAACTATCCGGATCTTAAAGCAAACCAAAACTTTCTTGCTCTTCAATCACAATTAGAAGGAACAGAAAACCGTATTTCCGTTGCGCGCCGCGATTATATTGAAACAGTACGTGCCTACAATACTGCACTCAAAACAATGCCGACGATGATTTGGGCAAAATTATGGTTTCGCGATGCTAAACCTATGCCAACTTTTACCATCGATACGGATAGCCAACAAACACCAAAGGTTAATTTTAATTAATGAAATCATTTCGATACTCTTTGCAACGTATTGTATTTCCACAATTATGGGCCTTTATCTGCTCTCTGTATTTAGTTGCTGCATTGGGAAGTATCGCTTGTTCGCAAACAAAATTTCCTCATTTAACAGGTTATGTTAATGATGTGGCTCATTTGCTCGATAATGCAACCAAGGAAGACTTGACAAAAAAACTGGCAGCACTCGAAGAGAAAACGGGAGATCAAATTGTTCTTGTGACACTCCCTACTCTTTCGGGCAACGATATAGAAACATACAGCAATTCTCTTTTTCGTACATGGGGATTAGGCCAAAAGAAGATCAATAATGGTGTATTACTGGTCATTGCACCGAATGAACGCACAGCACGTATCGAAGTTGGATATGGTTTGGAAGGAGAGCTAACAGATGCCATTTCTTCTGTCATCATTAATAGCTTCATGATTCCTAATTTTCGTGAAGGAAATTATCAAAAAGGGATTGTCGAAGCGGTTCATGCAATTATCAAAGTAATCACACAAAGTGATGCTGATTTTTCTTTTCGAATCAATCAAAAAGCTAAAGCTGTTGAAGAACAACGTAAACAAGCTGAAAAAGAAGAAATGATTATCAATACAATCATGTTTTTCATTCTCTTTATAGTCGTTGGTTTGCCCATTCTTGCAATGATTTTTGGTAAAAAAGTAGGCCCACAAAAGTATCTTTGGATGGGGATTATCTTCACACCTTGGTTTCTTAACTTAAGTGCCGGTGGCAGATATCCTGGTGGAAAGTTCGGAGGTCCTCGAGGTGGAGGGGGATTTAGGGGTGGTGGTGGATCATCAGGTGGTGGCGGTGCAACAGGAAGATGGTAAAACGAGCATATAACGATTTTTTTATAAAATTCATTGCACTTCTTATAAACTATCTCTTAATTTTATTCTTTTTTTATTTTTCTGATTACAATATAAACTCAAACATCAAGATAAATATTACTAATGACATTTGAATTGAAACATACGGATCGTAATCACTTATCACATCATTTTAATGCAATTCTAGGCAATCCACCAGTTGAATGGAAGATAAGTGATCATCTAGTTGAGTATCCTGAAGCTCTGCGTTATATGCAAGAACGTGTAGAAAAAATTCTTGCAAAAACCGCACATGAACAAGTTTGGCTTCTTGAACACCCTTCCCTTTATACAGCGGGGACGAGTGCCAACAAAAAAGATCTTTTAGCACCCCATTTATTCCCTGTTTATGAAGCAGGACGTGGAGGTGAATTTACATATCACGGTCCAGGACAACGTATTGCTTATATCATGCTTGATCTTAAACGCCGAAAACAAGATATTCGTGCTTTCATTAGTGCATTAGAAGAATGGATCATACAGATGCTTGCAAATTTTAATATTAAAGGCGAACGACGAGAAGATCGCGTTGGTGTCTGGATTAAACAGCCTCATTGCCCATCAAAACAAAATGATCTTTCTTCTGAAAATAAAATTGCAGCTATTGGCATTCGAGTGCGCAAATGGATAAGCTTTCATGGAGTTTCTATCAATGTTAATCCTAATTTAGCCCATTATTCAGGAATTGTTCCTTGTGGAATTACAAACCATGGTGTAACAAGCTTTCTTGATCTAGGGTACTCTGTAACAATGTATGATATTGATATCGCTCTCAAACACGCTTTTGAAGAAATTTTTGGTCCAACAATTGATGTTTCCTAAGTGCATTGATTTTTAAATAAAAAACAGGCATAAAATTTATTTTAATAAATATTTTATGAGGTGGATAGTTAAACGCTATGAGCGATAACAACAAGGATCTTTTTAGTGTTTTAAATAAAGCCCAATCTCGGGTAAATACAAAAGAAAGCACTCTGCAGTCTCCAATGAAATCAAAAGCGGTGATTTCAAAAAAAAGTGCGAAAGATATGCAAGAAGATGACTATAATGCTCTCTCTATTCGAGTACTTGAGGGATTAGAGCCCGTACGTTTACGCCCTGGAATGTATATTGGTGGAACAGACAGTAAAGCACTTCATCATTTATTTGCCGAAATTATTGATAACGCGATGGATGAAGCTGTTGCGGGTTATGCAGATTCTATTGAAGTCTCATTAGATAGGAACGGTTATATAACCGTTACAGATAATGGACGCGGTATTCCTGTCGAAAATCATCCTCAAATGCCCGAGAAATCTACTCTTGAAGTTATTATGACACAACTCCACTCAGGCGGAAAATTTGATGGAAAAGCTTATCAAACTGCTGGTGGACTTCATGGAGTAGGAATTTCTGTCGTCAATGCTCTTTCTGATGATATGGAAGTTGAAGTTGCACGAGAACGAAAACTGTACCGCCAACGTTTCTCACGCGGTATTCCTCAATCTGGATTGGAAGATCTGGGAGATGTTTATAATCGTCGTGGTACGCGCGTTCGTTTTCATCCTGATCATGAAATTTTTGGTGAAAAAGCAGCTTTTGATCCAGAAAAAATCTATAAGATGACATGCTCCAAAGCCTATCTTTTTGGTGGCGTAAAAATTCGCTGGTCTTGTGATCCCGTCATACTTGAAGGCACAAAAAATATTCCTGAAAAAGCTGTTTTTCATTTTCCCGATGGGCTTAAAGACTATTTACTTGCGTCACTAAAAGATGAATATCGAGTAACGTCAGAAATTTTTTCTGGCAAAACACAACAAAATAACGGCCATGGCTGCGTTGAATGGGCGATCGCTTGGCATGGTGGTGATTCTTGTGTGCAATCTTACTGCAATACGATTCCTACAGGAGAAGGCGGAACACACGAAATAGGATTACGCCAAGCTCTTTTGCGTGGATTGAAATCCTACGCTGAGTTAATAGGAAACAAGCGCGCAGCAATTATTACGTCTGACGATATTATGATTTCAACAGCCGCAATACTTTCAGTCTTTATCAGTAACCCTGAATTTGTTGGACAAACAAAAGATCGATTAGCAACCATTGAAGCACAGCGTATCGTTGAGAATGCAATCCGCGATCCTTTTGATCATTGGTTAGCAAATTCCCCACAAGAAGCAACAAAACTTCTCGATTGGGTTATCGAACGTGCTGAAGAACGTGTTAGACGACGCCAAGATAGAGAAATAAGTCGAAAAACTGCTGTCCGTAAATTACGTCTGCCCGGTAAACTTGCAGATTGTAGCCAGAACCATGCTTTGGGTGCTGAACTATTCATTGTTGAAGGGGATTCTGCAGGAGGATCTGCTAAACAAGCAAGAAATAGAGCAAACCAAGCAATTTTACCTCTTCGTGGTAAAATCTTAAATGTCGCTAGTGCTGCACATGAAAAAATGAACTCAAGCCAAACAATTAGCGATCTTATCCTTGCTCTTGGATGTGGAACACGCTCCAAGTATCGTGAAAAAGATCTCAGATATGAACGTATTATCATCATGACAGATGCTGATGTTGATGGTGCTCATATTGCGTCACTGCTCATTACCTTCTTCTTTCAAGAAATGCCTGACCTTATTCATCAGGGACATTTATATCTTGCCGTCCCTCCCCTTTATAGAATATCGCAAGGAGGAAAAGTTGCTTATGCTCGTGACGACATTCATAAGGATGAATTGCTCAAAACTGAATTTACTGGAAAAGCTAAAATCGAAATCGGGCGTTTTAAAGGGCTGGGTGAAATGCGCGCAGAACAACTTAAAGAAACGACTATGCATCCTCAAAAACGTACATTGCTTCGTGTTTCTATTGATGCCGTGGAAATACAAGAAACGAAAAAGACTGTAGAAAGTCTCATGGGAACAAAACCAGAAGCACGATTTCGTTTCATACAAGAAAACTCTACTTTTGCTTCTAATCTAGACATCTAATATAAAAAATATCCCTTTCAAACCACTGCGGCTGCGTCAATCACGCGCAGTTGCGGATTGATCGTTCCATTCCAATAATTCAAACTAAGATGACCAGCTAAATGAATCATTTCACCAATATTTTCAAAAAGAAAATCACCAAGTGATGTCCCTACAGCACGAAAAGCTATTCCTTGTAGTTTTTTTCCTTCAACATTAGATACAATGAGGCGAAGATGTCCTTTACCAACTTCAGATAGATTCACCAGTCGATGAGAGGGAAGAACAAAAACAGGTGTTGCATTCCCTGCCCCAAATGGCCCTGCTTTTTCAAGCAATTCAAACAGCGCTTCATTAACACCGGAAGCAGAAAGAGAACCATCTATACTAAGAGATTTTTTTGCACGCAACTGTGAAACCATTAAAGAAACTTTTTCTTCTAGCCATTTTCGAAAAATTTCAATTTTTGTTGATTGAATTGTAATTCCTGCTGCCATACTGTGTCCCCCTCCTTTTTCTAATAAATTTAATGTAACAGCTTCACGAACGAGTGCTCCTAAATCTATACCATTAATTGAGCGTCCCGACCCTACGCCATTTCCATCTTCTTTCAAAGCAATAGCAAAAACAGGACAAAAAAAACGCTCTTTGAGACGGGAAGCAAGAATACCAATAATTCCCGGATGCCATTCTTTATGAGAAATTACAAGCGACAATGGTATTTCTTGATCTTGATAAAGAGAAGTAATATAAGATTCCGCTTGTGCTAATTGAATGTTCTCCATTTCTTGGCGTTCTTGATTAAGCCGATCTAATTGTTCTGCTATTCTGTCCGCTTCATCTTTATTCTCACAACTAAGCAAACGTGCTCCCAAAGCTTGATCACCAATGCGCCCTCCTGCATTAATTCTAGGACCTAATAAAAAACCTAAATGAAAACTATTAAGCGGCTCCCCTATTCGTGCAACCTTTGTTAAAGCTGTTATTCCTAGATTATGCATAGAACGAGCAACTTGCAGCCCTTTTATCACAAAAGCACGGTTAACCCCCTGTAATGGAACAACATCACATATGGTTGCCAATGCAACAAGATCAAGCATACTGAGAAGATCAGGCAGTTTCCCTTTGAATTGTTTTTTCCGCAGTAAATGATGAACCCAAGCTAATGTAACAAAGACAACACCCGCTGCACATAAATGACCCTGTTCAGAAAAATCATCAGGACGATTAGGATTGACAAGAGCAATAGCTTCTTGATGAATCTCTGACATTTGATGATGATCTAAAATCACAACATCAGCCCCAGCAAGCCTAGCTGCTTTTACGGCATCTGGACTGTTTGCGCCACAATCAACAGTGATAATTAACCGAGCGCCTTCTTGCACAAGCATCCTCATTGCTTGTTCATTCGGACCATAGCCTTCAACAATACGATCAGGAATATAAATTTTGACTTCAATACCAAAATAACGAAAAAAACGCGCTATGAGTGCCGATGAACAAGCACCATCAACATCATAATCACCAAACACAGCAACCTGTTCTTGATTGAGAAGAGCCTTAACAATGCGCTCTGCAGCGCATTGCATATCCCTAAAACTTTCTGGATCAGGCATAAGCGTACGTAATGTTGGATTAATAAAAGCAACAGCCTCAGCTTCATCCACATCTCTTGCTGAAAGTACTCGAGCTAGCTGATCTGGAAAACCAAATTTTTGAGAAATAGCGCGCGCATTATTTATCCCTTGAACATCAAGGGCATCTAACCAAGCTTGACCACAAGCAGAAGATTCAACATTGAGAAAATAACGAGACCACTGCATTATTACTTATTTTATAATGAAGAACGATAAAATACAATCATGCGTTAAAGATAAAATAGTCTTTTGCAACATTCATTTTAAATTTAAATGATCCACAAACTTCTTTAATGCGGTATTATAATACCTCTCTCATAACATGCTGTTTTATAAAGTTTTTATTTTCTCTTGACGTCAATCAAAAGACATTATATCAGAGCAAGTAGTATGCGTTAAATATTTCGCTATGGTAACAATTTTCAACGCAAAACAGTAAAAATTCCCTTATATTAAAAGGGTTCTAATAAAGGATACTTCTATGGCAACTTTTTCACAAAAGCCAACTGAAGTGGTGAAAAAATGGGTTATTATTGACGCAGAAAACCTTGTTTTAGGTCGTCTTGCCACATTTGTTGCGAACCGCTTACGTGGCAAACATAAAGCTACATTTACTCCACATGTTGATGATGGTGACAACGTTATTGTCATTAATGCAGATAAAATAGCTCTCACTGGCAAAAAATATACGGATAAAAAATATTATTGGCATACCGGCTATATTGGTGGAATAAAACAACGTACAGCACGTCAACTTCTTGAGGGGCGTTTTCCCGAACGCGTTATTGAAAAAGCGGTAGAACGTATGATTCCTCGTGGGCCTCTTGGTCGCCGTCAATTGAAGAATCTGCGTGTTTATGCTGGAAACCAACATCCACATGAAGCACAACAGCCTGAATCTCTTGACGTTGGTGCTTTAAACCGCAAAAACAAAAGGATTGCTTGATTATGGCTGAAATTAATTCTCTTTCTGAGCTTAGCATAGTAACAAGTATTACAGAAACACATGAAAATGTTGTTCCTGTTCACGTGCAAAAGCTTGATTCACAAGGACGTGCTTACGCAACAGGAAAGCGTAAAGACGCTGTTGCACGTGTATGGATTAAACCAGGTTCTGGAAAAATCACGATCAACAATAAGGAATTTGACAAATATTTTGCTCGTCCTGTTCTTAGAATGATTCTTCGTCAACCAATTGTTGCAACAAATAGGGATACCCAATTTGATATTATTGCAACCGTTGCAGGCGGTGGTCTTTCCGGACAAGCCGGTGCAGTGCGCCATGGCATTTCCAAAGCTTTAACCTATTACGAACCAGAACTTCGCTCAATCTTGAAAAAAGGTGGGTTTCTTACCCGTGATAGCCGTGTTGTTGAACGTAAAAAGTACGGTAAAGCAAAAGCACGTCGTTCTTTCCAATTCTCAAAGCGTTAATTTCAATTTTTGCAATGCATAAAGCCTCGGACAAAAACGGGGCTTTTTCCCCTACTAAAACAAACTTTTAGATGAATGTAGGAACAAATCTATACCGATTAGAAAAAACAAGAATGCAAAACAATCCCTTCTCTTAAGATAAAAGGCAAGAAAAATAGACCGAAAAAATTCAAAACTTCAGTTTCAATTTTTAAAATCTGTTTTACTAACTTGTAATATATCCACGTGCTGAAGCACAAAAATATTTACGCGACAACTTTAGCAATCTTATAAGCTTTTCAATGCTTTTTCTATCACCACTTAACAAGCTTTAGTCCAAGAAATGCTTTACCATTGTGATAAAATGAGGGACAGAAATAGGCTTTGACATATATTCTTCACATCCACTGGCACGAATTCGCTCCTCATCGCCTTTCATAGCAAAAGCTGTTACAGCAACAACGGGGATTGATCGAAGTTCTTCATCTTCTTTTAATTGTTTAATAACATCTATTCCAGAGACCTCTGGCAACTGGATATCCACAAGGATAAGAGATGGCATTGATGAACGCGCCAAATCTAATGCCATAAGACCATTACGTGTTTCAACGGTTTCATAACCACTCGCTTCTACAAGATCGCGAAATAACTTCATATTAAGCTCATTATCTTCCACGATCATGACTTTTTTTGACATTCGTATAACTCCACCCTTCTCAGATAAAATAGAGAAATAGAAATGAATCCACATTCTCTTTGCTTAAGATAAAATGATAAAATGAATTGTAAACCACAAAGAGATTAAAAGATTCCAATAAAAGCATTTTTGCAAATATTTGTAAGACGCATCGCTATACTTATTCAGTTCATCAACATAAACCCCACAAATAGTCGTAAGATTGTGTGACCTTGTATTTTTTGAGTTGATATACAAAGTTTATGGATATCTCAATTAATGCATTCGCGTTTTCATCATAAAAAAAATATCAACCACAAACTTAGCTCAAATGCGCATTTTGAAGAGAAAAAAATTTAAGTAAATTTAAAAAGCAACTGATTAGCTGAATTTAATGCACCATATACTGGCATCCACAAAACAATATCTTAATGATATAAAAGGATAAACTTATCAAGGTCATTAAGATTAAAAAAATAAATAAACCGTGATTAAATATCACGGTTTATTTAATATAAAACATTCAATAACAGCATAATTCAAAGTTTATCAAGGATAATATCTTTTAATTCAAAGCCCATGAACTATGAGCAAAAGCATCGAATGTTCTTCCACCTGTCTCTCTGTTAGGACTCGGTGGCTTTCTAGTAAAGAAATATACAAGATATGCGATGAGACCAAAAATCGCTGTCTCCAACCCCATTAAACCGGCAACTTTTTGGACATTTTTTTCAGCCCCTTGTCCTCCAAACTGGCTAATAATCATATCAACAGCTTTAATAACTCTATTTTCCTGTGTCATTACAGAAATAAAACCAGCATTTTGAAATCTGCCATTTAAAGAATCAGCATTGGCTCTTAAAATCTGTGAAAAGAAAATCGCTACTGCAACAAAACATACTATACAATGCTTGAATATTTTCATCATAACCACCTAATTACAATATTTAGTAAAATAAATTTTCTTTACCGCCCCCTCTAAATATAAAACATTCCGTTATCTATCGATAAAGTATATTTATCTTCTGATAATAAAAATATAATACAAAATTTAATTAATAATTTTATTTTAATTGTTAATTTTATATTATATTACACTTACAATATATCCGTTACATGTTTATTTAATAATTGTCAATTATTTTATTTGTACTTTACATTATGTAGTTTAATAATGAAAATATATTAAAATAAAATTATTTTATTGTTTTTATTATAAATTTAGCTTTATTATCATAAATATTATTATGATTTTATAATATATAAAAATATCAATATGTTGTTTTTAGTTACACATAATATTTTTATTTTTTTGTATAATATAGTAAAATAAATATTTTTATAAAATAATTTTTCCTTAGGATAGATTGAGAAAAAATATTTGCCCCAGCTACAATTAGCGTAAGCACCAGCTTAACTCTTTGATTGAAAAAGCTAAATTAGGTAAGATAAGGGATAACTTTGGTGAATGCGCCAAATCTAATGCCATAAGCTATTACACATTTCAACGATTTCACAGCCATGCGTTTCTACAAGAACGTGGGATAATTTTAATAAAGTTCATTGTCTTCCACAATTATAAATTTCTAACATTAATATAATTCCACGACTTTAAGATAAAATAGAGAAATAAAAATGAATACACCTTCTTTCTAACCAAGATAAAATGATTAAAAATATAAATCATAAAAAATTTAATAATGTCCAATAAAAGCATTTTTGCAAATATTTGTAAGACGCATCGCTATACTTATTCAGTTTATCAAAATGATAATCTAGAATAGCCGTAAAATGATGTGATCGTATATTTTTTGAGTTAATACGAAAAATTTATGGATATTCAAATCAGCTCATGCCCCTTTTCATCTTAGAAAAGATATCAATCACGAAAATTAACATAGATATATATTTTGGAAAAAAATTTAAATAACGTTGATATGGATAGATTATTTGCTAGCAAACAATCTTCTCTATTAAATCAGAGTGTTCACTACTGTGATATTGTAATCTCAATCACGACAACACTTCAATAACAGACTAAAATATAGATTCACTATAAGCTTAAAATAAAAATTTTGGAATTGATCATACATACAATGAATGAACCGTAAAATACAAAAGTAATCATAACACTAGAAAATGAAAAAGCTTATCACTCTTGTTCACTATTCCTTCCTCTCTCATTTTTTCTGTGTTATTTTTAAAGTCTTGTAAAAGATATGAATTACATGCAAAAAAAATTAGCCCTTTGTAATCTCTACGCCATCAATCACATTAGTTTTATTAATGATAAGCAATAACATTTGTATAGCTCTAAGCTTAGAGAGCAAAACCAGATTAAAGTATTATTTTTATTTATTGTAAAGAGGATGTAAAACTCCATTTTTCTCTTATAATTGTTAAGAAAAATTGAAAAATGAGCTTATTAATATTAAAAAAATAGAAAATATTTTTTTTAAAAATAATATCTTATTTAATTACTTTTTAAAATAATATAAATATATTATGTTTATATTGTATATTTCTAATTAAATAATAATATTTATAATAACACTAAAATATTACATAATAAATATCTTTCTATTAAATAAAATCATAACATAAAATAAGAAATTAACAATAAAATCAAGTATAATTCTCTTAGTTTACCAGTACAACAAATAAATATATTTAATTATGTTATTGAACTCAGTTGCATTACCATCGTTTTTGCCCGCTTTGCTTAGTGGATCCTTTTATTTCCAAGCAATTATTAACTGAATTTTGACTGCTCAGCATGCTGAAAAATCTCTATGTGATTGTTGTCTTGATAATTGCTATCATGTTGTTTGGCGAAGCTCTTAGCTTTCTATCGGGCAACTTAAAAGCTTTATTCTGTCAATTTTCTTATTGTTTAAGCAAAAACTCACCCACATAATAATAGCACCAACAAAATCCACACGAATAACCACATTCTACACATATAAAATTACTCATCTTTTACAATTTTTTAGCACTATAAACGCAACAAAAATAAATTTTGCTCATATCATAAAGCGGTACTAATATTGTACACCATCTTACCATGGCTTTTGTCATCAAGCTGCCATCTAAACTCAAACTAAAACTGATCTAAAACCAAGAAATTTAACTCTCTGATTTCTGTTGTAAATTCTTTGCTCAGAGCTATAGAAATACAACTGATTTTATGCATGAATATGTCTAATAAAAAATCCTCATGTGTAAATTTTACATGCCCTATACCACCAGCATAAATAACGATAATCTACGCTATAATAGAATTATTCACTCAATTTTTTTATTTTTATAATCATGATGACTTTTATATCATCCCCCTAATCCATTAAATTTAATAATTGTTTTCTTATAGATTATGAAAGTCATGACTATAGAAAGAAAAGTGCTCGACAGAAGATATCCAATATTCCATTCGCCTTTACCAAGTAACAGGGATACAGGAAAAGAAGCAGAAAAAGCCATGGGAAGCATAAACAAAAGCCATTTTACAATGCTTGAGGGATAAATTCCTATTGGTACAAATGAAAGCTCGTAAATCATTTCATGAAAATATTCGACAGGCATCTTACGGCTAATAATAAATGTCACAAAATTAAACATCATGAAAAAACAAATATTGACGATAAAAACACAAAATATTGCAACAATAAAAGAGATCCATTTTAGCTTAAGATCATACATATCCGGTAATGATACGAACAAATAGGCACTAACATAAAGAACAAATAGCTTTATCAGATTAAGTGGTTTGCACCAACCAAACAACATCAACAACCAGATTGAAACAGGCTTTATCAAGTAGGGTTCAATTTTACCATCCGCTACTTTTTCAAAAAACGTTTCAATAGAATGAGTAAAAATATTCAAAAATATCCCAAGTAAAACAAAGACAACAAAGATAAAATGAATTTCATCTCTGCTATAGTTACCAATCTTTCCTGAAAAAGAAGATATTCTATCAATAAATATGAATTGAATAAAATAATAGCATAGAGAAAGAATAAACTCCCCAGCCAAATTCTTACCATAAACAATCTGTCGGCAGATATTCAGGCTGATAAAATGAAGGATTATTTTCATCTCAACCGCCCGCTCCATAATACATCTTCATTCCTTTATTCCAAGCAATATGAATTAAGCATAAAAGACACAAAATATAAGCAAAACTTCCGAAAAAAAACTGCTGAAACAACGCTAAATTTTGCGTCGCGAAAAACTCGGCAGGAGCTGATATCATGAAACGATAAGGATTAAATTGCATGAGCGGAATAAGCCACACCGGCCAAAAAGATGGTGGTAAAAGAACACCCCCAAGAAGCGCTGAACTGAGAATACTGAAAGAGAGTAATATATTGTACTCAATCACCCAAAAACTTAATAAGGCAATCCCGAAAGAGAGTAAAAAACAAAGCAATTGTGATAGAATAACAACCAGAAAAAAGAACAGAAAAGAGATGACCAATCCCAGAATATTTTCATAGGATAAAACAAGCTTTGCAACAAAAAGAACCAATAACGGAATGCAATATAATACACTCTCTCCTAAAAAAGTAAAAAGTATTTGTGTCATATAACTAAAGGGTTTTGTGAGATAGACTTCTAATTGACCTTCCCTAACATGATGAGAAAAAAACTTAATCACATTATAACCATTATTTAAACGTCCTAAGACTAAAGCAAAAGCATAATAATACATCATATCATGAAAGCTAAAGCCATTTATGGTGTTTCCCATATCAGAGAAAAGTGCATTCCATAATAGAAGTTGAATAATAAATGGCGAAAGTGTCCCAATGACAATATCAGTAAAAAACATGGCTCTATCACTTAGAATAGAGAGTAATCCATTCCTTGCATAAAAAAACATGCCAAAACAATAATTAAATAAATTCTTTAAATTTAACACGGAGCATCTCCTCAAATGAGGGAGTGGACACAGAAAACGTACAGTTGAATTTAGTTGTCATTTCCCGTATGAAATGCGAATAATCTCCACGAGGTAACGAAATTTCCAATGAACATTCTTCATTGTTCAGTTTTTTATTTTTTAAAGGAGCGGACAATTTTAACGAAAGTTCATCCATTCTCTTTACAACAGCATAAAGCGCCTGCAAGTGTTCACAAAAAAATGTCACTTTCACCAAAGAAGGAAGCATATTTTTAAATGCATCAATATCACCGTAAAAGTGTTTGTTTCCTTTATGCAAGAGAAGAATATCATCAACGTAACCATCAATATCCCCCATATCATGACTTGTGATGATGTATCCCATCCCTCGCTCTCTTTTAAGTTTTGTAAGTAGCTCCCTAATTTCATGCTTAGAAGTAATATCAAGACCAATAGTTGGTTCATCTAGGAACAATAATTTAGGTCTAAAAGATAAATTAAATGCCAATTCACTTTTGACTCTCTCACCCAAACTCAGCATTCGCACTGGCTTGTCCATGATATGCGCAATACCAAGCAACTCTGCAATCTCTTTAAGGTCGCGGATAAAAGAGGTTCGTTCAATACCATATAAGGGTTGCACCATATCCAAACTGTAACGTAGAGGTAAATCCCACCATAAACAACTCTTATGACCAAAGACCACACCCAACTGTCTAAACAGATCTTTCTTGGTTTTATACGGATTAAATCCCAAGACTTTAACACTTCCCTTATCAACGAATTGTATACCAGCAAGTATTTTAATCAGTGTTGATTTACCTGCCCCGTTAGCTCCGAGGATAGCAAGAGATTGTCCTGAAAAAAGGGTAAAACTGATATCTTTCAGCACGTGATAATTCGTATATACTGGCTTAAAGAGAGAAAGCACTCTGTTTTTGAAAGAAGTTCCTCTGTCCATGCTACGGTATATTTTTGAGACGTTATTAACGTCAATCAATAATGATCCCATCAGTCACTCCTCATTTCAACTTATCCCCTCTTGGAATATTCCCATAATCTTTGAATATCTATTTTTTCACTGGAAAAACGACCATGTTCTCCCCCCCTTCTAAAGAGCAATAAACGCCCCTAAAACTTTAATCTCCAATTTTGAGTACGGCATATTTCTTCAATCTGATGCATTCACTGAAATAAAGCATTAAAAATGCTAAAAGTTGTTTCTTCTTTTATGAAAGAAAATCTTTCGAACAAATTCAGATAAATAAAGTAAGTAGAAAAATAACTGAAAGAAAAACTTTGCTAATAAACTCTCATTGTGTGAACAAAGGTACAAATAGTAAATCTATCATAAGTATATCAAATCACATTGATAACAAAACAAACCTCCTTAACAACAGAATTTTTTTGAGAGTCCACTTTTCCTCAGCATTACTATAAAATGCCTCAATTATCTCCCATGAAAAATTAAAAAACGCCTTTACACATTTCAGCAAATATCCCTTCAGATTTTATCTCATTCATCTTCCTCAACAGACACGCCTCCCCAATATACGGCCCTACAGATAAATTCAAAGGAGCAGCTTCATCAACTCAGATTATTAACGATACACCTTATCTAGAGATAATAATACAATCAATATGGATAAAGAACTGTAGAAAGAAAATTTATGATATTTCAAAATTCATCACTCAAAAACACCATTTTCTCATAGCGATTATACTAAAGCTCTCTTCAAATGACGCCCTATCCATCTCATCAAATTTATAGACAAAATTTTTACCAATCAAAAAGGATAAATGAATCTTTTTTACTCTGTTTCAGCATCACTCTCATTAAAAGACAAAAGATTAAAACTTTGAACCATATGAGGTGGTAAAGGTGCAACAATGTCCAATACTCCTCCTGAAGGATGAGGAATACGAATACGACGTGCATGAAGGTGGAGACGATTTTGAATTCCTCCTGGTAATGTCCAATTACTATCAGAAAAAAAATATTTTGAATCGCCAATGATAGGATGATCCATATGGGCAGCATGCACACGAAGCTGATGTGTTCTCCCTGTATAGGGTTCCATTTCAAGCCACGAAAGAGCCCGCCCTCGCGTATCTAAAACGCGATAGTAGGAAACCGCATGATGTGAATCTGGCTCCCCATGTTCACAAACACGCATTTTATCACCTTGTGCAGTCATTTCCTTAACCATCCACGTTGAAATTTTGTCCTGCTTTTTTTTAGGAACGCCCCGAACCAACGCCCAATAAGTCTTTTTTGTTTCTCGCGCTCTAAAAGCGGCTGTTAAGGCCTGAGCAGCTCCCCTTGATCGCGCAACAATAAGCACACCCGACGTCTCACGATCAAGACGATGAACCAAACGCGGCTTTTCACCTTTTTTATTGCGCCATACCTCAAGCATACTGTCCATATGACGTGTTAAACCAGAGCCTCCTTGGACAGCCAATCCAGCAGGTTTGTTAAAAACAAATACTTTTGGATCTTCATAAAGCAGCATTTTTTTTAAAACGGTCCCATCATCCTGCCCACGAAGTGTTTTACCCGTTATTGGAAGATTTTCTTTGTCATTAATAGGGAGAGGTGGAATACGGACAGTCTGTCCCATACAAAGACGCGTATCAGCTTTAACACGTCCACCATCAACCCGTATCTGACCAGAACGCAACAGTTTTTGCAAAACTCCAAAACCAAGTCCTGGATAATGCACTTTAAACCAGCGATCTAAGCGCATTCCATCTTCATCTGCCTCAACTTTTTTTATTTCTACGCCTGCCATGAAAGTTCCCTTGCCTGATAATTTTATTGATCTATTTTTGCGCCTTTATAAGCACAGATATAAACACAAAAATTCATATTTTAATTGGCTTTATCACACCATATTACAGTTAGTATCCAAAATTGCCTTTTCTTAATGTCCAAATTTTATTAGCTAAAAATTAAGCGTTATAAAAAAATCAATACCTTTACGCTTAACAGCGAATGGAGATAATTAACAGTGTCCTTATTCAAAACCTATGCACGTGTTCTCACTTACCTAAACAGAGAAAAAAATGCATCCCTTTTAATCTGTACCGCTAATGTTATGTTAGCGATTATCACCATTGCAGAACCTATTTTATTTGGACGGGTTATCGATTCTATTACAGAAAAAACAGGTATCATCTCTACTCTTGCCATTTGGGTTTGTTTTGGACTTTCACATATTATCGCTTATGTCCTTGTTGCTCGCGGTGCAGACCGCTTAGCCCATAGACGTCGCTTAACGGTTTTAACAGAATCTTTCGAACGTATCATTGCCATGCCGTTAATTTGGCATCAACAACGCGGAACATCTAACGCACTCCATACACTTTTGCGCGCTATAGATTCCATGTCAACCATATGGCTTGATTTTATGCGACAACATCTCTCAACGCTTGTCGCCTTATTGGTTCTCATCCCCATAGCCTTTAATATGAATTGGCGCCTTTCAATAGTCTTGGTTGTGCTTGCCATCATCTATGTATTAATTGCACGTTTAGTGATGCGAAAAACAAAAGACGGACAAGCCGCTGTAGAATGCTATCATCATAACCTTTTTAAACATGTCAGTGATTCAATCTCTAATGTTTCCATTGTACAAAGTTATAACCGAATAAAAGAAGAAACTTTCATACTGCACCAACATACAAATGCTCTGCTTAAAGCACAAAATCCTGTTCTCAATTGGTGGGCGCTCGCCAGTGGCTTAAATCGAATGGCTTCAACGATTTCAATCGTTTGTGTTCTTCTCCTTGGAGCTTTTTTTGTTGCAAAAGGTCAACTACGAGTAGGTGACGTCGTTGCTTTTGTTGGATTTGCACAACTCATGATTAGCCGCCTAGACCAAATGAGCAATTTTATTCATTGTGCAATATCCTCACAAGCAAAACTGCAAGAGTTTTTTGAAATGGAAGACTCAACCTTTCATATCAACGAACCGCAGAATCTTCCCTCCCTCCAAAATGTTAAAGGCACCATACAATTTCATCACGTGACCTATAAATTTCCAAATTCTTCTCAAGGTGTTTTTGATATTTCTTTTGAGGTTAAAGCAGGACAAACTGTTGCGATTGTAGGACCAACAGGGGCTGGAAAAACAACGTTGATCAATTTGTTACAACGCGTATACGACCCTACCTTTGGGCATATCTCCATTGATGGAATAAATATATGCTCGATCAATCGCGAATCTTTACGCAAATCTCTAGCAACAGTATTTCAAGACTCAGGTCTTTTCAACCGTACTATTCATGACAATATTTCAATAGGAAAAGCGAGCGCAACGAATGAAGAACTTTATGAAGCAGCAAAAATAGCAGAAGCTCACGATTTTATTCTAAAAAAAGCTGATTATTATAACACAATGGTGGGCGAACGAGGATCTCAATTATCAGGTGGAGAAAAACAGCGACTAGCAATTGCACGCGCTGTTTTAAAAAATGCCCCTATTCTCATTCTAGATGAAGCAACAAGCGCTCTTGATGTTGAAACAGAAGCACGTGTCAAAAATGCCCTTGATTGCATAAGCCATAATCGCACCACTTTCATTATAGCACATCGCCTCTCAACAGTACGCAATGCTGATGTAGTACTCTTTCTAGAACATGGTCATTTAATTGAAAAAGGAAGCTTTCAAGAATTAATCGAGAGAGGCGGACGTTTTTCTCAATTCTTAAAAGCCAGTGGTTTAACAATCAAACCACCAGAAATAGAAGGAGAAAATGAAAACGTCATCCTCTTACATGAAGCCATAGCATCATAAAATTGATACTCTTCACAAATCTCATGTAAGAAATACCTCTTCAATACACCAAAAATACTTTATTGATACAAATAAAAAGGTTACTAAGAATATCACAATCCATTTTTGACGCGAGATCTTTGAAAAAATATTAAAACCATTCCGCACTTTTTCTACTGTTGAAATTTTACTCGATTGGAACAAAATTATTGCCTATATCTTTGCATATTAATGAGTATACAATCGAATTTAAGGAAAATGCAAAGGTAAAAAAGCTTTCAATTTTACCATCTTCTTTTAACTCAGCTTTACAACTTTCAAAACTATCTAAAACAGTGTTTTTTTAATAATGGATATGACGTATTGCTTCACACTTTTGTTTATCATGTTTTTTGTAGAATCACCCCCTCGCCAAGAACAAAATGTCATTGTGTTGTACATTCATCACGTGCTTTTTTAAGAAATATTTCTCAATACTCCTAAGCCTATTTTTCACAACAATTCTTGTGAATGGTTTTGATTGATTCAATATACATAGATTTAAAATGAGAAAATCCTACGAATATTTGGAGCTCTTACTCAAGATATAAAAAATAAATTATCATTATAAATCAATATATTGAGTAAATAGCATCATAATAAATCAGACATTAATATACCTCTTTAAATTTATGCGATATTCCTTTTTATAAAATAGGATAGAGATGTTTCTTTAAAAAAATCTGTAAGAGCCACACAATGACTGCTCTTCTTCGTAAAAATATACTACAAAGCAAAGTGTAAAATGCTGCATAATCTTTCTTATTTTGAAAGGTAACTCCCGAAACTCTTGAAAAACATAAAATCAAATAAAACAGTGATGATAAAGATAAAAACTGTTTTTATCTTTACTGATTTTGTATAAGCCCCCATTACGCTATATCTGGATTTCAACAAGACATCGGACAGATACTCGTGATACTTATACACCAATCCAACATAAAAATGTAAAAAACACCAATGAGAAAAGATTTTGCTTTTTAAATTTTTTCAAGAAAATCTTTTAGTGCCGCAAATGCCTCACTAGCCTTGTTTCCCTCAGGACCACCAGCCTGCGCCATATCAGGACGACCACCACCACCTCGACCACCAAGCACAGCTGAAAGAATACGAACGAGATCAACAGCATTCAATTTATCCGTTAAATCATCCGTAACGCCAACAACAGCACTGCCTTTTCCATCCTCCGAAACACTAATAAAAGCAACCACTCCAGACTCAATTTGTTTTTTTCCAGAATCGACGAATGCCTTAAGATCCCGTGGTAAAATATTTTTGACAATGCGTCCGAGAAAAGAAAGCCCATTAATGATTGTAATATCATCTTGACTACTTTCTGTTATACCACCACTCAATACCATTTTTTTGCGTACATCATTCAACTCTTTTTCAAGTTTACGACGATCATCAAGCAAAATTCGCACCCGTTCTTCCACACCAGCAGAAGAAGTTTTTAAAAGATCAGCGATTTCATGAATACGTTCATCTTGGCGGCTAAGATAAAAACGTGCTTCTTGGCCAGTTAAGGCTTCAATACGACGCACTCCTGCCGAAACAGAACTTTCAGAAACAATATGGATCAAACCAATATCGCCTGTTCGCTCCACATGTGTGCCCCCACAAAGCTCTATTGACCAATGCTTTTTTAATCCCTCTTGGTGACACTGCTTCCCCATAGAAACAACGCGAACTTCATCACCATATTTTTCACCAAACAATGCCATGGCTCCTTCATAAATGGCATCATCTACAGCCATGAGGCGCGTTATTACTTTACTATTTTGCAAAATAATCTCATTTGCTAAATCTTCTATTTTTTTCAACTCTTTTGGTGAAACGGATTTTGGATGGGAAAAATCAAAACGCAACCGATCTGGCGATACAAGAGAACCCTTTTGAGTAACATGATCCCCCAATGTTTGGCGTAAAGCTTCGTGTAACAAATGAGTAGCAGAATGATTTGCACGAATTTTCTTACGACGAACAATATCAACCGTTAATTCTACACAATCAGACCTCGATGCCTGACCAGATTTCACCTCCCCAATATGGATAAAAACACCATCACCCTTTCTTTGGGTATCATGCACCTTAAAAATAAAATTTTCACCAGAAATGATACCGCTATCACCAATTTGCCCACCAGATTCACCATAAAAAGGTGTCTGATTAACAACAAGCATAGCTTTCTGATCTGAAGAAATATGATCAACAATTTTACCATCACATACAAGAGCTGTAAGAATACCTTTCGCTGTCTCAGTTTCATAACCTAAAAACTCTGTGGCCCCCACTTGATCACGAACAGAAAACCAGATTTTCTCTGTTACAGCTTCTCCAGAACCAGACCAATTGGCACGTGCTTCCTCTTTTTGGCGTTCCATCGCTTTATCAAAAGCACCAACGTCAACAGATATTCCGCGACGACGAAGAACATCTTGCGTCAAATCAAGCGGAAAACCATAGGTATCATAAAGTTTGAAAGCAACTTCACCATTCAAATAGTCTCCTTCTTTAAGATCGGTACTTGCTTCGTTCAATAAACCAAGTCCTCGTTCAAGCGTTTTACGAAAACGTATTTCTTCTAACCTTAAAGTTTCTGAAATCAAAGATTCAGCACGTGTCAACTCAGGATAAGCTTGTCCCATTTCGCGAATTAAAGCAGTCAAAAGTCGCCACATTAAGGGCTCTTTAGCACCAAGAAGATGCGCATGACGCATAGCACGACGCATAATACGACGTAAAACATATCCTCTTCCTTCATTAGAAGGAAGCACACCATCAGCAATCAAAAATGCAGATGAGCGAAGATGATCAGCAATGACACGATGGCTGGCAATAAAATCACCCTTTGCCTCAATCCCTGTAATTTCTTCTGATGCAGCAATTAATGCACGAAAAAGATCAATGTCATAATTATCATGAACGCCCTGTAAAACAGCAGCAATACGCTCTAATCCCATGCCTGTATCAATAGAAGGATGAGGTAAGTCAACACGTTCTTCCTTGGAAATCTGCTCATACTGCATAAAAACAAGATTCCAAATCTCAATAAAGCGATCCCCATCCTCATGAGCACTTCCAGGTGGCCCCCCCCAGATTTCATCACCATGATCATAAAAAATCTCCGAACAAGGACCGCAGGGTCCTGTATCTCCCATCGCCCAAAAATTATCAGCCGTCGCAATACGGACAATTTTTTCATCTGGAAGACCTGAAATTTTACGCCATAATTCAGCAGCAACATCATCACTCTGATAAACTGTCACCAACAGTTTATCTTTTGGCAGGCAAAATTCTTTTGTTAAAAGGTTCCATGACAAAAAAATAGCTTCTTCTTTGAAATAATCACCGAAAGAAAAATTACCCAGCATTTCAAAAAATGTATGATGGCGTGCCGTATAACCAACATTATCAAGATCATTATGTTTTCCACCCGCACGAACACATTTTTGTGCCGTTGTTGCCTGCTTATAAGGCGGCTTTTCAAGTCCAGTAAAAACATTTTTAAACTGCACCATTCCTGCATTTGTAAACATAAGTGTAGGATCATTACGTGGAACAAGTGAGCTAGAAGAAAGAACTTTATGCCCATTACGATGAAAATAATCCAAAAATGTTGACCGAATGTTATTAACACTATTCATATCGACACCTGCTCAATACAGTACAAAACCATAAAAGAAAAATCCCCCTCATTAAATATCCTCTTTGCCACGCATGGAGTCAATTTAATCAAAGAATGGAATATTTGTTCAAAAAAATTGAGAAAAAATGACTGTATATTTAAAAACTCAAACAAATAAAAACAGAAAAAATCTTAAATGAAAAAAATTATAGATGAAAAAACGCTCCATCAAATGGCTTCATCGCTCTCTGTATTTTCTGAACCTGCATTTTCTAACAATTCAATGGCAATCAAACCAGCATTTTGGCGCAAAGCTGCTTCAATTTCTGTAGCAACTTCCGCATGTTCACGTAAAAACTGCTTTGCATTTTCACGCCCCTGTCCTAAACGCTGAGAATTATAAGAAAACCATGCACCAGATTTTTCCACAATACCAACCTTAACACCCAAATCAATCAATTCACCTACTTTAGAAATGCCTTCACCATAAATAATATCAAACTCAACCTGTTTGAACGGAGGTGCCAATTTATTTTTCACCACTTTAACACGCGTCTGATTACCAACGATTGCATCCCTATCTTTAATAGACCCAATGCGACGAATATCCAAACGAACAGAAGCATAAAACTTTAAAGCATTTCCCCCTGTTGTTGTTTCAGGCGAACCAAACATCACCCCAATTTTCATGCGAATTTGATTAATAAAAACAACCATACAATTAGAGCGAAAAATCGCTGCTGTTAATTTTCGCAATGCTTTACTCATCAATCGCGCTTGCAATCCAGGCAAAGCATCCCCCATTTCACCATCGATTTCCGCACGCGGTGTTAAAGCTGCAACAGAATCCACAACAAGCACATCAACTGCACCAGAACGAACCAACGTCTCTGTAATTTCCAATGCCTGTTCACCAGTATCTGGTTGAGAAATGAACAAATTTTCTAAATCAACACCAAGCTTACGCGCATAAATAGGATCAAGTGCATGCTCTGCATCAATAAAAGCACAAATCCCACCACTTTTCTGTGCCTCAGCAATAGCATGGAGAGCCAATGTTGTTTTCCCAGAACTTTCTGGTCCATAAATCTCAACAATGCGCCCCTTGGGTAATCCACCAATCCCTAAAGCAATATCCAAGGATAATGACCCTGTTGGAACTGTTTCAATTTCAACAACCTGCTCTTTTTGCCCAAGACGCATAATCGAGCCTTTACCAAAAGAACGTTCAATTTGTGAGAGAGCAGCATCGAGAGCTTTTGTTTTATCCACGATTATATCCTTGACCGATTCATAAATAATCTAACACTTAAATTTTACACTGTACTTTTAATTTAACTAAAGTCTTGAGTTTAGATTTTCACAGACTATTTGCATTCCTATCCCCACCTTATGTCCATAACATATCATGAGCATCACAATAAAGAATTGGCATTGCTTATCTTATGACACAAAAAATAAATTCTAATAAAACAATACTTCCTAAGAGAGCAAGTTAACACATTTATATCTCTCTAGAAAAGGAACAATTTAAATTTCAACACAATGTTCTATAGCCCTTCTGTTTATCCCTTTGATTAAATACTTGAGAGACTAAAAATTCTCCCGCTATTGATCACACAAAAAACGCATCACCAATTAAAATCACACCATATTGCATCGAAGAACAAAACGCCATTGTGTTGCATATTCATACACTTAATTTAAGAAATACCTCTCAAAACTTCCAAGCTCACTTCGTGACAACACCTATGAATGTGGTATACTGTAAGACTTTTTGACGCCACCATCTTTACACTATAGAAGGAGAAAGCTGGCACCATCACACTATTTATCATCCCCTAAGGTTGCCACAGCTCTCGGCATTTGAGACGATTCATAAGAGGAATTTTTAGTCCTTTCTTGTACGGTTTTTATCACACGCTAATCCTGCTTGTAACATGCAACAGAATAACCTGATTGCTTCAACAAATAACAGACTTGGGATGAGAGAAATTTACGGTATTTGAAACTTTCATTCAACTTACGAAACAGTCAATTATCATTATAAGTCAATATATTATTTAATAAAAACCAAAAAAAATAAAGCAGCTTAAAAGTTGAATGACATATTTAAATTTGAAAAAATATGCAATTTTGAAGATATCAAAAAAAATCTCTCAAGCAATGCAATAAATGTTTAAAATATAAACTAAATTTCTCATATAATAACATAAGAGATAAAAAATAAATCTGAGATTAATAAAAAACATATTTCAACTCAAATTTTATTTTGATCTTTACGTTTTTTGCGCAACTGTTGCCACCACTCAAGACGTTTCACAATTTCACGCTCAAAACCACGCTCAACTGGTTTATAATAACTCTGACGCCCAAGTTTTTCGGGAAAATATTCTTGTCCTGAAAAAGCGTCTGGTTCATCATGGTCATAACAATAACCACTTCCATACCCTTCTTCTTTCATAAATTTCGTAGGAGCATTAAGAATATGCTTAGGGGGTGGTAAAGAGCCATTTTTGCGCGCACAACGCAGTGCTGCTTTATACGCAAGATATGCTGCATTTGACTTTGGCGCAGTTGCAACATAAAGACATGCTTGCGCCAAAGCCAATTCTCCTTCTGGTGATCCTAAATAATCATAGGCATCTTTTGCTGCATTACAAATGATAAGAGCTTGAGGATCCGCCAAACCAACATCTTCAACAGCCATACGAACCAACCTTCGCCCAATATAGAGAGGATCTTCACCAGCATCCAACATACGTGCCAAATAATAAAGCGCAGCATCAGGATCAGATCCACGAACGGATTTATGCAACGCTGAAATGAGATTATAATGCCCATCTCGTCCTTTATCATAAATGGGCGCACGACGCTGAATAACTTTTTGCAAAGCAACAACATCAAGAACCTCTCCCAATGGTGCAATAGACCAAACTTCCTCTGCCAATGTTAATGCAACACGCGCATCACCATCAGACATCTCTATCAAAACGTCTCTGGCATCATTATCCAAGGGAAGAGTTTTTTCCTCAACTTCTTCAGCACGCCTCAAAAGCAGGTTCAAACTTTCATGATCATGAGAAAGAAATGTTAAAACACGTGCACGCGAAAGAAGGGCAGCATTCAGTTCAAAAGAAGGATTTTCGGTTGTTGCGCCTATAAGTACCACAGTACCCTCTTCCATCACAGAAAGAAAACTATCCTGCTGAGCACGATTAAACCGATGAATTTCATCAACAAAAAGAAGTGTCTTATCCCCAGATATAAAACGCCTCTGCGCAACTTCAAAAATCTTTTTAAGTTCAGAAACTCCGGTAAAAATAGCAGAAACCTGCTCAAACGCGAAATTTGTTTCAAGGGCTAACAAACGTGCAACAGTCGTTTTTCCCGTCCCTGGAGGTCCCCAAAAAATCATCGATCCAATTGAGCCAGTTGCCGCCATACGTGAAAGCAAACCATCCTCTCCAATCAAATGCTTTTGTCCCACAACATCATTGAGAGAACAAGGGCGCATTCTTTCTGCAAGTGGCTGACTTTTATTAACTTGAAAATCAAACGACGAAGTAAAAAAATCTTTCTTCAAAAAAAACCTCAACGAATAAATTGGCGAATATACATACCATCACGTTCATATTCCAATTGCCACATATTTGAGCGACCTTGCATAAGAACCTTTTTCAATTGATGAACTGTTTGAATTTTATGGCCATTTACAACACGTAGAATATCTCCTGACTGAAAAATTCCAGCTGCATTGCTCATTTCCTCAAGATTGGTAATCACAACCCCTTTTGCAGATATAGGAAGATGAAAACGTCGACTATTTTGAGGTGTTAAATCTAACACCTCAGCACCAGCAAGAGGACTGTCACCCGTAATTTTTTCAGATTTTAAAAATGCAGTTTCTGATATCGATGAAACTGTTATTTGTGTTTTTAAAATTTTTCCACTTCGTAAATATTCCAAGGCAAGACTATGCTCAACGTCAGCTGTCATCAAACGATACCCAAGACTATCTGGACTGTCAACGCGTACCCCCTGCACACTCAAAATAACATCACCTACTTTCAATCCAGCTTTTTCAGCAGGACTATCTTTGATAACTTCAATAATCAGAGCACCATAGGGACGTTCTAAACCTAAACCACCAGCAATATCAGGTGTAACATTTTGAAAAGAAGCACCAATATAAGGCGGCACAAAATATTTTCCACCGCGTTTAACAGTATCAAGCATCACTTTTACAAGATTAACTGGAATAGCAAAACCAATCCCTACAGAACCACCCGAACGCGAATAAATAGCCGTATTAATTCCGATTAACTGACCTTTCATATCAATTAAAGCGCCACCAGAATTCCCTGGATTAATGGCTGCGTCTGTTTGAATAAAAAAGTCAAAATCAGAAATCCCAACACGTGTACGCGCTTGCGCTGAAACAATACCACTTGTAACTGTTTGACCAACACCAAAAGGATTACCAATAGCAAGAACAAGATCACCAACTTCAACAGCATCAGAATTTCCCAAAGAAAGAACTGGAAATTGAGCATCTTTTTCCTTAACTTCAAGAATTGCAATATCAGTCGCTTCATCTTTGAGCACGACCTTACTCTCAAACTCCCGCCCATCAGAAAAAGCCACTTTAATTTCGCTTGCATCTTTAATGACGTGGTAATTTGTAACGATCAAACCACGTGTATCAACAATCACCCCTGATCCTAATGACGATTGCTTACGAACAGGAAATTTATTTTGAAAACGACCAAAAAATTGCTCAAAAAATGGATCGCCTTCAAAAGGTGATCGTGCTCTAATTTGTCGAGCTGCATAAATATTTACAACAGATGGAACTGTCTTTTTAACTAAAGGAGCAAATGAAAGGGTGATTTCTGTTTGTGTTTGAGGGATATGAGCATATACATGATCAAATGATATCTGCATCATAATTGCAAAAAAAATCCGCACCCAAAAAGAATACCTCATAATCCACTCCTTTAAAATCAGCACATTCTGTTGAAGATTAATAGAATAAAAAAACGCATCCCCGCAAATTAAGGACCTCTATTAATATTTCATAATAGAGAATAAAAACAACCTATTTGAACAATAAATATTATAAAAATAAAATAATTCAATATTCTATAATTTTCTCTCTGCACCTATTTCTCAACTAAAACAAACTTAAAAATGCTCACAAAAAAACCGCCCAAGACAAGGCGGCCTTTAAAAATTCAACAGAATAAAAAAACTTTACGAAGAAGTTTCCTTTTCATTCTCAGAAGCCTCCATACGAATGCGATCCCCAGCCCCTTTCGCTTCGACATCACGATCAACAAATTCTATAACAGCCATGGGCGCATTATCACCGGTACGAAACCCCGCTTTCATAATACGTAAATACCCACCGTTGCGTGATGCATAACGTGGCGCAAGCGTATCAAATAATTTTGCAACTTTTCCTGCATCACGAAGTGCTGCAATTGCTTGCCGACGCGCATGCAAACCACCACGCTTACCAAGAGTAACGAGTTTTTCAACAATAGGACGAATTTCTTTAGCCTTTGGAAGCGTTGTCACAATCTGCTCATGCTCGATCAACGAAGTTGCCATATTTGCAAACATCGCTTTACGGTGACTGGCAGTACGGTTCAACTTGCGTCCTGACTTACTATGGCGCATAAGCCCTCTCCTTAAATTCTAATTCTAATATTGATCTTCATAACGTTTTGCAAGATCATCAATGTTTTCAGGCGGCCACGCAGGAATTTCCATCCCAAGATGTAAACCCATACACGCCAAAACTTCTTTAATCTCATTCAACGATTTGCGACCAAAGTTCGGTGTCCGAAGCATTTCAGATTCTGTTTTTTGAATCAGATCACCAATATAGACAATATTATCATTCTTAAGACAATTTGCCGAACGAACTGAAAGTTCTAATTCATCCACTTTTTTGAGAAGTGCAGGATTAAAAGAAAGCTCAGAATCAACCTCTTCAACAGGCTCCTTCTGTGGTTCTTCAAAGTTAATAAATAACGATAATTGATCCTGAAGAATGCGTGCTGCAAAAGCAACAGCATCCTCACCATTAACAGCACCGTTTGTTTCAATCGTGAGCGTTAATTTATCATAATCGAGAACTTGACCTTCACGTGTATTTTCTACTTTATAAGATACCCTACGGATCGGTGAATAAAGACTATCAATTGGAATAAGCCCTATACGCGCATCATCAGCACAATTACGATCAGATGGAACATACCCCTTTCCTGTGTTGACAACAAATTCCATGCGAATTTCAGCATCTTCATCAAGAGTACAAATAACATGATCTGGATTTAGAATTTCCATATCCCCAACTGTACTGATATCTCCCGCTTTCACGACACCAGGCCCCTCTTTATAAACAACGACACGTTTAGGCCCTTCTTCTTCCATACGAAGCGCAATTTCTTTTATATTCAGAATAATATCCGTAACATCCTCACGCACACCTGGAATCGATGAAAATTCATGCAAGACACCGTCAATCTGCACAGCAGTAATAGCAGCACCACGAAGCGAAGATAACAACACGCGACGAAGCGCATTTCCTAACGTTAAACCAAAACCACGCTCAAGAGGTTCAGCAATCACACTTATAATATTTGGATTATCATGTGCACATGACTCAACCTTATTGGGTTTAATAAGTTCCTGCCAGTTTTTCTGGATCATATTTTTATTCCCGTTCTTTAGTTCCGTTACCATTCAATCGTAACGACCAATGTGAACATCAGAGAAATCTCCGACAACAAAAAACAACACCCAATTAAACACGCCGCCTTTTCCGCGGACGACATCCATTATGAGGAATTGGTGTTACATCGCGAATAGAAGTAATGACAAAACCAACAGATTGCAATGCACGTAGAGCAGATTCACGCCCTGATCCAGGTCCACAAACTTCAACTTCCAAAGAACGCATACCATGCTCTTGCGCTTTTCTTGCACAATCCTCCGCAGCAACTTGAGCAGCAAAAGGTGTCGATTTACGCGCACCTTTAAACCCCTGAGCTCCCGCAGATGACCAAGCAATTGCATTACCCTGAGCATCAGTAATAGTAATCATTGTATTATTAAATGTTGAATTAATATGCACAACACCCGATGAAATATTTTTACGTTCGCGACGACGAACACGTGTGGCTTCCTTGGCCATAATTTCCCTTTCAACGATCTCATCACTGCCGTAACATCAGCAGCTCCACCTTTTTTCCTTGCCAAACAAATCAAACAAGAAAAAGAATATATAAAAACCTTCCACAAAGGCCCTTATTTCTTCTTACCGGCAATTGCCTTAGCAGGCCCCTTACGCGTACGAGCATTCGTATGCGTACGCTGTCCTCGGACAGGCAAAGATCGACGATGCCGCAATCCACGATAACAACCAAGGTCCATCAAACGCTTAACATTCATAGCCACTTCACGACGAAGATCACCTTCAACTTGATAGCCCTGATCTATCGCCTCACGAATCTGCAGCACCTCAGCATCTGAAAGCTCATGCACACGACGCCCCAAAGGAATGCCAACTCTTTCAATAATTTCTTGAGCAAATTTTGGTCCAATCCCGTGGATATATTGAAGCGCAATAATTACACGCTTATTTGTCGGGATATTGACGCCAGCGATACGAGCCACGCCTACTCTCCTTAGTTATGTTGACAAATTTTTATAAAATACCTGATATACCTTACAGAAAAAAATAGACTCAGAAAAAAATTCTTCCGAATCCTATTATTTCACTAAAATAAATTAGATTCACTTTTGATAGATTTCATCTCAAAAGTCAACTCTTTTCATTTATTTCTAAAAAAAATCTCATGAAAGAAACCCTCTAATCATACGTGTCACTTCAGCAACACCAATCATTCCATCAATAACCTTCAACATTCCCCTCTCTGAATAAAATTTTGATAAGGGAGCTGTTTTTTCACGATATTCTACTAATCTTTTTGCAAAAGCAACAGGATTGTCATCTAAACGAACCTGTCCACCAACCGCTATTGTTTCCTCAACGCGCTTCTTCATACGTTCAATCAACACGTCTTCATCAACACACAACTCAACAACAGCATTAAGCTGCATATTTTTTGAATCGAGTATCTGTTGCAACGCTTCTGCTTGCCCCACAGTTCGCGGATATCCATCCAAAACAAAACCGTTTACACAATCAGCTCCATCAATCCGATCTGATACGATTTGATTAACAATACTATCAGGAACCAAAGCACCAGAACTTATAATAGCTTTAGCTTTTTTACCAGTATCCGTTTCTTTGGCAATCACCTCACGCAACATATCCCCTGTTGATAAATGAGGAATGTTGTATTCCTCAGTCAACATTTTTGCTTGTGTTCCTTTCCCCGCTCCAGGAGGACCTAAAAGAATAACCCTCATCGATTCCTTCTACCTCCACGAAGTTTTGATTTTTTTATCAACCCTTCATATTGGTGAGCAACAAGGTATCCCTGAATTTGAGCAACTGTATCAAGTGTGACAGTAACAACAATCAACAAGGACGTCCCCCCAAGATAAAAAGGTACCTGTAATGCAGATATCATAAATTCAGGCAACAAACAAACCAAGATGATATAAAGTGCCCCCACAACAGTAATACGTGTCAAAACGTAATCAATATATTGGGCAGTGCGTTCACCTGGACGAATCCCTGGAATAAAACCAGAATGTTTTTTCAACTGATCTGCAGTATCACTTGGATTAAACACTATCGCCGTATAAAAAAAGCAGAAAAACGCCATTAAAAATGCATAAACGATCATATAAAGTGGCTGTCCATGACCAAGAGAATAAGAAATAGCCTGAACCCATTGTGGCATTTTATCAGAAAAATTATTAATAGTAGCTGGTAATAACAATAAAGATGAAGCAAAAATAGGTGGAATAACACCAGCAGTATTCAACTTTAAAGGAAGATGCGACATATCGCCTTGAAACATTTGATTACCAACCTGACGCTTCGGGTACTGAATAAGAATTCGCCGTTGCGCACGCTCTATAAAAACAATAAGTCCGATAACCAAAATAGCAATAAGGACGATCCCTATTAAAAGAAAAGTTGATAAATCAGCTTGGCTATGAGCTGTTAAAAGCTGAGCAAAAGTAGAAGGAAAGTTAGCTACAATTCCTGTAAAAATGATGAGAGAAACCCCATTACCAACACCGCGTGACGTAATTTGCTCGCCAAGCCACATGAGAAACATTGTCCCACCAACAAGTGTAATAACAGAAGAGATACGAAACATCAGACCTGGTTCTAAAACAATTTGAAGCCCTGTCCCTATACCGCTTTCAAGCGCAACCGCGATACCGAAAGCTTGTAGAATTGCCAATACAACTGTTACATAACGCGTATACTGATTAATAACCTTACGACCTAATTCCCCTTCTTTTTTAAGAGTCTCCAAAGAAGGAATAATAGATGTTAACAACTGTACAATAATAGATGCTGAGATATAAGGCATGATACCCAGCGCAAAAATCGCCATACGCCCAACAGCACCTCCTGCAAACATATTAAAGAGTCCTAATACACCTGATGCATGATGTTCAAAGGTCTGCCGTAAAGCATCAATATTAATACCTGGAAGAGAGATATAAGTGCCAAAACGATAGACAAGAAGTGCCGCCAGAGTAAACCAGATGCGTTTCTTTAATTCAGTTGCACGCGAAAAGGTACCGAAGTTGATATTGGAAGCAAATTGCTCTGCTGCTGATGCCATAAAACGTCTCCACTTCACACTCCAGTTCTTTAAATCACAGAAGTATAACCCTAAAACTCATATCTTTATACAAGAATAAATGCGGAACTTAAAAAATTCCACACAAAACATTTTGCAGAATATATATAACCCTTCTTCAGATCTCTACTCATATCAAAAAAGTTATTGAACAACATCAGGAAAAATAATCTGACCACCCACTTTTTCAACTTTAACACGAGTAGCTTCTGAAGCTCCAGAAACATGAAAGATAATCTTAGCTTTCAAATCACCATCAGAAAGAAGACGAATCCCGTCCTTTTTACGACGAATAATACCAGCCTCTTTCAAAGCAATCATATCAACAGGCTTTTCAATATCCAATTTTCCTGCATCAACGGCTGACTGAATACGTCCCAAAGAAACTTCATTATAGGTTTTGGCGAAGAAATTCTTAAATCCACGTTTCGGTAAACGACGATAGATAGGCATTTGCCCACCTTCAAAACCATTAAGGGAAACACCAGAACGTGACCTTTGTCCTTTGACACCGCGACCACCAGTCTTACCAATACCCGAGCCAATACCTCGCCCAACACGCTTACGATTTTTTGTTGCGCCTTCGCAATCACGCAGTTCATTGAGTTTCATATCTAATACTCCTGCAACCCTTAATCTTCATCTATAACGCGAACAAGATGCCGAACCTGAGCAATCATACCCCGTACACAAAGTGTATCTTCTAAAACACGCCGCCGACGCATCTTATTTAATCCAAGCCCTTTTAAGGTTGCACGCTGAATCTGTGATTTCCGAATAGGGCTTCCAATTTGCTCTACCATCACAGTTTTACCACTCTGAGATTTTTTTTGAACCATTTCCTAATTCCTTTTCTGATAATCTCAGAAACTACCCTTCTACATCAACTAAATGGCGACGACGCGCCTGCAAAGTTGAGTATTTTATACCACGCTGAGCAGCAATATCTCGAGGATGCATTTGATGTTTCAATGCATCAAATGTTGCACGAACCATGTTATAAGGGTTCGAAGATCCTAATGATTTTGCAACAACATCCTGCATACCAAGAGCTTCAAAAATAGCCCGCATCGGCCCTCCAGCAATAATCCCAGTACCCGCAGAAGCTGAACGCAATAAAACACGCCCCGCTCCGTGACGACCTTCAAGATCATGATGCAATGTGCGTCCAGACCGAAGCGGAACATAAATCATCCCACGCTTTGCAGATTCCGTTGCTTTACGAACAGCTTCCGGAACTTCACGAGCTTTACCATGACCAAAACCCACACGCCCTTTTTGATCCCCAACAACAACAAGAGCGGCAAAACCAAAACGTCGACCACCCTTTACAACTTTAGCAACACGATTTATATGAACAAGTCTATCGACAAATTCATTATCGCGTTCTTCTCTCTCACCACGTTCTTTCTGTGCCATTCCTCATTCCTTTTTCTTTTCCGGAAGCACGATAATAAAGCTCCTCATCAAACCAGAAGAACCTAAACGAAACACTCTAAACTCTCCTTACACATTCATAAAGAGGAAAATTTAGAAATTCAAACCACCTTCACGAGCAGCTTCAGCCAAAGCCTTGACACGACCATGGTACACATAGGCTCCACGATCAAAAACCACGTCACTTACACCAACTTGCTTCGCACGTTCAGCAATTAACTTACCAATAGCGAAAGCGGCTTCTTTATTAGCACCACTCTTTAACGATTTTTTCAAATCACTTTCAAGAGTAGAGGCTGAAACAAGTGTACATCCCCGCAAGTCATCGATAACTTGAGCATAAATGTTCTGATTTGAACGATAAACACTAAGCCGAGGACGATCATGAGAAACCATTTTAATTCTACGACGAACACGCCTCGCACGACGTTGGATAATGTCCTTAGATGAAACCATAATACAAAATCCTTATTTCTTTTTACCTTCTTTACGGAAGATACGTTCATCTGCATGCTTAACACCTTTACCTTTATAAGGCTCAGGCCTACGATACTCACGAATCTCCGCTGCAACTTGTCCAACTTGCTGTTTATCAATTCCAGAAACAACAATTTCCGTTGGCTTAGGAACAGTCACAGTCACACCCGACGGAACTTTATAAACCACATCATGTGAGAAGCCCAGAGATAGTTGGACATCCTTACCCTGCAAAGCAGCACGATAACCAACCCCATTAATCTCCAATCTCTTTTCAAAACCATCTTTCACACCACAAAAAATGTTCTCAATCATTGAGCGCGACATACCCCATTTAGAACGCGCGTCTTTTGACTGATCCCGCGGCATAACTGATATGATATTTTCCTCAAGTTTGACCAAGACTTCATCATTGACGACGTAACTCAGCTCACCTTTTGGACCTTTTGCCTTAACCAGCTGACCTTCAACAGTAGCAGTAACTCCAGAAGGAATTGAAATGGGTTTCTTTCCAATACGAGACATTGTTCTAACCTACTTTTTCTTCCGTTTTCTTGACATAACTTAGAAAACACGACAAAGGAGTTCTCCACCAACATTCTGTTCACGCGCTTCATGATCCGCCATAACGCCTTTAGGAGTCGATAAAATCGAAATACCTAAACCATTTGCCACCTGCGGAAGCGACTTAGCGGAAACATACACACGACGACCTGGCTTTGACACACGTGAAATCTCACGAATAGCAGCCAACCCTTCAAAATACTTCAACTCGATTTCAATTTCAGCTTTTCCATCACCTAAATCAACGCGATTATATCCCCGAATATAACCTTCTGACTGCAAAACATCAAGAACGTGTGCACGAAGCTTCGAAGCGGGAGTAACCACTTTGCCTTTTTTACGACCAAGTGCATTACGAATACGTGTTAACATATCACCAAGAGGATCTGACATAGACATTGAATAATCTCCTCTTACCAACTAGACTTTACAATACCAGGGATATGGCCCACAGAGCCAAGTTCACGCAATGCAATTCGCGACATTTTTAACTTACGGTAATAAGCCCGTGGACGACCTGAAACCTCACAGCGATTACGAACACGAACTTTTGCAGAATTACGTGGCAATTCTGCTAATTGAACGGAAGCTTTAAAGCGTTCTTCAAGAGAAACCTTCTGATCCATCACTATTGCTTTCAAACGTGCACGACGTGCAGCATAACGCTTCACCATCACCTCACGACGTTTATTTTTTTCAACGGCACTTACTTTGGCCATAATTTCACCTCGCTACGTTTGCCGTTACGAACGAAAAGGAAAATTAAAAGCACGCAATAGTTCACGAGCTTCATCATCCGTTTTTGCTGTCGTACAAACGATAATATCCATGCCCCAAATTTGATCAACTTTATCATAGTTAATTTCTGGAAACACAATGTGTTCTTTAATACCCATAGCAAAATTGCCACGACCATCAAAGCTTTTTGGATTTAAACCACGAAAGTCACGAACTCGCGGAAGAGCAATCGTAACAAGACGATCTAAAAACTCAAACATACGATCTTTACGCAATGTAACTTTAGCCCCAAGAGGCATTCCTTCACGAACCTTAAAGGTTGCAATAGAATTACGTGCACGCGTAATAACGGCCTTCTGACCTGTTATAAGTCCTAAATCCTCAGCAGCAAGGGAAGGCTTTTTCGAATCAGCAGTCGCTTCACCTATCCCCATATTTATCACAATTTTATCAATCCGCGGAATTTGCATCGCATTTTTGTAATTAAACTTTTCTTGAAGTGTTTTACGGATCACTTCAAAATAATGCGCTTTCATACGCGGTATTTGTCTTTCCTCAGCCATTAATCAACTCTCCCGAACGCTTGGCAAAACGCACTTTATTACCATCTGCATTCATACGAAAACCTACACGTGTAGGCTTACCATCTTTAGGATCAGCAATCGCCAAATTAGACAGATGAATTGGAGCTTCCTTAGAAATAATTCCAGCTTCTTGCTTCTGCGTTTGACGTTGATGACGTTTAATCATATTAACCCCACGAACAAAAGCCTTATTATCTTTCGGATTAACCTTAATTACTTCACCACTACATCCTTTATCCTTACCGGATAAAACAACAACTTTATCACCTTTTCGAATCTTCTGCATAACATCTACTCCTTACAGCACTTCAGGAGCGAGAGAGATGATCTTCATATGATTCCTACCACGCAATTCACGAGGAACAGGTCCAAAAATACGCGTACCGATCGGCTCTTTTTTATTATCCACTAAAACCGCAGCATTACTATCAAAACGAATGACACTACCATCTGCGCGACGAATATCCTTAGCAGTACGAACCACAACAGCTTTCATAACATCACCTTTTTTAACACGGCCACGAGGAATTGCATCCTTAACCGAAACAACAATAATGTCACCGACCGAAGCATATTTTCGCTTTGAACCGCCTAACACTTTGATGCACATGACACGACGCGCTCCAGAATTATCAGCAACGTCGAGGTTTGTTTGCATCTGAATCATGACTGGCCACCTTCTCTTAACACATATATCCGATTGTATCTTTTACACACTCGGATTTGCCTGCCAAATAACGATAAAGTTATCGCCTTCAAATTTATCAATGATAACCACACTGTTAAATTCTAAAACAATAAGCTTAACTCATTACGCTACATTGTCTTTTACAACAATCCAACACTTATCTTTCGAAATTGGTCTAGATTCTTGAATAGAAACTTGATCCCCAATCTTGAATTGGTTGTTTTCGTCATGCGCTTTATAATTTTTAGACTGCCGAACAGTCTTCTTAAGAAGCGGATGAGAATAACGGCGTTCAACTTTGACAACAACAGTCTTATCACTTTTGTCGCTAATAACAACACCCTGCAAAACGCGTTTAGGCATCTCTTATTTCCTTAAACCTTACTTTCACTTATCTTTTGACGAAGAAAAGTTTTAATACGCGCAATATCACGACGAACTTGTCTAACGCGCGCAGTCTTTTCTAATTGACCTGTTGCTTTTTGAAAACGCAAATTAAATTGCTCTTTCTTTAACTTAGCCAATTCATCTTTCATTTGGTCGAGCGTTTGCGCCCGTAATTCTGTGGCTCTCATCGCTTAACCTCATTATTCAGCAATACGCTGGATGAAACGCGTTTTTATAGGCAACTTTGCAGCACCCAATCTTAGTGCTTCACGTGCAACATCCTCCGGAACGCCATCAAGCTCAAACATGACGCGCCCAGGAGCAACACGTGCAGCCCAATAATCAACACTTCCCTTACCTTTACCCATACGAACTTCAGTCGGTTTAGATGTAACCGGAAGATCTGGAAAAATGCGAATCCACACACGACCAGAACGCTTCATATAACGTGTAATCGCACGACGCGCCGCTTCAATTTGACGAGCAGTAACCCGCTCTGGCTCAACAGCCTTCAAACCGTAGGCACCGAAATTCAAATCCGTACCACCCTTCGAAAAACCGTGAATACGGCCTTTGAACTGTTTACGGAACTTTGTGCGCTTTGGCTGCAACATTGTTCTCTACTCCAAAATTTAGTTCAATCTCAAAAACTAAGCATTTTCGCGACGACGATTCGATGAAGAACCAGATTGATCAACTTCCGTAGCACGACGTTCTGAAGCCATCGGATCATGCTCAAGAATCTCACCCTTAAAGACCCAAACTTTAATACCACAAATACCATAAGCGGTCTTAGCTTCTGCTGTACCGTAATCAACATCAGAACGCAAGGTATGAAGTGGAACACGACCTTCACGATACCATTCCATACGAGCAATTTCAGCACCACCAAGACGGCCAGAACAATTGATACGAATACCTTCCGCACCAAGACGCATAGCAGACTGAACAGCACGCTTCATTGCACGACGAAAAGCAACACGACGCTCTAACTGTTGAGCAATTGATTGCGCAATAATTGTCGCATCAATCTCCGGTTTACGAATCTCCACAATATTCAATGAAGTTTCAGCATCCGTCATTTCTGAGAGTTTATGACGAAGCTTTTCGATATCAGCACCTTTTTTACCAATAATCAAACCAGGACGTGCAGAATGAATCGTAATACGACACTTTTTATGAGGACGCTCAATAACGACCTTAGAAATAGCCGCCTGTTTAAGCTCCTCAAGCACATACGAACGAATTTTCAAATCTTCATGAAGAAGACGTCCATATTCACCACTATCAGCATACCAACGAGAGTCCCAAGTCCGATTAACACCAAGACGAAGTCCTATTGGATTGATCTTCTGACCCATTACGCGGCCTCCACTTTTTCGGTAACTTCACGAACAATAACAGTAAGATGCGAAAATGGACGTTCAATTCTACTCGCACGCCCTCGACCACGAACATGAAAGCGCTTCATCACTATCGACTTACCAACATAAGCTTCCGCCACAACAAGCGAATCAATATCAAGATCGTGGTTATTCTCTGCATTTGCAATTGCTGATTCAAGCGTTTTTTTCACAGTAGCAGCAATACGCTTGCGTGAAAACATCAAATCAGCGAGTGCGACATTAACTCTTTTACCACGAATCATTGCAGCAACTAAATTAAGTTTCTGCGGACTAACACGAATTGTCCGTGTGACAGCTCTTGCTTCATTATCTTTAAGTTGGCGCGAAACTTTAGCTTTTCCCATTCCTACTTCCTCTTTGCTTTTTTATCGGCACCATGACCATAATAAGTCCGGGTAGGAGCGAACTCACCAAACTTATGCCCAACCATCTCTTCAGAAACAGAAACAGGAATGTGCTTATTACCGTTGTAAACACCAAAAGTTAAACCAACAAATTGCGGCAAAATAGTAGAGCGACGACTCCATATTTTTATAACTTCATTGCGCCCACTTGCACGTACCTTCTCTGCTTTACCAAGAAGATAGCCGTCAACAAACGGACCTTTCCAAACTGAACGAACCACTTCAGACTACCTTTCTCATTTCTTGCGTTGATGACGCGTACGCATAATAAATTTATCAGTGGCTTTATTAGAGCGCGTACGCTTACCTTTCGTAGGTTTACCCCAAGGAGATACTGGATGGCGCCCCCCTGATGTACGACCTTCACCGCCACCGTGTGGATGATCAACGGGGTTCATAGCAACACCGCGAACATGTGGACGCTTACCACGCCAACGTGACCGACCTGCTTTACCATCATTAATATTCCCATGATCAGGATTTGAAACAGCGCCAACAGTTGCAAAACAGCTACTGGGAACCAAACGCTGTTCACCAGAATTTAAACGAAGAATAGCCATACCATGATCTCGTCCAACCAACTGCGCATAAGCACCTGCTGAACGTGCAATCTGTCCGCCTTTTCCTGGCTTCATCTCAACATTATGAATAATTGTACCTACAGGCATATTAGCAAGAGGCATAGCATTACCCGGCTTAACATCTACATTTAAACCAGCCATAACAGAATCACCAACACCAAGACGCTGTGGTGCAAGAATATAACTCAATTGCCCATCCTCATAACGGATTAAAGCAATAAAAGCGGTACGATTAGGATCATACTCTAAACGCTCAACCTTTGCTGAAACATCACGTTTAAGACGCTTAAAGTCGACAAACCGATAACTACGTTTATGTCCACCACCCTGAAAACGAGCAGTAACACGACCGCGATTATTACGTCCACCCTTTGAAGACAAACCTTCAGTTAACATCTTTACAGGTTTTCCCTTATAAAGGCAAGAACGTTCCACAATAACAAGCTGACGCTGCCCAGGTGTCGTTGGATTAAACTGCTTAAGTGCCATTATTCCTTCTCCGAGCCTCTTAAAGACCTGTCGAAACGTCGATAGTCTGACCACTGGCCAGAGTTACGATCGCTTTTTTGACATCACTCTGCCGACCAACTATACCTTTGAAACGCTTCACTTTACCCTTACGGACTATCGTGTTAACTGCTTTAACTTTTACGCTAAAAAGCGCTTCAACAGCAGCCTTAATCTCAGGCTTCGTCGCTTTCGGCGCGACATTAAAAGCAACTTGATTGTATTCAGAAATCATAGTCGCCTTTTCAGTAATAACTGGACTAATAATTATATCATAATGGCGAAGATCTGTCATTTAAAACGCTCCTCAAGAGCCTCAACAGCTGCTTTTGATAAAACAAGTTTGCTGCGACGCAAAATATCATAAACATTAATTCCCTGAATAGGCAAAATGTCAATATTAGGGATATTAGAGGCTGCACGAAAAAAGTTAATATCAATCTCCTTACCACCAATCAAGAGAGCGTTATTAAATCCAAGCTTAGAAAAATGAGAAACAAGCATTTTCGTTTTAGCATCCTTAACAGTCAACTCATCCACAATAATTAAATCTTTTGCTTTTAATTTCGCAGATAACGCAAAACGCAATCCAAGAGCACGAATTTTTTTAGGAAGATCATGCGCATGGCTACGAACCACTGGTCCATGTGCCTTACCCCCACCTCTAAACTGCGGTGCACGTGCAGATGAATGTCGAGCACGCCCAGTTCCTTTCTGTTTAAACATTTTTGCCCCTGTTCGCGACACATCAGAACGACCTTGGGATTGATGACTTCCCTGCTGACGACGTGCAAGCTGCCAACGAACAACACGTTGCAAAATATCCTCACGCGGAACAAGATCAAAAATAGCTTCAGAAACCTTTAATTTGCCAGCTTCATTACCATCAAGAGTTTTAATTACAAGATCCATTATTAGGCTCCCTCAACTTCAGAGGTTTCCGTCACCGGAGTAACCATTTCCGCTTTCTCCTTCACAAGACGGCGAATACCAGCAGGCTTTGGAGCATTATCAGGAAGACGCTTCTTCACAGCATCCCGTATCAAAATCCAAGAACCTTTAGAACCAGAAACAGCACCACGCACTAAAATTAAACCACGCTCACTATCAGTGGAAACAACTTCAATATTCTGTGTTGTTACACGCACTTGCCCCATATGGCCAGCCATTTTTTTGCCTTTAAAAACTTTACCAGGATCTTGGCACTGCCCTGTAGAACCATGAGCACGATGTGTGATAGAATTACCATGAGAAGCACGATGTCCACCAAAGTTATGTCGCTTCATAACACCAGCAAACCCCTTACCAATACTGGTACCAGTCACATCAACTCTTTGTCCTGGAACAAAATGTTCCACTGTAATCTCAGTACCAACATCAAGAAGATTGTCGGGACTCACACGAAACTCTGCTATTTTGGCTTTAGGCTCAACAGAAGCCTTAGCAAAATGTCCACGAAGAGCTTGTGAAGTATTCTTAACCTTAGCAAAGCCTACACCTAATTGAACAGCAGTATAACCATTCTTTTCAACTGTACGCTGAGCAACGACTTGACAATTCTCCAAACGAAGTACCGTCACCGGCACATGCTCACCAGCATCATTATAAATACGGGTCATGCCCAGCTTCTGTGCTATTACACCTGAACGCATCGGGTCTGTTCCTTCTGTCCTCAAACCTCAGAGCTTAATTTCTACATCCACACCAGCAGAAAGATCGAGCTTCATAAGCGCATCCACTGTTTGCGGCGTTGGATCAACAATATCAAGAAGACGCTTATGTGTTCGCATCTCAAACTGCTCACGACTTTTCTTATCGATATGCGGTCCACGATTGACCGTAAACTTCTCAATCCGCGTAGGAAGCGGAATGGGACCACGGACATTTGCACCGGTACGTTTAGCAGTCGATACGATCTCACGCGTCGACGTATCAAGAATTCTATGATCAAACGCTTTCAAGCGAATGCGAATATTCTGACTGTTCATGCTCTTTATTTCCCTGTTATACAAAGTGCCTTCAATAATCAAAGCACTCAACAAGCATTATTTATTCAATGATCTTAGAGACGATACCGGCACCAACAGTACGACCACCTTCACGAATAGCAAAAC
>NZ_JBHIRD010000009.1:0-85679 GCF_042196905.1 Bartonella sp. AA89HNZF
ATCGTCCTATGTCTTTCTATGGAAAAGTAAACTTGATCAAAACCTTTGGTGATGATGGTACCATCCGGATTGGCAGAGATTTTGACCTTGATCCTATGGGACCTGCAATTGAAGGCGGCGTTGGCATCAATGCGCAACTGTCTCACAATTTCTCCCTTCATGGTGATGTAAGCTATCAACAAAAGCTTCAAAAAACTGGTATATCTGGTGCAAGCTTTTCAGGAGGAATACGCTATCAGTTTTAAAACAAAACTGTCAAAACAGCCTATTCATTCTATTTAATTTAACAAAAAAGGCAGCACATCGTGTTGCCTTTTCGCTTTATAAATCCTAATAACACTACACTATCCCTCCTTAAGAGAGCCCTTGCTTTTTCTACTGCCTGTAAATCAACATTCACACCCAACGCCGCAGCATGTTTGAAACAAAGCTTGAGACGCATCAGTGCTGTATTAGCATCTCCAGCTTTTGTATGACAGATGGGAGCGAGGTTCTATTTGTGTAATCTCTGAAATAGGCAGACAGCCTAATTTGGGGAGAATATGGAGTTTTAAAGGTGAAAACCAGTTTCCATCTTTACCATCATTTTTTAATTCAGCTTTACGACTTTCAAAAGCATCTAGGGCAATGTTTTTTAAGTAATGGAGATTACGCATTGCCTCACGTTTTCGTTTCTCACGTTTTTTAATGGGATCATGACCATCACGAAGAACAGAACGCTATTGGGTTTGCCAATTCACGAGCTTGTTTTAAAGAGACATCTCTCAAAGCACCCAAGTCCATTTAGTGACAGCGCCCATGAATGGTATATGAATGGTATAACGGTAAATCCATTGAGTACCCCCATCTTTACGTTTGTGAAAGAGCAATCCGGCACCATCATTATATTTTCCAGCTCGTGGGTGTTGCTAAAGCCCTTGGCTCTTGAGACGATTCATAAGAGCCATTTTAGTCCTTTCTTATACATTTTTTACCCACACGCCCAGCCCCGCTTGTGGTATGCAAGAGAATGGTTTTTCTTGATTTAAGACAAACAGGTTTAAAATGAGAGAATCTTACGTTATTCAGAACTCTAACTCAATGAAAGTAACGCTAAATTATCATTATAAATCAGTATATTATACCATTTTTATCAAGATAAAAGATAAGGTATTTTTATCTAGAATATGTCACAAAGTATGCTGCCTTTTCGTACATGAAATCCATTTTTTCCTGAAGTGTTTTCTTTTCTACTTAAATACGCTTTTCTTCCTCTTCACATGGATTGCGCAGCTATTCATCATCGAATTTTCCCATAAAGCTAAGCAAAGTGTATTTCTAGATAATATAAAGATAACAGCATTAAGAATAAATCTTAAAAAATAGAAGATTTCTTGCTTTTTCACTTATGGAAGTACAACAACTTTACCGTTCAATTATGCTCTTCTTTGAAGATAGATATGGTGCAAATATGCACCATGGAGCTGTCCAAGCAAAGATGATATTAGAAAAATGAAAAGTTAACCACTGCACATTTAAAACAGATAGGAAACCTACAGCCACTCTCATTTATTCCAAAGGATATAGAAAATGAAAAAAACATACCGGATAAATAATCAATCATAGCTTATAATATAAGAGCATAACAGTGTTTTCATATGGCTACACTCTTCCCTTATGATATCTAGACAGCAAATATCTCTAAAACTTCTATAAAAATACTATTAAAGTTATGCTGTAAAAATGTTAATTGCCTCAACAATCATTTGTCAAAAATTTGCAAAAAATAATCAGAGAACTAACCGTTTGAACCACAAACATAATTTGTGTGCTAATGATTTGATTTTTAACGACTTTTAACATATTGATAATCTTAAAATTAAATCAGACAGCCACCCCAGTTAGTCCGGATAAGTAGGTATCTAACAAAAACTATTGTTAGGACCGTAGAAGACCGTACCCCATCCTTATATGAGAAAGTGAACTTCCTTAAAAAACTTTGATATTGATGATACTAAACAGATTGGTATTCATTTTTACCTTAATCCGATAGATTCTGCCGTTAAAGGTGCGTTTAGCACAATACACAATTATCTCACAATTTAACTCTCTATATTGATGTAAACTATCAGAAAAAATTTTAAAAGACGTGTAGCCGAGACAAGTTTTTCTGATAGAATACGCTACCAATTTTAATATAAAAATTATAAAAAAATAAGCATATTAATCCGTTTACTATTAACAAAAAAACGGACTGTATTTTTTTTATTTACAATCTATTATAGCAATAAAATAATTTCTTTCTTTACGATGTGTTGTCGCTATCTATAAAGATTTATTTACACTTCCATTGCTGGTTCTTCTAAACAAACAGTTTTGAGAAAATTAATGCATGAAAAGAAAATCTAACAACAAGCGCTTTATCTTTCATATACAAAATGCTCAAGAAAGCTAATTTTTTCATTTATAAAATGAAATCACTCAATAAAGTTCTTTTTATATCAATAAAAGATGTTTTAAATTGAATATTCAAAATATTGATTTATAATGATAATTTATCATTACTCATATTGAATTAAAATCTTGAATATCGTAATCTCTCTCATTTAAAACCTGTTCCATGTTGAACTAATCAAAATCATTCACTTGCACATTACAAGCAGGGCTGGCGTGTGAAGCAAAGTTATATAAGAAAAGCCTGAGAAGTCCTATAATGAACTGTCTCAAGTGCCAAGGGCTTATCACAAATATTGAGAGCTAGCAAAATGTGTGACGGGCTTGCTCTTTTATTAAGCGTAAAGGTATCGGCTTGCTCCTTCGTAAGCGTAAATATGATGGAACTCTACGGCTTTAGCGTTATAGCATTCATGAACACCGTCGCGAAATGGGCTGTGCTTCCTTAGAAAAATAGGCTTTGCTACCCTTAGCCTCCTTAAAGAAAGCCTGTGAATAGCCTCCCTCATCTCTTCTTCTTATAGCAGAAAAAATTTGCTGATCGTTTTGGTTAGTGCATCAAATAATACATCTCAACACTATAGAGCTTTTATAGCGATTATCTTTAATAGACAATTTTTAAATATCATACTTCATAGTGCTTTTAGCATAAGCTTAACCAAGCGAGGTTTTATGAAATCCACTTTTCTCAACTTTTTATGATCATGAAAAAAGTTTTTCTGAAGCAAAACTTCAAACCATAGAGAACACCATCAATATAATTCGTTTTGTTATTTACAATAAAAACATAATGATATAGAAACTGTCTGGGTACTTGCGCCATCAGGGGAATGAAGTAAGCATCAAAGCATACCAAATACTAAAGGCATATCTATGTGTAAGAAATATATTTATAAGAAAAATTTTTTGTTATGTACAATTGCTGGAACTTTGATTTTTTCTCATTTCGGTTCAACTTATGCAAATACATCGGCTCCTGAAACTCCTGGAATTTTTGGGAAGATTGAATTAAATAAGGGAGAAGAAAAGACTTTAAATAATGTTCTTGTCCGCGATAAAGGACCTGGAATATTAGCGCATGATAAAGCAGCTATCACAATTGTAAAATCAACAATACACACGGAAATGTCTGCACTTTCTGTATCAGCAGGTGGACGCATTCGTGCTAAAGAAATTGAAGTCAATACAGTGTATAAAGGTTTAGAAACAAAGAATGGTATAATCGACGTCGAAGATTCAACCATAACCGTCCAACGAGGAGGTGCCGGTGGTATCGTTTTTTATGAAACAAAAGATTCTTCACTGAAAAGTGGAGAAAAAGTTGTCAATAAGATTGTTCTTAGCAATACAAAACTTCTTGTGAAAAACGGTACCGGTATTCTTGGTCCCTACTGCTCAAAAGCCGTTGCTGAAGTTCAACTTAAAGACTCAGAAATTCGATCTGACGTATTATTGAGAAATAAAACGAAACGTAAATATTATGATAACGATACTCTTCCTGTAACTTTAGCATTAACCGCTGATAATTCAACAATAGAGGGACGAGCAAGAACTTTAAAAGTCAATACAACGGTTTTGACTCTGAATAACAAGAGCAAATGGTACTTAAAGACCTCTCAAGAGGAAGTCGATACTGACTTTAATACGTTTAACTATGAGCTCAGTGATATTAAACAACGAGCCCTTTCTACCGTTTCAGTACTGAATCTTAATAATAGTTCTATCATATTTAAGGTACCGCAAGGGCGGGAAAAAGATCATTATCATACCTTGCATGTAGGGCGAACAGCTGAGGTTCGTAGACCTGAGGGAAGTACAATCCCCGATATAGAAAGCACTTATAATACAGTTTACAATGCCACAGGCAATGCAAAAATTTATTTTAATATTGAATGGAGTGATGGTCTAGTAAAAGAACAGCAAAAAGCTGACCGCCTCCTTATTCATGGTGATGTATCAGGCAGCACAACAGTCCATATCAAGAACCTTGCGAAAGGTGAGATATTAAAAGCTGAAGATTCTGTTTCCTCGAATATGCGTGGTCTTTCAGTCATTCAAGTTTCTGGAAATGCAAATGAAGATTCCTTCAAACTTGCACACGGCTACACCACAATGGAGGGATTGCCCTATAAATATATACTCAAAGCCTATGGTCCAACATCCAGCCATGGGACAGCCGATAGCACACAAAGTCATTTTAGCGGAATATCACAAGAATCAAAAGAAAATACCCTCAAAGACTACACAATCTATACGATATCAGAATCAGGAAAAATGATTGAAGGCGTTTCACCAAAAGAGAAAGAAGCGCAAAATACCGGTTCATCATCCCTTGGACGAGCAAACAACACACAAAACATTTTGGAAAAAAATCAAAATTTCTGGGATTTTCGCTTGCAAAATGAGACTCTCGATAATGAGGGAAAGATCAAAGCTCTCGTTCCTCAAGTGGCAAGCTATTTGTCCATGCCTAACGCACTATTCTCAGCTGGACTGGCTGATATAAACAATCAAAACACTTTACTCAACTCGATGCAGGAAAACACCTTTGAGACAAAAGATCATAAAAACAAAGGAATCTTATTCTCGACTTATGGAAATAAGATGACATTATCCTCTCACCGTACGCCATTACAATATGGCTATGGTGCCGATATTCACTATGCAGCTTTACAGGCAGGCATTACATTAGCAGCTCTAGAAGATCAAAACATGACCACCAATTTTGGTCTTTTAGGGACATATGGGAAATTAGCTTTCACCCCTAAAGACATGGAAGGTGCTGACAAGAGTACACTCAATAAATGGTCAATTGCTGCATATAGTGGGCTGCACCATAATAATGGGATATACATCCATGCACTCTTCTCCTATGGAATGCTCAAGGGAGATATCACCACAGCTCTCATAGGAAAGACTGCAGAATTGAAAAATGCTGATACATTCAGTGCATCAGCAACCATTGGACAAAAATTCGAAACCAGTAGGAACGGATTGGTCTTTGAACCACAAGCACAACTTGTTTATCAACGTCTCATGCTTGGCACACTCTCAGATGTCGATGGTTTTGATGTGGATATGGGAAATCCTTATCAATACTTAGTGCGTGTTGGTGGACGCTTAACGCAAACGAAGCTTTCTATTGAAAACGGCGATATTCTTTCTTTCTATGGTAAATTGAATATTGTTAAAGCTTTTTCTAACAATGGTACGATACAGATTGGTGAATCATTCCACCTTGATTCTATGGGAGCTGCCCTTGAAGGTGGACTTGGTGTAAATGCACAATTATCACAAAATATCGCACTTCATGCTGATGTTAACTATCAATATAAGCTTCAAAAAACAGGTATATCTGGAGCAAGCTTTTCAGGCGGAATACGCTATCAGTTTTAAGAAAAAGCAAAAAATAATTTATATTCTATTCATTTTAATAAAAGGCAGTACAAATGAGCTGCCTTTTTACAATCTATCGGAACGAACCGTCAATAACGATCTTTCTACCACCTTTCTTGAGCCAATTAATCTCACTCAAACCAAATGTAACAAAATCTGTTATCTCTAAATGAATACTGGATTCTCAAGAGAGCTGCCTTTTTGATTTATAAAAATCAAATGTTTTTAATAAATTTTTTTGTATTTTAAAACACGTAATAAATAATTTTCTGTGTAAGAAAATCAATTAAAAGCTTTTTGTAAGCGCACAACAATAGCTTCTCCAAAAACTTTGTAGAGTTTTCATAACAACAGCCTTAAGCAACAAACATCCTTGCAAAATATTTTGTTTCTTAACACTTTTAAACGGAATACTTATCAATCTAGCTTTTCTGCAATTCATAGTTGCTCACTGCAATTTCTATTTTAAAAACTCTTCTAAGATCATTTTTTAAACGATAAAGAACAGGACGCAATATTTCGTTTTGTTGTTTACAATAAAAACATAATGATATAGAAACTGTCTGGGTACTTGCGCCATCAGGGGAATGAAGTAAGCATCAAAGCATACCAAATACTAAAGGCATATCTATGTGTAAGAAATATATTTATAAGAAAAATTTTTTGTTATGTACAATTGCTGGAACTTTGATTTTTTCTCATTTCGGTTCAACTTATGCAAATACATCAGCTCCTACAATGGTTATGGCTCGTGCGGATAAAGCAGGAGAAGAAAAAACCTTTAATAACGTTTTTATCCGCAGCGCATATACAACAGTGGTTGCTGATGACAAAGCCTTTATCACCATTACAAATTCAACAATGCGTTCAGACTCAAATTTATTTACCGCAACAACAGGTGGACGTATTCATGCTAAAAAAACTGTAGGAAAATCAAATTCCCGTGGTTTAGAAATTTCAAACGGCATCATCCATATTGAAGATTCAATCATTAATGTTTCCGGACATCACAAAAGTCGTGGTATCCTTTTTGATTACATCCCAAGTTCCCAAGTAAAAGAGGGCGAAAAAGTTATCAATAAAGCAATTCTTACCAACACAAAACTTCTTGTTGAAAATGGTATTGGTATTCTAGGACCAGATTATGCAAAATCTGTTGCTGAGGTAGAACTTAAAAGTTCAGAAATTCGTTCTGATATATTATTAAAAAATAAAATCCCAGAAAACTCAAAAGATATCGATCCTCGCACTTTTATATTAAGCGCTGACAATTCGATTATAGAAGGACGAGCAAAGACTTTACCTCAAAATACAACGATTTTTACTCTCAACAATAACAGCAAGTGGTCCCTAAAGATTAGTCAATTTGAAGTAGACAAAGAATTTGACAGGTCTAAAGGATACTTGCTCACTGATATTAAACAACGTGCACAGTCTATTGTCTCAGTATTGAACCTTAATAATAGCTCTATTATATTTAATGCGCCGCATAAACTAGCAGACAATCAGTATCAAACCTTGCATGTGGGAAAACAGCCAACAGCTGAAGCTGCAAAAGCAGAGCAAAACAGAAGCTTCGATGCAACAACGGTTTACAATGCATTGGGCAACGCAAGGATTTACTTTAATACCGAATGGAGTAATGGTCTTATAAAAGAACAACAAAAAACTGACCGTGTTCTCGTTCATGGTAATGTCTCAGGCACCACAACGATCTATTTCAACAATCTTTCAAAGCGTGCAGAACCATTCGATGATGATGAAGTTTCCATTCCTTTGAATGCGCGTGGTCTCTCACTTGTTCAGGTGTCTGGAAAAGCAGAGGAAGCCGCCTTCACGCTGGTAAATGGCTACACTACAATGGATGGGTTACCCTATAAATATGTATTAAATGGCTATGGACCAACATCCAGCCGTGGGAGAGCTGACAAACAGCAAAGTCTTTTGCAAGAAAGTGAAGAGTTTTGGGATTTCCGTCTACAAAATGCGACTCTTGATGATGAAGGAAAAATCAAAGCTCTTGTTCCTCAAATGGCAAGCTATTTGGTTATGCATAATGCAGTATTCTCCTCTGGCTTGGCTGATATAAACAATCAAAATACACTGTTAGATAATATGCATTCAACAGTTTTTGGATTAGAAGGTCATAAACAAAAAGGGATATTTTTATCGACTTATGGCAACAAGATGACGTTATCTTCCAGCCGTAGTCCATTGGAATATGGTTATGGTGCTAATGTTCACTATGCTGCTATACAAGCAGGCATGACATTAACAACGTTAGAAAATCAAAATATAACCGCGAATCTTGGTCTTTTAGGCACATATGGAAAGCTCGCTTTTACGCCAAAGGACATGGAAGGTTCTGACAAAAGCATACTGGATAAATGGTCCTTTACGGCATATGGAAATCTCCACCATGACAATGGTCTCTATATTAATGCACTGTTCTCTTACGGCATTTTAAACGGACATATTACAACAGCCCTTATCGGCAACACCACAGAATTAAACAATACGGATACATTAAATATATCAGCTACCGTTGGACAAAAACTAGCAACTGGTGTTGAAGGGGTGTCCTTTGAACCACAAGTACAACTTATTTATCAACATATTGCCTTTGGCACTCTTTCAGATATTGATGGCTTCCAAGTTAATATAAAGACCCCTCATCAATGGTTGGTCCGTATTGGAGGTCGTTTAACAAAAACAATACTTCCTATTGAAAAAGATCGTGTTCTTTCTTTTTATGGTAAATTGAACGTCATTAAAGCTTTTGGTGAGAAAAATACAATTGATATTGTTGATTCTTTCCATCTCGATTCTATGGGCTCTTCCCTTGAAGGTGGGCTTGGCATTAACGCGCAACTTTCTAAAAATATCGCACTTCATGCTGACGTTAATTACCAACATAAACTTCAAAAAGCTGGGTTCTCTGGAATTAATTTTTCCGGAGGAATGCGTTATCGCTTTTAAACAGTTTTAGTTTTCTCTTTTGATACATAAGCAGCGCTGAGATGAAAACAGTGCTGCTTAACTACATTACAAAAAACCGTAATGTGTCAAAAAGTGGTTCATTTTTAGCAAAATAAAGAAAATATCTTAAGGAACATCTCTATGCATAAGAATCTTTTGTTATGTACAGCCGCTTGTGCTTTATTTTTTTCTTCTTTTAATTTCACATCTACCAGCACCGCCTCTGCTCTAAGCCCCCAGGAACGCCATGCCATTGAAGGGATTATGAAATTACCTGAACAATATCGCCATGCCATTGATTTAATAAACACACCAACACAAGCAGAAAAAAATCTTGAAAAGATAGCCTCTGGCGCCATGATGGAGGATAATTCGCACTTCAATCAAGCACTTAATGCCAATAACCAACGGCGTGTTAATGCTGCGCGCCAAGAATGGATGAGCCAAGACAATCGTAATTGCTCTGAACTGCAAAATAAAGCAGAAATATTACATAAAGCAGTACAATTGGATAGTGCTTTACAAGGACAAAACAAGGAACTTTCCAATACTTTACGCAAAGCAGTATTAGAGACTTTGAACAACGATGGAATAACCAACGTGAAGAAAAAAGAAGAACCAACCCCTCCTGCATCTGAAGAGAATAAACAACCTCTTATTGACTCCAGCACAAGACAAAGACGCGCTAGTGATAAATTACCACCCGCTCACGTTGCTGCCCAACACAAGGACAATTCATTCACAAGAACAGATCATGGAATGAGACAGCCTAAAATAAATGAAAATTCGCAATCTGATATTGATCCCCAAACAAACACCACTTCCTCGGAATCAAAAACGACTCTTAATACATCAGAAAAAGCGCATATGAAATTGCTCCCAAAGGTTGAGAATACCGCTACCGCTGCGACAGAGAGCTCCTCTAAACTTACAGATGATGATAAAGCAACCGCAGCTTCTACTTCTCTTGATGGAACAGAAAAAAGCACAACTCTTACACCACAAGGAGAAAGTTCTTTAACCATGCCTATTGCGATGTTTGCCGTTGGGTTTAGTGATGTCAATAATCAAAATATCTTGTTAGACAATATGCAAATAACAATGTTTGAACCCAAAGATCATCCAGAGAGAGGCGTTTTCTTATCCTCTTATGGCAATAAAAGCACCTTTTCTTCTAAGGTTCAAGCAAAACAAGATGGTATCCAAGCAGATATTCGCTATGCTGCATTGCAAGCAGGAGCAACACTAATAGCGCTAAAAGATCAAAATATCAGCAGCAACTTTGGTCTTTTCGGAACATATGGGAAACTGTCTTTTACTCCTAAAAACAAGGAGAGCTTTCAAAAAAATATGTTTGATAAATGGTCACTCACCGCATATGGAAATATTCAGCATGACAGTGGCATCTATGCAAGTGCCTTTCTCTCTTACGGAATTTTCAAAGAAAATCACGCTACAACTCTCATCAAACATACCTCAAAAGTGAAGAATAGTAAAACATTAGGAGCCGCTGCAACTGTTGGTCAAAAACTGTCAACCAGTTTGGAAGGTGTAATCCTAGAACCGCAAGCACAACTTGTTTATCAACGTCTCATGCTTGGTTCTTTATCAGATAGGAGCTCTTTCTCAGATGACGATAACTCTAAAATAGACATAAGTAATCCTTATCAATGGCTGCTCCGTATTGGCGGACGTTTAACGCAAAACAAAGGACATGCTGTTTCTTTCTACGGCAAACTGAACATGATCAAAACTTTTAGTAAAAATTTTCAGCTTGCAGCTATGGGATCTTTAATCGAAGGTGGTTTTGGTATTCACACACACTTATCACAAAATATTCAGCTTCATAGTGATCTCAGCTATCAACATAAATTCAAAAAAGCTGGCATCTCTGCAATAAATATTTCCGCTGGAATGCGCTATCACTTTTAAAAATACTTGTATTCCTTATCTTGAAATATGAAGAGATCTCATTATGTTTCGTTTTGTCTCTTACAAAAGAGACATAATGAGGTCAAAGTTTTACTTTTTATGAGAGAGGGGGAAATATTTTAGGAATACATCCATATGAAAAAAAGCTTCTTACTATACACAGTTTCCGGAGTTCTGTTTTATTCTTCCAGCAGTTTGTCTTATGCTATTCATGCTATGACTCCAACGATAGATCTCTCTTCTCCCCCGACAACATCTGACTCCAAAAGAACGATCATCCCCCCTCATCCTACCGGAAATGAACCTACAAAGTCTACTCCTACAAGCACTGTCGTTCCTCACATGCAACTTGGAGAAAAATTAAGGAGATATACACGCTCTTCATATGGAGAAACGACACATTCTTCAACACACCCCCAATCATCTGAACACCCTACAAAGCCTAAAACCTCCACAGAATCTTCTGAACCTGGAACAATTACACAACCTGAAACACCCCCTAAAAACACAGAAACGTCCAAGGCTTCTTCTCAAAATTCTAAAGGAAAAACGACATTCCCAAATGTAACCATTGAAAATACAACTTCTTCCTCAAAACAAAAGCCTAGGCATGCTCGAGAAAGTATACAAACATCAAAAACTAAAACGACAGAAAGTTTACAGTCTAGCCTTACAGCCACACAAAGCGATATTACACAATCACCATCGACAGAAATAGCTCCAACGAGAGAAGAAACTGCAACAACAAGGATAGTTTTAACAAAAGGAACAGCTTCAACAACAGGAATGGAAGCAAAATCGAGAAGGCGTTCAGGAGCCACCACCTCTTCTACAGATTCTTCCAGCGAAAAGACGCCTCCAAGTTCTGCTGTCTCTTCACAATCAGAAGCGACACAATCTGCACCCAATTTACAACCAACACCTGCAAACTCTGAATCTACAAGAGCGGAATCTACAAAACCAGCAACAGAGCTATCACCAACGTCTAAAGAACCAGAACTCACACAGCCAACATCATCACGATCACCAGAATCTGTACGACCAACGCCCACACAACCCACATCTGCCCAAAAGGTATCTGGAAACTCTGAATCTACAGAGGCGGGCATTACAAGACCAACAGCAGAACAATCACCAGTGCCTAAAGAGTTAGAACGCATACAGCAAACATCTTTAAGAATAGAAACTGGAAAACCAGCATTACAGGTACCACCAAAATCTGTAAAACCAGCGCCAGTGCAATCTTCATCTGCACAAAAAATGTCTGAAAAACCAGAGATTGAAAAACCAATATCACCAATAAAACAATATGAAAAGTCTACACAAATTGAGGATATAAGCGCTGGAGTTGAAGCTAAAAACGGTAAGACCATAACGTTACATAACAAAAAAATTCAAGACAATAGTTTTGCTGTACATGCAGAGGGAAATAATTCAAAAGTCAACATGATAGGGGGAACAGTTGATGCGCGTTTTGTTGCACTAAGCGTATCAGATGGTGGAGAAGTTGATGCTACAGGCATTACTGTAACAGCAGAAACAGCTGGTTTGGTAAACATGGAGGGCACAATCAAACTTAAGGATTCAAGCGTCCATGTCACGGGAAATTATGAAGCAGACGGTATTATTTTCCGCAACAATCCGTATAATGCCTCTAGAAAACGATATACACGCAATGCTGAAAGGAACATCAATGCCGTTCAAGAACAAGATGTAGCCAATATTGCTGATAAAGTAACCCTAGAGAATACAAAGCTTTTCGTTGAACATGGTAGCGGTATCAACCTTTATGGAACAGGCGTAAACGGAGAAGTCAACCTTAAAAATTCAGAAGTTCATGCCGATATTTTATTAAAAAATATCAAGAATGAAAGTGCCTCCACAAACACCATTACATTAGTTGCAAACCACTCTTCTTTAGAAGGTCGGGTAAGAACTTCTGAAGATAATAGAACAGTTTTTGATCTAAAAGAGAGGACGAAATGGCTTTTAAAGGCGAATAAAAATGTCACAAATAATGATAATATTTTAAATGACTATAGACAGTTTGGTGTTGATGAAAAATCATACTCTAATCTTTCTGAATTGCACCTTACAAACAGTGTCATTATGTTTGACAAGCCAGTGGAGGGACATTATCAAACTCTGTTTATAGGACCTAATCTTTCGCAAGAAGACGAAACAACTCACACAGCAGCGGTTTATAGTACAGCGGGTCTTGCAGAGATTTATGTAAACACTCAATGGGATAAACATTCTCCTATCACGGAACAACAAACTGATCGCGTTGTGATTAATGGCGATGTCTCAGGGAGTACTGTTGTTCACATCAATCTCCAAACCGATAGCTCTGCTATTTGGGAAGAACGCATGGCGTCACTTCCTTTAGGGACACATGGGATTTCAATCATTCAAGTTTCCGGACAAGCAAATGAAAATTCCTTCACGTTAGCAGGAAACTATACGACAATAGGTGAACAACCTTATAAATATGTACTCACAGGCTATAAACCAGGAACATCTCATGAGAGCCAAAATCTTTTTGGCAAAAATAATCATGATTTTTGGGATTTCCGCTTACAGAATGCCTACATTGATAAAGACAAAAAAGTTCGAGCCCTTTTACCACAGGTAGCAAACTATTTAACCATATCTAATACTTTATTTTCTGCTGGATTTACTGATGTAAACAATCAAAACACGTTGTTAGACAATATGCGCACAACAGTATTTGGGGCAAAAGACAATAAAAAGAATGGTATCTTTTTCTCTTCCTACGGCGAGAAGGTCACCCTATCTTCCAACCGCGATCCACTGCACTATGGTTATGGTGCTGATGTAAACTATACTGCCTTACAATTAGGAGGCATATTAGCCGCCTTAGAAAGCAAAGACATAAGCGCATATTTTGGTCTTTTAGGAACGTACGGAAAGCTTGCCTTTACGCCAAAAGAGATGCAAGATTCTGAAAAGACAACGCTTGATAAATGGTCACTTACCGCTTATAGCGGCATCCAGCATAGCAATGGTATATATGTCAACGCTCTTCTTTCTTACGGAACCTTAAAAGGAAATATTACCACAGCTCTTGTTGGGAATGCCGCAAAATTAGATGGTACCGAGATGCTTAATATATCTGCAACCATTGGTCAGAAATTAGCAACCGATACAAAAGGGCTGGTCTTTGAACCACAAGCTCAATTCATTTATCAAAATCTCATATTTGATATTTTCTCAGATACCAATGGCTTAAAAGTAGACATGGGCAATCCACATCAATGGTTGATCCGTTTTGGTGGACGTTTAACAAAAACGATAATGGCTGTTGAAGAAAACAAGGCTGTTTCCTTCTATGGTAAAATGAATGTTATCAGAACTTTTGGCGATGGTAAAACAATAAAAATTGCTGATACCTTTCATGTTGATCCTACCGGCTCTTCAGTTGAGGGAGGCATGGGGGTGAATGCATATCTTTCTCAAAATATCGTACTAAACGCCGATATCAGCTATCGGCAAAAACTGCAAAAAGCCGGTGTATCTGGCACCAATTTTTCTGGCGGGATACGTTATCGTTTCTAAAGCAGAAGTTAATTTTAACTTAAATAAAAGGGCAGCACAAAGTGCTGCTTTTTTATTTAAATTTATACATTTTTTAATTCTCAAAAATCATTATCACATCAAAGAAGATTTTGACTTATAATATTTCTTTTGCGTATTGAATAAAAAACTGAATACCATAACAATCTCTCATCAAAATACCCCACGCATAAAATTTTTATGTCTTATATTATGACCACACCTCAAGCGATAATGTTTTTATAGCACAACAGAATAAGCATTCATGCGGATTTTAAAAAAGTCAGCACCTTCTTCGCTGTAGACGCTCCATTTATTTTAGATGATGTGCATTTAATATACCTGCTATAAAGACTAGTATCTGGTATAAATTCTTAAAGGCATGTTTTTCCTCTAAAATCTCAATGCTACAGCAGCTCCATTATAAGACAAGATATTGATTTATAAAGACAATTAATTGTTTTCCATGTTAAATGAGAAACCAGAATATCGTTAGATTCTTTCATTTTAGACCTGTTCCATGTTGAAGCAACAAAAACCATATTTCTTACAAGTGACAAGAGGGAAGAGCCATGGGGATAAAAAACTATTAAGAAAAGATTAAAAATGCCTCTAATGAACTATCTCAAGTGCCAAGGGCTGTAGCAACATTGGGATCAAACAAAAAATATGACAGTGTTGAAAAATATAACAATATCAACTTGCTCTTTTATTAAGCATAAAGATGGTCGCGCCCTATAGATTTTATATTATTTCCATGGGAACTTTCTTATTATACCATTCACAAGCACCGTTGCATCAAAGATGTCGTTGCACTGCCCCACAAACACCATCACGAAATAGACTTGAGAGCTTAGATATCTCTTTAAAACAAGGCCGTGAATTAGGAATAACAAATCCATTCTATTTTGAGTATTTTGTTGAGTATGAAAGCCATCCCCCCAGTAAAAAACACAATAAAAAAAGCGTGAAACAATGTGTAATCTTCATTATTTAACAGATAGTGCTTTAGATACTTTTGAAAGACATAAGCTAAATTAAAGGACAGTGGTACAAAGGGAAGCTGATTTCTACCCTCTTTATTCTTTCCCAATAAGATCACCTCCCCATTTCAAATATTACGCCAACAAAGGTATCGCACTATATTCACTCAAATCTGGATGCTCTCTCCAATCTGGTATACAAAAACTAAAAACAGCAGAAGAGAATATTAAACCGCTTTAATTTTTGTCTCAAACATATAGATTTAAGCAACTAACCGCTTCATATCACCACACTTCAAAGGACAATACTTCATGAAGCTTAGGCAATATTCATCACATACTCTTCATCATTCATGCTTTTTGCTGACTTGGTGGTTATAGCAGAGTGAACGCACCCGATCCCATCACGAACTCGGCCGTGAAACGCTCCAGCGCTGATAATATTTTACCTTAAGGCAAGGGAGAGTAAGTCGCCGCCAGATCTGCTAAATGCATGCAAAAGACCAATGTATAAACCTTACATTACCACAGCCCCAAGGAAGCTGTTTTTAAGGCATCACAGGCTGGTCTAAATATTCTCTTGATCGCCTCTCTCCCCCTAAACTAAAAAATGAAGCTCCCTATTAACTCAGTCTGCAAACAATGCTCTGTAAATAATCCGCCTTCTCTGAGTTCTCTTCCGGCCAGCTTCTCACCGCATGCGGTTCACATCACGATACCTTTAAAAATACTGTTTTAAGAACAGCGTTTTACAGTACATCAGGATAATAATTTAAATACCAAAATGCGCTTAAAACAAGTCTATTCACTAAACGCACTATTTATCCAAATCAACTGCCCCACCTAATCATTGTCATTAGTTAGAACAGCCCGTATTAATCAGATTTGAATTTATTCCTCTATTTCTTTTGCACGTCCAGATAGTTGTATAGCTTTAGAAAGATCATTAACTGCATTTAAATGTGTTTGAAGTAATTCACTATTACGCTGTAATTTTTCTTGTAAATCAGACAACAAACTTTCAACCTCATGCTCAATATCTTGATTCATGTAGCGCTTCACATCACTCATGGATTTATTAAGATCACGCAAACCACGTATTTTACGCAAATTTATTTCTTCGTAATCTGGAACACCACTGCTCTCTAGCATATTGCTTTCATAATCAACAACTTGAGCTAATCCTTTAACAGCAGCAACAAATTTTGTCATCGCCCAATCACGATCAATAAGGTTGTTATCAAGAACTTTTGCTTTTGCCGCAAAACTATCATCACCATATTGCACTACAGACATTTTTACTTCCCCTTCAACACTATTGTTCAATCTTACTTTCAAATGAGGGAGATTAAACAGGTTCTCTTCAATGCTGATACACTCAACCAAGCTCGTAATCGAACATTGCTACAACAGCACGACAATCCTTCAAAGTGTATACCACTTCAACTTTTAACGCGTTCTCTCAAATATTTTTTCTTTGCTCCAAAACCATCATTGTGGCTATACTAATCCATCAAAACGCTATAAACTCAAACCTTACAGCAATATCGAAACTTCCATATTTGCTCTGTCTATTTCGCCTTGCCGATTTTATCTTTGCCGATTTTATCACGAGCTCATCTTCAATAGAAAATAACAATGCTAGAAAATAACAATGCTTTCACGAGAACTTCAGCCACCACGAGAACTTCAGCCACAAAAATATCTGCCGACAAAAAACCGCAGTCTATCTTGCAGCATATAAAGACTTAAGCCCATCAAAAATTTCAGCATTTTACTGATAGAAGCACTTTACCCTCCATAACCTCATGGCTCTCTCTGCACTTAAACTTGTACACCTTCTGGCACCCCATAAGATGGCGCCCGACAAGATCAGTTTGCACCCATTCAAAAGGACACCCCCCTCTCCCATACTCTTTCTGCACACATGCAGTATTTTGCATAAAACACAAAAAGAATGCTCTTTTGAACAGATCAGCCATACAGCAATATAAAAAAAGACACCTTAAAATAGCTAAACAGCCATCAATCTTCCTTTTTTAAATTATCATTCGCTTTTCTTTGCAATAAACGACTATATAAGATTTTTTGAACCTTTTCAAGAGTTTCTTAGCCAATCAGTTCGATACGTCTTCAATCGCATATTCACGCGCTTGTTTTAAAGAAATATCTCTTAAGTGCACCCAAGCCTATTTAGCACCGCGGCCCATGAATGGTACAATGATAAATCTTCCATGACATGTATAAAATCCATTGAGCACTTTCCATCTTTACGCTTAATAAAAGAAGCAAGCCAGCACCATCACATATTTTTCTAACCCCTTATGTTCTGATACCCTTGGCACTTGAGACGGTTCATAAAGCGTGGCCTTTCTTGTATAATTTCTCTGCGCATGGGCGCTCCCTGCTTGTAACTGCAAAAGACGTTGTTTTGGTTAATTCACCACGAAACAGATTTGGAATAAAAAAAATTCCAGTATTCAGGGATCTAATTCAAGTTGAATAACGATAGATTATCATCTATAAATCAAAATATTATCCAATGCATAATGCTTAACGCTCCCCCCATTGATATTTTCAGAATTTTCACAGCATCTTCTTACAGATTATTTCATTCCATAACACAGTTTGCTCTTAATATCGCGACTTTACATGTGCTACTGGTATAAAAACAGAGAAACAATCATTTTATAATCAAGGTACAATTTTTGTTTACGATCTTTCTCTCGTTTTCAACCTTTTAAATGCAGCTCTTCTCTTTCATAATCATCACATTTCAAATCTATTCCATGTTGAATAAATTAAAATCACTTGCTTGCACATCACAAACAACGCCTTGATGTGTTGATAAAATACGCTGAAAGAAAAATGCCTCTTATGAACCTTAGCAAATGCCCAGAACTATAATAAACATTGGAAGCAAGCATACGATAATTGTGACTTGCTCTTTCATAAGTATAAAAATGATAGCATTCTATAAATTTTTATATTATTCAAATTTTATATTATTTCACGAGAGCTTTACTGTTATACTATTCACATTTACCGTTATACCATTTACGAGTGTCATCGTAAAATGTCTGTCGTGTGCGTTGAGAGATGTTTCTTTAAAACAAGTACATAAATATGCAATACAAATATACAACATAAGTATATTTCGTTTGGAGCGTTCTTTACTTTTGTGCAAAATATGCCCCATTAGAGCAGCATTAACCAATCTTGCTATGAGATAAACGATCAGAAAACATTTTTGTCTTCCGCCGCTCACCTTAAAGAACCAAGATCTTAACTCAATCGGCTCTGTACGCAGTCCGAATTTTTGTCAAACGCTCTTCTCTTGACTTTCCCCTCATCTGATTCACTTAAACGAAAGGCTCAACAAATAAACCTACGAATATTCATCGTACACTAAAAAATACTTAAACGTTCCAAGAAAACTTATATGTCTTATATTACCGTTATAAATGACAGTGCTTTATAGCATAACAGGATAAAAAAAGTTTCCAGAAACACAAAACTTACAAAATCAATCAATAGTCCTTTTAAAGCTTTCTTTTTTAGTATTCACAATACTCCAACTCCTTAAGCTTTTATAAAAAAAGGAACAATTTTAAGCTTGCCGAATATGTTGTATCAGCATATATTACAGATTGTAACATATTGTTATTCATAAAATCACCTCAAAAAGAACAGAAAGAGGTTTTTATGGCTGATCTCGTAAAAGCCGCTATGCTTTATTCAACCTTGATTATCACCATCAATGCTTTTGTTGTTATTTTAATTCTCGTAATAGAAATATACTAATACTCTCTTGGCTTTTTATAATCTGTGCAAATGAGCATCTTAATTTCACATAAGAGCAAAGCAAAATTTTAATTCTACAGATAAACCACACACCCAACTTCAAACATCGCTTGCAACTATTTGAGGGTAAACTCTGCTTTTTGTATGCATTTTTAACCATCATTGTCCGTCTTTTCACGCTATCTTGAATCTCAACTTCATTCCCAGCTTAAAAAACGAAATTTTCTACCAGATCCGATCTGTAAATAATTTGTCTCCTTATTGAGTAAGTTCCCTTTTCTTCCCCCCTTCAGGGCATATCACAATCCTAAAGGATAATATTTCATGAAGCTTATGATAAATCCATTGAACACCATCTTTACCCTTATGAGAAAATAAACCAGCAGCATCAAACACTTTTCCAGCCCCAAATGTTGCAACAACCTTTAGCACTTGAGATCGTTTATAAGAGGCATTTTTACTTCTTTCTCCAACAGTTTTTATCTACACGGCTCTCCATGCTTGTACCATGCAAGAAGATGGTTTTAATTAATTCAATCGAGAACAGATTTGGAATAAGAGAAGCTTACGTTATTCGAGATCCTTATTTAACATAATAATAATTAAGTTATTTTTATAAATCAAAGTGTTATTTATAAAAACATTTATCACACACTCAAGAACAAAAAACACCTCATACGTAAAGTTTTATATGAGCTCCACTGCTCAACATGATAATATAACGACACAATTAAGATAAAAAAATAATAAGGAAAGACCTTGCAAACTCAGAAAAGAGAGGAGAAAAATGAAAAGATGTGGAGAGCGCTCAATTCCTCACACATCCGGCAAAACCGTCCTAGCAAAACAGCCTCACAACTTAACTAATGTTATAATATTCTCAAATCAAAAGCAATTTTTTTAAAATAGTTTGAGAAAAACATTTGAGTATGAAACGATAATAATTCCATTCAGAATGTTTTTCTCTTTATTAAAACAGAGAAAAGTAATTTCCAAACAAATGTTTCCTCCGAATTTTTCCGAAATTAGCCGCAACGCTTAAAGACGATCTTAGTGTTATGAAACATTTATTTGTGATAAACGCAAAAAAACACCCCAAAGATAAATTTAATCTCATATTTTAAATACATGTAACCAAAACATTAAAAAATTAGCAGTAACACGTAACAACTCATTGGGAGGCAATACTATCTACAATTGAAAGCACTTTTGGGCTTAACAATGACAGTATAGCATCCGTTTATACAAAGAGTACTAAGCGTAAAAGACTAATTCTTGAAGCCATAAAAAGACTCTCTAAAAGTTAGAGATAGCCTGAAAACGCAATAGAATCAATAACTAAACAATTCTTTATTTATTGAACTGTATGTTTTTAATTAATGCCAAACATAAGTTCCATATATGCTTGTCTGACATGTTGGCAATTTTTAGATTTCTCCATAGAAGATTGATCCAGCTTTTCACATTTTTTTGCCCACTCTTCGAGTAATGTTTTATCTTTCTTAAATTCCGCTACGCTATAAGTTTTTTCACAACCAGAAACAACAAGTCCAGTACAAACCAGCAATGCTGTAATAATGGCTTTATTCATCAATAAATTCCCCTTTTTCAAATTTACAAAGTTTAGGACACAATTTAGGGCCTTAAAAAAAGTTCTACATATGCTTGTCGAAGGTTTTTACAATTTTGAGAGGATTTGAGCGGTGAATCATCGTTCTCACATTTCTTTGCCCATTCCTCGTATAATTTTTCATTTGTTTTAAATTCTTTTACACTATAAGTTTTTTCACAACCAGTAACAGCAAGTCCAGTACAAAGCAGCAATGCTGTAATAATGACTTTATTCATGATTTAATTCCCTTCTTTTTTATCTTCAGTTTTTTCTTGGTCGTCCTTTCCAGAGCCGAAAATTCCCCATTTTTTACGAGTTTCTAATTCAGCTTGTTCTGCGTTTTTACAATTTTTTGAATCAAAACTTCCTGCAATAAAACATTTCTCTAACCACTGATTGAGTAATTTGGGATCTTTCTTAAACTCTGCTACGCTATAAGTTTTTTCACAACCAGCAACGACAAATCCCACGCAAAGCAGTAGCGCTGTTATAATGATCTTGTTCATGATTTAACCCCTCTCTTTGTTTTATATTTTATTAACAATATCTTTGGGTTCACATCCCCTCCTATATTGTGACCTTGCGTCTAACTTTCCTTTGCAAATACGTACACTTCCAACGCAAACATATTAAATCATGAAAACTGCTTTCATTTATCAGACTTGCATTTGTAACATTATCTGCACGGCTGCTCTTTGTATTTGAAGTGTTAAAACTTCAGCAAAAATTCTGATATCTTGACATTCTCAAAAAGCTTTTTAATCATTTCTTTTCCTTCAAGAACCTCTTGGTAACGAGAACAGTACGAATATCTTACCCAAAATTCGTTATGCCTATACCCATTGCAAATTCCCTGCAAACGAAAGAATACACCTTTTAATCAACTAATTGCGCTCTTATCATTTCTAAACCACCGGAAAAGAAAGCTTTAAGTCCCCCCCTGCACTTTTTAAAAGCCAATAGAAATGCTAAAAAAGCAATCTTATACATTCCAATTGAAGAAAAAAGCCTATTGCCTTGCATATCATGACGAATGGCATTAACTATTTAAGACTATAAAATCATATAAATGTAAGAAATATTGTCTATAGTATACTCAATGACTTCTTTTGTTTATTAGGAAAAATTATAGCGCGTCAATATCAGTAAATTTTACTTATTTTTATCCCCCCCCTTTATAAACATGAATATAATTTAATAAAATGTATTGCTGCATAACAGAAAAAAATAATCAACGCTACTCTTAATTACATTATTACATTATTTACCCATGTATTAAGTAAAATAAACAAAAATAACCTGATGTTTAAAATCATTATCAAGATAATTTTTATGGAAGAATAAACTTATCTATTCATCTAGAGATATAAGATAATAAGTAGTATGATGATTATCACATTTATAGGGAAAAGTTTGAAATGGAGAATTTTTCGCAAACACATAGCTCTTTCATAAGATGATACAGAACCTTATGAAAAACAACTTAAATGAAGCAACCATCGTGAAAAAGGAAGAGCGCTTTTATTATTAACTTCGTATAAAAACAATCGATATCATCTCTAGAAAAAGCACTCAAACCAACGAAATTATCGTATCATTTTTTACACTTTTCCGTATTTTTGTGAAAGCAATTCGCGGACCTCATCAGCGATTTTAGTTCCACGACTTGCACAACTGACCTTAATCAACCGATGCAAACTTTCTGGTATATCAATCGTGAGGCGCTTCATACCTCCACTCATGCTCCCTTTGTGGCTTCCTATCCATGCATCCGCTGTTAAAGGAATTGATTTATTGGTTGGTTTTGTGCCAATTTTAATTTTTTTACTCATCGTGCTAACTCCTTGATTTCCGCTGCAACCGCTTCAATCTCTGCCGCTGCGGGTCCTTGCTTATCAACTTCATAAACGGCCTTCCCCTGTGCTGCTGCTTCTGCAAAAATCACGCGCTGCGCAACACTAGAAGAAAGAACATGCACGTGGTATATGCCAAGAGCTTCGTTCACATCACGCCCTATCGCTGTATTGACGATTTTACGATTAATGACAAAAGCAGATTTAAGATTTTCTTTATAAACACGTGCTTCATCAATCAGCTTTACAATTCCATCCGCTGCCCAAATATCATAGGGACTAGGCAAAACAGGGATAAGCACCAAATCCGAAGCCATAAGAGCACTACGAGCAAGATCAGTTACACGCGGAGGGCCATCGATAATAATATGATCATAACCATGACCAATCTGTGTAATCTCTTTGTGAACCGTTGCACGCGGTAAACCAATAACCGAAAACAAAGGTGCATCTTCACGCGCAGCAGCCCAATCCAATGCGCTTCCCTGTGGATCAACATCAATAAGCAATACACGTGCACCAGTACGTGCAAAACTGGCGGCAAGATTAACACTCAACGTCGTTTTTCCGACACCTCCCTTTTGATTCAAAAGTCCAATGATCATCCATTACGCCTTTCAGTATTATCGTTTTTACGATAATACTGAAAATAACAAAAGAAGCAAGCATTCAACACATGAAAAACAACTACTTCTCCCATTTTTAGGATAAAAACGACACCACCCAATTTTATCTTTATAATATTCTTTTAACTTTTAGCATTGAGCGAAATATTATAAAAATAATATTCTTGAGGATAAGAAAAATTTAAACACGAAACACGCTCTTCTTCCCCACCCTAAAACAAAGATTTTTAAATCCATGTCGATCTGTAAACAATGCTCTGTAAATGATCCAGCTTCTTATTTTGCACCGGCCTTTTGGGATTCTCCCTTCATGCAATCCACTTAATGCAACTCTACAAACAAGCTCCACTCTGAATATACAACAAACTATAAGGAGAATTCATTGTTTTGCACGTTGAATGAGAGAGCCGAAATCAGGAAGATTCTCTCATTTCATGCCTCTTATATTAAATTAATCAAAATCATATCTCTTGTACGTACAATCAGGGCTGGCGTGTGGGTAAAAACTGTACAAGAAAGGATTTAAAATGCTTCTTATGCAGAATCTCCAAGTACCAAGAACTATTACAATATTGGAGGTTGGCAAATATAACAATGGTACCGACTTCCTTCTTCATAAGCGTAAAAAGGGTGGTGATCCATGAATTTTATACTCTTTGACGCTCGACAGAGTAAAATGGGCTTAAGAGAAATAAGGGTACCTCTAGCAAGCGCGTAAACAAACAACACAATGAAATGTCTATGCTGAGTAAACACTATAGATTATCCATAAAGACCAAACATCCGTCTTTTATAAGATCGCATAACGAACATGTTGCGGAATGAGATATTTTGCATCTTACAGCTCATTTTTCCCAAATAGATCTTCTCGACAAAAAGAATATTTTTGTTAAGATGCCAGTGAAAAACTTACCTTCATTATGTTCTTTCTATATATTAGACTAGAGGGTATCGTGAAGATCGTGCAATTGAGAATAAATAAAAATGAATTTACAACAAATTGAACCTGATATTTTTATCAGCGCCCAACTTAGCATAGAAAATATCAAAACATTGGCACAAGCTGGTTTTAAAACAATTATCTGTAACCGCCCCGATCACGAAGAGCTCCATCAACCTGACTTTTCTAGCATTAAAACGGTCGCAAATGAATATGGCATAAAAGCCTATCACATTCCCATTTCTCCTCCAACTATAGAAAAGTCAGCTGTTGAAGCCATGCAAACAATTTTAAAAACAGCCTCTCTGCCTCTTCTTGCCTATTGTCATCACGGATCACGCTCGCTGCATCTTTATCGTTTAGCGCGTCTTTAAACAGAGGGGTTGCACACTTCCGCCTCGCCTTAAAAGACGAAGATTCTTAAATATACATCGATCTGTAAAAAAATAATCAGTCAATAATCTTTGTCTTGCACCTTTCCACTCAGGCTTCACATTTCATAAAACTCTCTGAGCAAGCTTTGCTCCTCAATATACAACAAGCATGCACACCCGAAGCCATAAAAATGCATGAAAATTCATATGATGATCAAAGAAAATTATTTTCACCTCACTTTTTATCACTGCTCCACCTTCTTTTTCTCTTCCTTTACCAATACGAACTCATTCGTACGCCACAGACACCTAAAATGACAGTAAAACCACTAAGAAAACCCTATATTCCGAATAAAAGGCGTGCAGAGTATTTTATAAAAAAAGTCGTAAGCCATAATCTATGGTTAACTACAACATATTGATTTATAACAATTAATTATTTTGCACGTTGAGTGATAAATCCTAATACCGTAAGATTCTCTCAAGTCTATTTATAGTGAATCAATCAAAAGCGTGTTTCTTGCATGTCACAAGCAAGAAATATTCGTGTGAAATAAAACGAGTTAAGAACAAACTCTCATAAACGCTCTCAAATAGCTAAGACTGTACAACACTAAAGGCTTGTCAATATAACTGATGATGTCGGATTCTCTTTTATTAGGCATAAAGATGATAGCGCTCAACGAAACTTGCATGATACCATTCATGAGAGCCATCATGAAAATGAATATGAGAAGCGTTGAGAGATATTTCTTTAAAAGAAGCGCATAAATTAGTAAAACAAGGACATTCCAGCATTTTATTTTACCTGTGGGATCTGATATCCTATTCAAAGAACAACAAAAGCCTGAAGCTGTTATTTTCATGATTTAAGAGATATTGCTCTGGACACTTTTGAAAGTAGCAAAGCCAAATTTAAAAAAGACAGTCATCTGGACTGATTTTCCCTTGATAACTTTATATTTTTTTTCCAATAAGGCTGTAAACCGATTTCAGAGATTACGCAAATGGATAATGCAATAGAGCTCTCCTCATCTAGCATACAAAAGCTGTAACAGTAGAAAGAGCATTAAAGCGCCTTAATTTTTATCTCAAACATATTGCTGCATTGGGGATCGCTAAAGAAAAAGTTTTATGAGAAAAATAATACGATAAAGTCATGAATAGACCGAACATAGACTGGAAAGATGTTCTAACTTTTATCCAATACTTCTACCAAAAAACAACAAAACATTATTGGCTTTGTGTTTTCATATCCTTACAAGACTGTCTTTCCTTTGCATTATAGGCCTTACCTTTGTGAAGGACAAAGGAAATATATGGATAGTTCTTAGCTTGAGAATCTAAAAGATTGACATATTACGACAACAAAATTGTACCTTTATCCATCAAAAGCATTAGAAATTTTGAAACAAATATACCTGCTTTCTCGCAATGATTTCTTTTGTCTGTAATCAATCGCGGTCTCCTGAATGTGTATTCCCTATCACAACATATGAGAGAAACGAGACTTAAAGCCTTTCTCATCGGCTTCATTCTCATTGACGCGATTGGTTAACACGAAAGCCGCTGCTGACCACTAATCTTCTTCACAAGACTCGACAAACAAAACTTTTGTAAAAATATTCATTACATAATACAAAATATCACATGCGTAAGGTTACACGAACCACCTCTCATCATAAACGATGATACGGCATAAATGACATAATAAAACAAATTAGAAAAAAGAAACAATAAACTTTTAAAATAAAAAAAGTCATCAATTAAATTTTATCAAACTATAAGCTTAAAATAGCAAGAAATTTTAAAAACAGCATTTCTCCCTTTTCATATTTATTATCATTGCCCAATACTCTTGGTACTTATTCATTTACTACATCTTGCATCATGGATTTTAACGAATCAGAAAGAAACAAGCAGTAAACCTTTGAATGATAACAAAAGCCATAAAATTAACTTTGAAAAAGATAATGCCTAAATCAGATCTTCAGATATTCGATTCTCCCTCTCAACAACGGAAAAAACATATATTCCACGACGTTTTGGAATATATCTTTGTGATTATAATCACTTTAAGTGCTATTTTTACGGCTCTTCTCTCTTTTTCAGATCAGTTTAGGACATATTTTTAAAAGTAAGCAGTCTGTCCAACGTTGATAATGGTTGTACTGTCTTTAAAATTTCTTTTGCTTTCTTTTCATCACGGTGCATTTGTGCAATCAAAGGTTCAAGCCCATCAAATTTTTCTTGTCCGCGCAAAAATTGAAAAAAAGAAACGGTACAGCTTTCCCCATAAAGGTCGTCGTTAAAGTCAAACAAATAGGTTTCCAAAAGGGGCGCCCCATCCTTAACAACCGTTGGACGACAACCAAAGCTTGCAACACCATCATACAAAACACCGTTCGCACGACGCAAACGTACCGCATAAACACCATGTGCCAAACGAACTTGGGGAGGCAACATTTGATTAGCGGTAGGAAATCCCAAAAGACGTCCAAGTTTTTCACCTTGAATAATATTGGAGCGTATCCGATAGTGATACCCTAACAAATGGGCTGCTTTGTCCACTTCCCCTTGTGAGAGAAGTTGCCGAATAAAACTTGAGGAAATAATCAAAGATTGTGATTCTTGAGGACGAGCAACGCAAGGAACTTGCACAACCTCAAATCCATATTTCTCTCCCCTTTGGCAAAGAAGATGTACATTTCCACTTTTCTGATGACCAAATTGAAAATTTTCGCCTGTCACCACAACTGAAACATCAAAAACTTCCTTTAAAAACGACTTAATAAATTCGTCCGCTGAAAGAGCGGCAAACTGTGCATCAAAGGGCTGTTCAATCACACCATTAAAGCCAAGGGTTTTAAAAATTTCAGCTTTTTCAGCTGCCTCTGTCAAACGATAGACAGGAGCTGAATGTTGAAAAAAACTTCTTGGATGGGGTTCAAAAGTTAAAACAACAGCTGGTTTCTTTTTTATACGCGCGAAATCAAGTGCTTTTTGCAACACCACCTGATGCCCACAATGAACACCATCAAAATTTCCAAGTGCCAACACTGCTCCCCGCCAAGCCGAGGGAAACATATGAATTCCCTGAAGACGCAAAAAATTAGTCATTACTGAAGTGCCCACATGATTGCTTGTGGTTTATAACCATGATGTTCAAGAAAAGAATGCAAAGCTTGCTTATCAACCACACCCTTTTGCGTATAATCATAATGATGAATCCCCCCCATAATATAAAGGGCATCAAGACCAAAGTGAGCCGCCCCCTTAATATCCGTTAAAAGACCATCACCAATAGCTAAAACTTTACTTTTTTCTACTGTTCCCCGTATTTTTTGAAGTTTTTCAAAGGCACATTCATAAATAGGCGCGTGAGGTTTTCCAGCAATGCGCACTTCCCCCCCTAATTGTTGATAAAGACGAGCCAATGCACCAGCGCACCAAAATTCTTTATTTCCATAATGGACAATCACATCTGGGTTCGCACAAATAAAAGGTAAATTCCGCGACCGCATGCGACGAAACATCTCCTCATAAGCAGAGGGTTCTTCGTCAAAATCTTCAAGAAAACCGCTACAGACGACAACAGAAGCCTCCCATTCTTCAACAAATTCACACTCTAACCCTTCAAACAGCACCAAATCACGTTGTGAACCAATGAAAAAAACTTTACGTGGAGCAGTCTGAATGAGATCGCGCGTTACATCCCCTGAAGTGATAATGGCATCATAATAGTCGCTATGAACATTCATGCTTTGTAATTGAGCAGCAACATCTTCCCGTAGCCGAGGAGAATTAGTTAATAAAATGACAGTTTTTCCCATTTGTCGGATTTTATACAACGCCTTCAACGCTGGTTCAAATGCATGTACACCGTTATGCACAACACCCCACACATCACAAAAAACAGCATCATAATGCGCTATAATAGTCTCAATATGGGTAAGTTCATTCATGGAGCACCTATCTCTATTTGTCATTTAAAGCTGTCTTTTACTTCAAAACTACTTACCGAAAGATAATACTTGTGTCATCTGCTTTCTCAAACCATATCCCAACTTTTTATCGTCTATAGAGATCATAAGAAATGATAAAATAACTAAGTTATCATTAAGTTGTGCAAAATTCTAAAATGCTTGATAGCAAAAGCTTATCATTCCCCAATGCTCATTTTTCTCATAAAAATTTTAATTCTAACAACAACGACGTTGATAGAGTTTTTTATCTAAAATACTCAAATTCTTCACTGAGAAAATAAACGTATCCCCCTCTTAAAAACATGCATCATGAGAAAGCCCAATATATTTTCTCATTTCAAATTTGTTTATATTGAGTCAATCAAAACCTATTCGCTTACACATTATAAGCAGAGAGCGTACAGATAAAAACACGTGAAGAAAGAAAAAATAGCTCTTATGCTCCCTTTCAAGGCAAAAACTGTCGTAATATTTTGAACTGGCAGAGAGTATGTGCCGTCCGAGCATCTTTTTTTCAATATAGCTTTTATCCCATTCATAGAGGCTTTTACGCTATATACTTTACGAAGCGCCATTGTAAAATAGGCGCTAACATTGAGAAATATCTTCTAAAACAAACATGTGAATATACAACAATAAGATCTATAATGTTTTGAGTTTATTTTGCATGAGGGCTCTTTACTCATAAAAGCTTTCCCCTATCATCATGATATCTCAGACGCATCAAAACAAGTCATTTTGATTATTGGTTAAGGACAGCACCGTAAGCGGTGACTTGAGCTTAAAAACCAAGGTTTACCTTCGTAAAATGCATATCTGATGTCATGAGTTGAGTAAGCAAACCTTAAAACTTTGAAAGGCAAACAACCTCCTATTTAAAAAAATCTATCCGTCTCAAGAAAAACTATTTTTATTGCCAATCTCCTAAAATTACTTTATGAATCGAAAAATGTTTTGATCGCATACGTAACGATCAAAAGGGGTCTTGAAAACCCGAAACCCTAGCGTAAAAATAAACCCACTATGTGGGTATCCCGGAATTCCGGGAGATTTTGCTATGTCCAGGTGCTCCAAGCACTAAAAGCAAAATGCTGACTAGGGTTCAGTGTTTTCAAGCTCCCGGAATACCAATGCGAGGGCGCTCGCGCCTGGAGGGGGAAAATGCAAGCTCAAAATCTTAATATTGATCTTTTTGTAGGCAAAAAAGTTCGCTTTAGGCGAAAAGTGCTAAAAATGTCTCAAAAAACATTAGGGCATCATTTAGGTGTCACTTTCCAACAAATCCGGAAATATGAAAAAGGCTTAAATCGCGTGAGCGCAGGACGTTTAAAGGAAATTTCCGATATTTTGAATGTTCCACTTGCCTTTTTTTACACTGATATCATCAAAAAAGACAACACCCCGTACCATTATGATGAAATCGCCTCGAGCAAAGAGGAATATTTGCTTTTAAAAAGTTTTAGAGTCCTCACATCTGTCAAGCAGAAAGCGATTTTAAACTTAATTTGTGATCAAAATTAAAACGCTTTAAAAGCATAGCTATAAAGTGCTACACGCCCTATTCTTGGCTTTCTCCCCACACCTCAAGGGACGCTCCCTCCTCAAACCGGTTGATAAACGATCCGCCTTCTCAAAAATAACTCCTTCTCAGCTTCCAATTTCATAGGATTCCTTTCACAAAATTATATAAACAAGCCCTCCCTTGAATATTCATCACACTCTCTTATCAAAACAGCCTATGCATAAATTTTTGTGTCTTACATCACCATACCGCAAACAATAGTGTTTTACAGCACAATAGGACAAGCATTCATACGTATAAAGGGTAGCGCCCTCTTCGCTGTGGACACTCCATTAATTTTAAACGATGTGCATTTAATATACTTTCGTAAGATGCCTGCTTATAAAGGCATAAAGGTGAAAACCATTTACCATCTTTCCCATCTCCTTTTAATTCAGCTTTACGGCTTTCAAAAATACCCAAAGCAATATCTTTTAAATAATACAGATTGCTTATTGCCTCACGCTTTTGTTTATCGCGTTCTTTAATGGGGTAACAACCCTCACGTAAAATAGAACGCCACCCAATTTCCAATTCATAGACTTGTTTAAAAAAACATCTCTTAAAGTACCCAAGCCCACTTCGCGACAATGCCCATGAATGGTATAATGGTAAATTCATTGAGCACCCCCATCTTTACGCTTGTGGGGAAGCAACCCGGCACCATCACAAACTTTGCCAGCTCCCAATGTTGCAACAGCTCTTGGCACTTAAGACGATTCATAAGAACTATTTTTAGTCCTTTCTTATACAAATTCTATCCACATACTCACCCCGCTTGTGATATGCAAGAAAGTGATTTTGATTGCTTCAACATAAACAGGTTTGAAATGAGAGAATCTTACGATATTCGGGACTCTCACTCAACATACAAAACAGTAAATTATCATTATAAATGAATTTATTGTATAAAGACTTGGTATCATTATACATTCCTAAAAGCATATTCTTTCCTCTAAAGTCTCAATGCGATACCAATGCCATCATAAGACAACGCGATCCTATACTCTCGTGAGAATAATCCTCAATTTTACAAAGTTGAAACAAACAACATAATGACCAATACAATTTGAGGCAATTATCTAAAAAATGATAACGATTACTACCTATAAAAATTAAAGAAGCAATTATTCTTTGAATAGTAACTTCTTTATTGAGACATTAATATATCAAAATTTATTGTAGAGTGTATATTTCTATTAAAAGCCGTGTTCACGACCTGTAGAATCAAGCTTTGGCGAGAAAAATAGTTCATTATCTGCTTGGAGAACATTTTGACAATTTTTAGATTCCTGAACAGCTAGTCCTGAAAGAAAACATTTCTTTCCCCATTCTTCTCTTAATTTTGCATCTTTCTTAAAATCTTCCACACTATAAGTTTTTTCACATCCCACAACGAATAATAGAGCCATGCATAATAAAATAATTTTTTTCATTTTACCCCTCTTTAAAGAGCTTATTTGTTAACATCATCCCCTAAATGGATTTTTAATTTTCACACTGTATGAGAATACAGCCTTACTATTACTTGCTTGCTTTCACAGCAAATACTCTGAGTAAAATAACGCAAGAAGAGCTCACGACAACCATTGTATGAATTTGTCATAAATACCATGAGAAGGAAAAAGCCAAAACTGACCACAAATGATAAAATCAGAAAACGGACTAAAGCTTTTGTCCAACTAATTTCAAATATAGAGACTGTGATAAAAATTATCCCTATCCAGTAGGATAATCTATGAACATTATAATGGTTAGTATTGCGATCAATGAACTATGAGGCCATAATAAAAAAGTACGAGCCCCTTCTTTTACCTATTTATATTTTGGTCATTGTTCCCCATCGAAGGCCTAAATAGAAACGTTTTGTGATATATAGAAAACAATCAGCAATGCAAATTATTTTTACGAAGATTTCTTCGTGTAGAGTCTATTTGAAATCCATCCATCATTTGGAAGTCTGAATTTAAAAGCAGATAATTATGAAAGCTTTTCAAGGAATGCAACAGATTGATCACTTTTAAAGAAGTAAAAAACGTGATCCAATCCTGAAGACAAAATTCCGATGAAAAAACTTTTTCTATGAATTCTTTTAAGGCATTGTGAAAGATTTTATCCATTATATCAAACGTTACACCATTTGGAGATCTGTTTATTTTTTACTTTCATCAACACCGCTCTAGAAATCCGTTTCTTGAGCGTTTTTTATCGCCTCACTTTCTCCTTCAAACACAAATACTCAAAAATGCTTTGCCACCAACAATGACATTTTCCTGCTTTTATAAAACACATCAATAAGAGAAGCTATTTTAAGAGCAAATCTCTCTTCAACATGAATGTATCATCCATTTACTTCAAAAACGAAAATAATCTCACCGTTTATTCAAACTTGCTCTACGATTTGGTACAATTTTATTGATAAAGTTTTCTCTATAAAAATTTAAGTAAATATGTTCGTTAAAACCAATCATGGACTAGCAAAGGGGTTATAGGATCCATTATCTCGCCGCCATTTTAAAGGTTCAGTGAAATCACTCGACCAAAGACCAATCTTGTTGCCACGTGCTTTTTCTTCCGCATGATGATACTGGACTGGAATAGGATTTTTCCCCTCTTTTGAGAGTACCAACATACCTTCTGTAAGACCTGCCTCAGCTAAATCAACCCCTTGAACAAAACATTGCGCATAATAAACACCATTGTGCATCAAAGCCTGTTTACAGGATAAATCCTGCCCAAGTGTTTTGGTGACAAGCCAAGCCATTGTAACCACACCACAGGGCCATTCTTGATCATTTAATCTTGCTTTTTGACGGGGTGCACATGTGTCCACACCATAAAGATGAATATCACGGGAGATATGTGAGCGCCAAGATTGTGCAGCAGGCGTCAGTAATTTAAATGTAACCCCACTTGTAACAGAAGCCTTACCATGAAAAACAACAGCATTATTTGCAACATCATTTAATGAAACACTCTTCTGCAAATCGAGAGCTGGTTCATTTTTTTCTAATTGCTGTTTAGCGATAGGTCTACCCAACTTTTTTTCTTCTCGATAGAGATCGACAATATCTTGGATATCTTGCGTCTCAAATGTTTTAAGAATGCTGAAATCCATTTTATCTTTATATTGGCTTAATCCCCACACTGTGGCCCCCATAATGTAAATAATAACAATCAATTTAAATAGCATCTCTTAACACGCTCGCTCAAAAAATTCGTTTTTTTCCTATCATGTCAGATTATTGATCATAAATCCCCTTGTTTTTAAAGAAAAAATCCAAATATAAGTGTTGCAGATTAACTACATTTTGTAAAGAATGATATTCTTTCTTTCATTATTTTAATATTGTTATTTTTACCAATATACACAACTTAAAATTGCCATTTTCATATAACACAATCTCAATTTGAAAAGACTTCTGTCTCTTTACGAAGAAGAGCTGGAGAGTGAACAGATCCACGATCAAGGCTTTTAAAACAAACAAACGAGAAGAATTAAACTGTCATCAAATGACAACACTCTCCAGTTTGTTAGAGGCGATGGAATGTCGATATATGAACAAATATTATTTGTTAAAGAGAGGTAAAATGACAGATAATAGATTCCAAAACATCATTTTTATCGTGACCATGCTGTTTTTTACAGCATTGCTTGTATCAGATCTTTCTTATGCTGCTTCTTCTACTAATGGAGGTGGTTTCGGGAAGCTTGATGGTGTTTTAGACAACATTGTCACAATGATGACGGGTCCAACGGCAAGGCTTATTGCTATTATATGTGTTGCTGCTGTGGGGATTGGCTGGATGTACGGCTTTATTGATTTACGCAAAGCAGCTTACTGTGTTCTGGGGATTGCTATTGTTTTTGGTGCCCCCACTCTCGTCGGCAAATTAGCGGGCACAACATAAATGAACGAAGATACTCTTTTCCTTGCCTGTACGCGCCCGGCCATGTTTGCTGGTGTTACAATGGAAGCGATGGCGCTCAATGTTATGGCGACATCCATTCTTTTCATTTTGACCAGTGATTTTACCATGTTTGGTCTTGGGATTGGGATGCACTTTATTTTGCGAGAAGTGACAAAGTACGATCACAACCAATTTCGCGTATTATTTGCATGGCTCAATACCCGAGGAAAACAAAAAAACCTCAACCGATGGGGAGGAGGTTCAACCTCCCCTTTACGCCTTATCCGCACTTATAAGGAACTAAGCTGAAGGAACGAAACTGGTGAAACAGATGTCAATCATGAAACGGGAAACTTTGCCTGAAGAATATATTCCCTATATACGCTACATCAACCAACATGTCGTTGCTTTAAATTCACGCTGTTTAATGGTTGTGATGGCTGTTGAGGGTATAAATTTTGACACTGCGGATATTGATCAATTAAATTCTTTACACAACCAATTAAACACCCTTTTAAAAAATATCGCAGACGAACGGCTTGCTTTATATTCTCACATCATCCGCCGCCGTGAAACGATATACCCAGAAGGTCATTTTCTTTCATCTTTTGCAACAATATTAGATGAAAAATATAAAAAGAAGATGGTTTCGCAAGAACTGTATAGAAATGATCTATTTATTTCACTGCTTTGGAATCCGGCCGCGGATAAAACAGAAAAGCTGGTTTCATTTTTTCAGCGCTTGAGCAAAGCGAAGAAAACACAATCTGAACCCGATGAGGAAGCTATTCGTAAACTCGAAGAGTTAAGTCAAGATCTTATGCAAGGTTTGGAAGAGTATGAAGTCCGTCTACTATCAATCTATGAACATGAAGGACTTTTATTTGCCGAACAAAGTGAATTTCTCCATCAACTAGTGGGAGGAAGACGTGAGCGTATTCCTCTCACATTTGGAACTATTGCTTCAACAATTTACTCGGATCGTGTTATTTTTGGGAAAGAAATTATCGAAATTCGCCATGAAAGCAATGAACGCTTTGTGGGCATGTTTGGATGGAAAGAGTATCCTTCTAAAACACGCCCAGGTATGACTGATGGTCTGCTTACGGTGCCATTTGAATTCATTCTAACACAATCCTTTGTCTTTAAAAGTAAGGCAGCCGCCAGTGCGATTATGAGCCGCAAGCAAAATCAAATGATCAATGCAGCTGACCGTGCTAGCTCACAAATTGATGCATTGGATGAAGCGCTGGATGATTTAGAATCAAACCGTTTTGTTTTGGGAGAACACCACATTTCTTTAGCTGTTTTTGCTGATCATCCCAAAATATTGTCTGAAAACTTATCAAAAGCACGTTCCCATTTAACCAATGGGGGAGCCGTGATTGCCAGAGAAGATTTAGGATTGGAAGCAGCATGGTGGGCACAACTTCCTGGAAACTTTAGCTATCGTGCGCGTTCAGGCGCCATTACTAGCAGAAACTTTGCTGCTTTATCGCCCTTCCATTCTTTCCCTGTTGGCAAACTGAACGATAATGTTTGGGGAGCTGCTGTCGCATTGCTAAAAACACAGGCCGGTTCACCTTACTATTTTAATTTTCATTATGGCGATCTTGGAAACACATTTGTTTGTGGTCCATCGGGCTCTGGTAAAACAGTGATTGTTAATTTTCTTCTTGCACAATTACAAAAACACAATCCAACTATGGTTTTTTTTGATAAAGATCAAGGAGCAGAGATTTTTGTACGGGCTGGAGGTGGAAAATACAAACCTTTAAAGAATGGGCAGCCCACGGGTATTGCTCCCTTAAAGGGCATGGAATACACCGAAAAAAATAAAATCTTTCTTCGTAATTGGATCTTAAAGCTGGTGACCGCTGAAGGGCAAATCGTAACAGAAGAAGAGCGACAAGATATCGCCAAAGCCATTGATTCCTTGGAAAACTTACCCCCAACCCAGCGATCTCTTGGTGCCCTTCAACTGTTTTTTGATAACACATCCAAAGAAGGGATTGCCATACGGCTGCAACGTTGGATTAGAGGCAATGATTTAGGATGGGTTTTTGATAATGATCAAGATGATCTCAATTTAAATGCGCAGTTCATTGGATATGACATGACCGATTTCTTAGATAATGAAGAAATTCGGCGCCCCTTAATGATGTATCTCTTTCACCGCATTCTTGATTTGATTGATGGGCGACGTATCATTATCGTCATTGATGAATTCTGGAAAGCTTTAGAAGATGATTCATTTAAAGCTTTTGCGCAAGATCGGCTAAAAACAATTCGTAAACAAAATGGCATGATGCTCTTTGCAACACAAAGCCCTAAAGATGCTTTGAACTCAACAATCGCGCACACAATCATTGAGCAATGCCCCACCCAAATATTTTTTCCAAATCAAAAAGCAAATTACAATGATTATGTCGAAGCTTTCAAACTTACTGAGCGCGAATTTGAACTGATACAGTCAGAGTTAAGCAGAGAATCCCGTCGTTTTCTCATCAAACAAGGACAAAGTTCCGTCGTTGCAGAACTTAACTTACGTGGAATGAATGATGAGATCGCCGTTTTAAGCGGCACAACAAAAAACATTGAACTCATGAATGAAATTATCAACGAATATGGAGCTGACCCTGACAAATGGCTGCCCATATTTTATCAAAGGAGAAAAAATCAATGAAAAAATATGGCTTAGTTACACTGTTATCTTTTTCTTTTATTTCTCATGCAATATCACAAACGACACCCGATGTAGATGAATATTATAAACAAGCACTCGAGAACACACAAAAATTAAATGCTGCAAAATCAGAAACAGCTGAAACTATTTATAAAACAGCAACTGACACTGCAAAAAAAATCAAAGAAATAAGTCAACAACTTGAAAATATTAAATCAAAACCAGAAACAAAACCAGAAGAATTGCAAGCCCTTCGACAAGATCTTCAAGTAAAGCTTTCTCTTCTTCAAGCCGATCTTCAAGTGAATTCTTTAAAACTTCAGTCTCTTGATATGATTCAAGCAAGAGATACGAAAACAAAAGATGAATTACGTGAAGAAAAGGAACAACAAAAGCATAAATATCTTGAGGCACAATTAAAAGAAAAAGAAAAACAATTAAAAGAAAAACTTGAAAGTACGAGTACAAATGTCAGACTTTAGTTTTTCTCCCTTTGAAAGCGTTTCTGGGTATATTTTAAAACCCCTCGATAATGTGATGGACACAACGGTGAGTGGGCTATCTTCTGCTATTTCAGCGCCCTTAAATCTCGCTGCAATCATTTTTATCTTTCTTTATGGCTATAATGTTATGACAGGTCGCGTTGCGCTTTCCATGCATAGTCTTCTCAATAATGTTGTTAAAATCGTTGTTGTTACAACAATGGCAACGAATGCGGATATATTTAATACTTATGTCAAGGATATTTTCTTTAATGATTTATCCAATGCTATTGGGAATGCGCTTAACAGTAATCCTGCAAGCTCCAATGTTTTTGATTATATTTTGTTAAAGGCAAGTTCGCGTTATCAAGAAGTCTTATACAATGCTTGGTTTTTTGAAAAGATCATTGTGGGTCTTCTTGGTTCTATCATGCTTCTCGCAGTTATTCTTTTTTGTATAGGTGGTTTTATTGTGCAAATGTTTGCACAAGTTGCACTCGTCATGATTATAGGTCTTGGGCCTCTATTTATTAGTTTGTATTTGTTCAATGCAACGCGAAAATACTCCGATGCATGGATTACAACTTTGATCAATTTTACCATTTTACAAGTTCTCGTAATCATGCTTGGAACCATTATATGTCAAGTTATCCTACAGGTTCTCAAAGTTTCATATGAATCAATTTACGTTCTTTTTCCCCCTGTCATCGTCATTTCGATCATAGGAGTTATTATCTTCCGTGCGCTTCCTGGTATTGCAACAGCGCTGGCCTCTGGCGGACCATACTTTAACGCTGGTGTCTCTTCAGGAGGACAGATTTTTACAATGCTTTCAAATGGTGCAAGAGCGAGTGGCAATGCAGTAAAAAGTGCCACTTCACAAATCTCAGGAGCTGCTGGTAACGCTGTTAGAAGTGCGGCAGGGGCGGCCGCAAAAGCAGGTAAATCTGGAGGTGGACGTGGTCGATTTTAAGATAAAGCACCTCTTTAAAAGAATAAGAATTTTTGTTTTTTCCTTGTGTGCGCCAAAGGGTGCACACGCCATGATCCTGTTCCAGATAAGATCTAACACCTTGGGTCTAACAACAAAACCAATCGAAATCTTGCATCACATAAACTTGTAAAAATGTTCAGAACAAAGGCTCTCATGCATTGTATTCCAAGATATTTGTGAGTTTAAAAAATGAAACAAAAAATAACTTTTGTTATGGTCCTAACAATGGCTCTTACTGGTTGTGCCTCTTTGAGTGGCCCTAAAAAACCACCACGCTGTAATGGCAAACATACACGCGCTTTAAATAAAGATAAGTGGAATTGGGACAATAAAAACATTGTCTACCCAGAAAAGAGCGTAAAGCCTGTTACTACTCCCATCATTCTCAATACTTTGGAAAGTGAAAAAGTAACAGCCAATTCAGCTTTATTAAAGCCGGTTATTCATGAAGCACGATCTGATAAAACTGTGGAGGTTATGCGTGAAAAGTGATGCCCTTGAAGAATATATAAAAGAAGCGCGCTCATTTGACATTGATCGCATGCATAGCATGCGCGTGCGGATGAAAATCTCCATGGCTTTAACAGTGCTTTTTGGATTGATGACAATTGCGCTGGCTTTAGCTGTCGCAGCTTTGACACCTTTGAAAACGGTAGAGCCTTTTGTTATCCGCGTTGATAACTCAACAGGCATTATTGATACTGTAAGCGCCCTAAAAGAATCCCCTAACGACTATGATGAAGCTATAACGCGTTATTTTGCCAGCCAATATGTTCGCGCTCGTGAAGGTTTTCAAGCATCAGAAGCAGAAAACAATTTTCGCTTAGTCTCTCTTTTATCTTCTCCAAAAGAACAAAACCGTTTTGCAAAATGGTACGCGGGCAATAATCCAGAAAGTCCGCAAAATATTTATCATAACATGATTGCTACGATCACAATCAAATCAATCTCTTTTATAAGTAAAGATCTTATCCAAGTTCGTTACTATAAAACGATCAGAGACTTGAATGAAAAAGAAAATATTTCCCATTGGATTTCAATCTTAAATTTTTCCTACGTGAACGCACACATTTCAACGTCTGATCGTCTTATCAACCCTCTTGGTTTTCAAGTATCGGAATATAGATCTGATCCAGAGGTGATAAAATGATCAGACTTTTGCAAACAATCTCTTTAATTTTTACGATCACTCTCAGCTTTCACACAGTTCTCTCACTTGCAGAAACAGCACCTATCAGTGCACGTAAAGATAACCGCATCAGATTTGTCAATTATGACCCCTACAACGTCGTACAAATCATTGGCTCCATTCGCTCTTCGGTTCAACTAGAATTTGCCGTTGATGAAGAAGTAACCTATGTAGGAATTGGAAATTCGGTTGCTTGGCAAGTTGCACCGGCTGGACACTTTGTTTTTCTCAAACCACGTGAAGTCCAGCCTGTGACAAATTTACAAATTGTCACAAGCCGCCAAGATGGAACACAACGCTCTTATCAATTCGAGCTACAAGTCCGTGAAGGCGATGTTTCAGCAGGCAATGAGACGTATTTCTTAGTAAAGTTTCGTTATCCAGAAGATGAAGCCTTACGTAAGAAATTAGCCGAAGCAGAAAAAGAAAAACAACGTGAAGAAAACTTTGTCAATGATATTTTAAATATCCATGAAGATTTTGGACCACGCAATTGGGCTTATGAAGCTCAAGGCTCATCCCTCATTGAACCTGCTTCTGTCTATGATAATGGGAAAACAACAACCTTTACCTTTTTAGGCAACATTGAAATCCCTGCCATTTACATTGTATCGCCTGATGGGCAAGAAGCCCTTATTCCCAAATCGATTAAAGGCAACAAGGTTATTGTCCATGCGACATCTGCACAATTCACGCTACGACGTGGGAATGAAGTATTGTGCATCTTTAACAAAAGGTTCGTACCAAAAGGAATTAACCCTGAAACAGGTACGACATCACCATCTGTACAACGTAAAGTGAACCTAGGAAGCAGCCATGAATAACACCGTGGATGAAAAAAGCATTAATGATCGCGATACAATAAAAAATGCTCAAGGGAAAAGTCAACAGAACAATGTAGGGAAAGCTATTGCTCTTATTATTCTTTTCAGTGTCTGTCTTTATTTAGCCTATTCAACACTTGTTACAGACAAAAAGCAACCGGTTGAATCTTCAAAAGAAGGAAAAGTTATAAAACAAACAGAGCTTTTTCGTCCTGCAAAGCCTACCCCTCCCCCCTTTGAACAGCCTCAACGAAATAACGCTCTATTACCAAAAGTCGAGCTACCAACACCAAACATCAATCAATTAAATTCTGATGACTCACTGCTGGAGGCAGCACAACGTGCTCCTGTATTAGCTTATGCAAGTACACAACAAAGCAAAATAGATTCACAAACAAATAATGGTGCTTTGCCTCACCAACTTGAAAGTAAATCTGATGAAACGACACAACGTTTTAATCATCTTCTCAAACCCACAGTGCTTGAAGGTATTCGTGCTTCAACCCTTGGCAATCGAAACTACATCATCGCGATGGGAACTTCTATTCCTTGTATTTTAGAAACAGCCATCAACAGTGATCAACAAGGTTTTGCCAGTTGTATCATCTCCAGAGATATCTTATCAGACAATGGTCGTGTTGTGCTTCTTGATAAAGGCACCCAAATTGTTGGTGAATATCGCGCCGGATTGAAAAAAGGCCAAACACGTCTCTTTGTACTATGGAATAGAGCAAAAACCCCCAATGGTATCATTATATCCTTAGCTTCACCGGCAACGGATGCTTTAGGGCGTTCTGGTATGGATGGAGATATTGATAACCATTGGCTCGAGAGGATTGGGTCTGCGCTTCTTGTCTCACTAATAAAAGATGCAACACACTATGCCAATAAACGTTTATCAAAAAAACAGGAAAAAGAAGAAACTGAAACTCTCTCTTCAGGACAAAACATCGCAAACATTCTCGTAGAAAATTACGCCAATATTCCTCCAACATTATCCAAAAACCAAGGGGAAATGGTGAATATCTTTGTTGCCCGCGATTTAGATTTTTCCAGCGTTTATAAATTGAAAGTCATCGAAAACAAAAAACAAATTATCAATCGAGCTGTTTCAAGAAACTTTTACAAAAATTCTGCGGTAACTTTAGAATGAACTCAAACTTACATACCATGTGCGATGAAACCGTTGCGATTGTTCTCACAAAACTTGAACCCATCAATGCTTTTTTGAAAGATGATAGTCTTTTTGAAATTGTTATCAATCGTCCCTATCAAGTCATGACTGAAGGATTTGATGGATGGAAAACAATAGAAGCACCGGCTCTCTCTTTTAATGAGCTTATGGGAATTGCGAAAGTTGTCGCCTCCTATTCCAAGCAAAACATATCGGACAAAAACCCAATATTATCTGCAACGCTACCAGGCAATGAGCGCATTCAAATTGTCATTCCGCCGGCTGTCGAAAAAGACACGATTAGTATGACAATTCGTAAACCATCATCGCAGAGTTTTTCTCTCGAAGAACTCGCCAAGAAAGGCCTCTTCTCGCTTTGTGAACAGGTCTCTTTCACACCTTTGAATGACTATCATTCTCGTTTTAACGAACTCAAAATCATCGAGCATAATTTAGCCAATGCCTACTGTAATAAAGACTTTGTCTCTTTTTTAAATCAAGCTGTAGAATGCCAGAAAAATATTTTAATTGCGGGAAAAACCGGTTCGGGTAAAACAACATTATCAAAAGCATTAATCGCCAAAATCCCTCAAGAAGAGCGTATTATCACCATTGAAGACACGCAAGAATTGGTGATACCACACCCTAACCATGTCTCAATGTTCTATTCAAAAGATGGACAAGGCTTAGCCTCCGTTGGCCCCAAAGAGTTGCTTGAATCATCTTTACGGATGCGTCCTGATCGTATTCTTTTGCAAGAACTTCGAGATGGTACAGCCTTTTATTATATCCGCAATGTCAATTCAGGCCATCCAGGTTCCATTACGACGGTTCACGCATCAACAGCACTTGCAGCCTTTGAGCAGATGACCCTTTTGGTCAAAGAAAGTGAAGGCGGTGGTGATTTAGAGCGTGATGATATTCGAGGACTGTTGATTTCAATGATTGATATCATCATCCAATGCAAACGGATTGAAGGAAAATTTAAGGTCACAGAAATTTATTACGATCCCTTCAAACAACGAAACATCTTTGGAGGTGACTAAAAGAAGATCACACCGGCTGCCAAAGGCTCTTTTAAAGCAACAATTGCAAATAAGAGAAAAAATGCATGAAAACCAACGAAACAGAAATAGAGAAAATCTTTTATCGATGACAGAGGAAGAATTAAAAAAACGCCGTGAAGCCGTTGAAGCAGCCATCAGCACCCATACGATAGAGGGAATAGCGCTTCATCCTACAACACTCAAAATTTTAGAAGAATACGCAAAGGGGAATATTTCACTCGAGAAATTTAACACTCTTATGGACAACGTAAAATTATAAGGAAGCTGCGATGCCAAAAGCAAAAGCAAAGACAAAAAATATACAGACAGTTTCTCCCCATCATTATGTCTACCCAAACACCACAACACTCAAAAATAAATATGGAATAAAAGACTTAAAATCCTTTCTGGATAAATGCTCAAAGGATACAGCAGAAGCGATGGTTAATCTGCGTGAATCCCCCGTACCAGAAAAGTTTGATAGCTCCTATCTATGCTCTATACATCACCACTTATTTAAAAATACCTTTGAATGGGCTGGATATCTGCGCCATCTCCCCTTTACATTTGAAGATGGTACCACAGCCGCCATGCCCGAAATGAAAAGAACAGGATGGGAAAATCCTTTTGCACTCGGCGATGAAATCCAAGACGGTTTACAAAAATTGGATCAAACGCTTGCCGAAAAAGATAATTTGCAAGGCTTAACGCGTGAGAAATTTAACGCTGAAGCAATAAGCTTATTTAACGCCCTTAACCAACTTCATCCTTTTAGAGAAGGCAATGGACGTACACAACGGGTCTTTTTTGAAAATCTCGCCAAAGCCGCAGGGCATCAGCTTGACTTTTCACTTGTTACAAAAGAACGCATGATGCTCGCCAGTGTTGCTGTAGCAGAAAATGGTGACCTAGAGCCAATGCGACATCTGTTTGAAGATATCTCTAATCCCAATAAAATACTTCTTTTAAAGGAATTCATGAACAACATGAAAGAACTTGGGCGCAATGTTAATGATCGTCCTGTTATGGTTGCAAAAGAAGGTGAAACCTACACAGGTACCTATAGGGGTGCTGGTTATGATAGCTTTGCTTTCAATGTGAAAGGCGCCTACATCATCGGCAATAAAGAACAGCTCACGCCAGAACAACTCAAAACATTAAAACCTGGTGATAGATTTACCTTTACCGTTCCCAAAACAAAAAAGCTTGAAAGCATTCTCATTCCAGAAGAAAGATTAGCCCCTTTGACAGAAAATGAAACGGCCCAAATGGTTGCAGAAGATTCTTGTGTCCACGCAAGCCTAAAACAGGTTCAGCAATTGTCAAAAATTGTTTATGGTAACGAAAAAACATTAAACAAACAGATGGTAGAAATCATCAAAAATCCAAGCTTAGGCCAACAGCTCGCTAACCAGATTGAAAGAGCACCGCACTCTATTTCTCATCTTGCCGGTTTTAGTTTATGTGGACTACAAAACCAGACACGTGCAAACGCTAAAAATCATCTTGAGATGCTCTGTACTGCCGTTGCAAATTTCGCGTATGCTGTAAAACATGCTGAAAAGGAAATTACGCAAGAACATGCAACAGAACAAAGTCGTCGTGCAAAAACGGTAGAAATGCCAAGTCAAAGCTTGCAAGATCTCTTCGCCTTGCCAAAAGAATTACAGCAAGAAGCTTTAGCAAAAAATCCTTCACTGCAAAAAGAGCTTACAAACTTTGCAAAAAGCATCAATAACCGCCTCTCACCAAATGAACATAAAGCAGTCCAAAAGAATGACTCTGAAACATTGGCTCAAAGTATTGGTGTATCAGAAAGTAAAGCTAGGCAAATTACACAAATTATTAAGCAAACCAAAGAAGTACATCAACGAGCGCAAATATGCACAATGCATCGTTCCCAAGCATTTGCTATGGCCTGCTAAGAATAGATAAAACCTTTCTCCTTAATGAGAAAGGCTCATAAGCAAAAACTGTCTGGTGTTATCTGCACCTTTGCAAAAAGAGATGAGAGTTCATATCACACACTTGGAAAAGAGCATTTCGCAACATATTCTGACAGAATTGAAAGTAAAATACAATGAAATATACCAAAACACAAATGGTACTCATTTTAACACCGATCGCTTTAGGTGCTTTAACAATATTCCTTGTCCCTCACTTTTTGTTGTTTATAACAAATGGACTAAAGAGCGATCAAATTTATTGGACTCTTCGTTCAGAACCTTTATTAGTCCTAGCACTAACGGCTACTGTTTCATTGTTGTATAGTCTCTCGCAAAAACTGCACCTGCGTAGAATAATCACTTTTGTCTCCGTTGTCTTTTTTGGAATGACTGCTCTTTACTATATTGGTGGTGAAATAAAACGCTTAAGTCCCTATGTTGGACAACAAGGAATAACGTGGAGCTACGCTCTTCAATTTATGGATCCCATGGTTGTCTTTGGCATCATCATTGGTGTTTTTTTGTCCCTCATTCAATTCATAACAACCTCTCCACCTAAAAGTAAGGTCAAGCGTGCAAAAAAAGGTGTTTTTGGTGAAGCATCATGGATGAATTTAAGAGAGGCAGCAAAAATCTTTCCTGCCAATGGGCAAATTGTTGTGGGTGAAAGATATCGTGTCGATCAAGATAATGTGTGCAACATTCCCTTTGCACCTGGCAATAAAACAACATGGGGAAAGGGTGGAACAGTCCCTTTGCTAACCTTTAATCTTGATTTTGGTTCAACTCATATGATCTTTTTTGCTGGTTCTGGTGGCTATAAAACAACAAGTACAGTAGTTCCTACGTGTTTAACCTATCCAGGGTCTATTATTTGTCTTGATCCTTCAACAGAAGTTGCCCCAATGGTCAAATATGCGCGTCAAAAAATGGGAAATAGAAATGTCATTGTTCTCGATCCCAACTCATTGTTAACAAAAAACTTTAATGTCATCGATTGGCTTTTAGATGACAGCGTACCACGCACACAACGCGAAGCGAATATTGTAAGCTTTTCAAAGTTGCTTCTTACAGATAAAAAATCAGACAATTCTTCAGCGGAATATTTCTCAACACAAGCCCATAACCTATTAACAGCTCTTCTTGCTCATGTTGTATTTTCTGATGAATATGAAGACAGCGAGCGCAATTTAAAAACATTGCGTGGTATTCTCTCTCAATCAGAAACAGCTGTTGTTAATCAATTACGCATGATTCAAGAAACAACACCTTCTCCTTTTATTCGTGAAATGGTGGGTATTTTTACAGAAATGGCAGAACAAACCTTTTCAGGAGTCTATACAACCGCCTCAAAAGACACCCAATGGCTTTCTTTATCCAATTATGCAGATCTTGTCTGCGGAGATGATTTTTTTTCCTCAGATATTGCCAATGGCAATACAGATGTTTTTCTCAATCTCCCCGCAAGCATTTTAAACAGTTATCCAGCTATTGGACGTGTGATTATTGGCGCCTTTCTCAATGCCATGGTTACAGCAGACGGTAACTATAAAAAGCGTGTTTTATTCGTCTTAGATGAAGTTGATCTTCTAGGCTATATGAATATTTTAGAAGAAGCCCGCGATCGTGGACGTAAATACGGCACATCCTTGATGCTCTTTTATCAATCCACGGGTCAGTTGGTCAATCACTTTGGCGAAGCAGGAGCACGTTCATGGTTTGAAAGCTGCTCCTTTGTCAGTTATGCGGCCATTAAAGACCTTCAAACAGCTAAAGACATTTCAGAACGCTGTGGTCAAATGACCGTTGAAGTCACCGGAACGAGCAAATCAAGAGGTTTATCTTTAGGAAAAAGTTCTTACAACATCAATTACCAACAAAGAGCTCTCATTTTACCCCACGAGATTATTCAAGAAATGCGTCAAGATGAACAAATTATTCTTATGCAAGGACAACCCCCTTTGCGATGTGGTCGCGCCATCTATTTCAGAAGAAAAGAAATGTTAGCCGCAGCTGCAAAAAACCGTTTTGCCCCAAAAGCACAGAAAAACTAAAAAACACCCTCCAATGGAGGTCATGCATCAAAACAAAAACATCAAAGGATAAAAGCAGAGATTCTATCTCATAAAAGCCTATAAAGAAGGAATTCCCGCTTGATACAACAAGAAAAATATAGGGAAAAGTCTTTGAATGATGGTATTATGCCTGTGCTTACCAATGCCAATTTTCTTTATAAAGCACTCTCCTCATCTCCAAATAATAAATACCAATCATATCTATGCCTTGAGAATCCTATCAAAAAACTTTTGAAGGCACCGCTTTTATAGGAAAATTTTTCTACAAAAAAATTAAAAGACAATATGCATGAAAACAACCCAAATGAACTATTCTCTCTCAGTAAAAGAAAAAAGTGCCAAGATAAAGATTGATACACTCAAAAACACCTACGAATTTGAGGGATTTTTTCCTCACCCAAGTCTCAACATCTCAAAACAATATGCGTGGGGGATTTTCAAACAAAAAGTTTAACACACTCTCATAGACAATGTAACATTATAAGGAATGTAACAATGCCAAAAGCAAAAGAAAAAACAAAAGGAATTCCCTCACCCCATAATTATATCTATCTTGGTACCCAAATTCTCAAAAATAGATATGGAGAAACAGATTTAAAACGCTTTCTGGAAAAATGCTCACATGATAGGCAAAAAGCCATGATCAATCTGCGTGCAGAACCCCTGCCAGAATATTTTAATTCAACTTATCTATGCCATATCCACCAACAATTGTTTAAAAATACCTTTGTATGGGCTGGACATCTGCGCCATATCCCCTTCGCATTTACAGACGATAGCATTGCCGCCATGCCAGAAATGAAAAGAATGGAATGGGGCAATAATTTTGCAACTGGTGAAGAAATCCCTGAACTCTTACAAAAATTAGATCAAACGCTTGCCGAAAAAAACAATTTGCAAGGCTTAACACGCGAAGAATTTGTCAAGGAAGCAACGAGTCTATTTTATTCTCTTCACAAAATCCACCCATTCATAGATGGCAATGAGCACACAGAACAAGTCTTTTTTGAAAATCTTGCCAAAGCTGCAGGACATAAGCTTGACTTTTCGCTTGTCACACAAAAACGTATGATGGCTGCCTGTAGCGAAGCAATGCAATATAGCAATACACAACTGTTGAAAGATCTTTTTGAGGATATCTCCAATCCCCCCAAAATACGTCTTTTAAAAGAATTTATGGATCACATAAACAATACGGGACGCAACGTGGATGATCGCCTTGTTATGGCAACAAAGGCAGGAGAAACCTATATAGGAACTTATAAAGGTTGTTATTCAGAAAGTTTTATACTCGATATGCAAGGAACTTACATCATTGGTAGCAAAGATGATCTCACACCAGAACGATTAAAAACATTAAAACCTGGTGATATCATTACCTTTACCGCCCCCAACAGCAAAGAGCTTGAAAACACGCTTATTCCAAAAGAAACATTAGCGCCTCTCACAAAAAGTGAATGTGCCAAAACAGTTGCGCTAGATAGTTACGTTCTCAAAGCTCAAAAGCAAGTCCGAACTTACGCAAAAACTGTTTATGGTGACGCAAACGTATTAAACGAACAGATAGAAGAGATTATTAAAAATCCAGAATTAGGCAGACAGTTTGCTAATCAGATTAAACAGGCACCGCACTCTGTTTCTCCTCTTGCAGGTTTTAGTATATGCGGTCTACAAAATCCGACACGTGTACACGCTCGAAATTATCTTGATGTGCTCTCTCTTGCAATTGAGAATTATGTGTATACTGTAGAAGCTACCTATAATATAGTCACTCGAGACCATAAAATTAAACAAGAACGCCTTGGAAAAGCGGTAGAGAATCCCAGTCAAAACTTGCAAAATATTTTTGCTTTATCACCGGAAAAACAAAGAGAAATCTTGTCTCAATCTCCTCAATTATACCAAGAGCTCCGTACTTTTATAAACAGTTTAGAACATCGTCTCTCATCAAACGAATGTAGTGCGATCACAAACAAAGATTATGAAACACTTGCACAAAGTATTGGTATATCAGAACAGAAAGCACGAGAAATTACCGACATTGTTCAAAAAGCAAGGAACACTCATAGCCAATTCTACACACGCACACAAAATCGTTCAAATACACTTGCTATGGCCAACTAAAAAATATGAAACTTTGTTTTTTTGATTTAAACACCTATGTGGAAGAGATATTTTAATATTCTTATCATACATGCAAAAAACAGACTACTTAAACGCCCTACCACCAATTTTGCACATAGCATATACACCATATCCAAAGCAATTGGACAGGATAATTGTTAATTCCTTTTAAACGTCATGATTACTACTGACGAAAGCTACAAAAGCCTATTTTATTTGTCTTAGATGGAGTCGATTTTCGTGGTTATATGAATATTTTAAAAAGAGCTCTCATTTTACCCCATGAGATAATTCAAGAAATGCGTCAAGATGAACAAATTATTCTTATGCAAGGACACCCCCCTTTGCGATGTGGCCGCGCCATCTATTTCAGAAGAAAAGAAATGTTAGCCGCTGCTGCAAAAAACCGCTTTGCTCCACAAAAGAAAAACTAACCTTCTATTATGAGATCTTGACTATGAAAAGAACAACCACAAAAACAACATAGATTTCTGTTTTTTAAAAACCCGTTAACAAAAAGTTTTTGACCGCTTCCACACACACATATAAGGAAAACATGATAAAAAAATCCGTGTTTTTCCTTTTTGTATTTTGTGTATCGTTTTACCAGCGCCCATCGTCTTTATAAGAAATACCAAAACCCTCAAATTATCTATAACTAAACCAACCTCTCCACTTGGAAAAGTCCTGCAAATACATTCCTACAAAGCTTTTTGTGTATAATTTATCCCCTACAAACAACCAAAAACATTTCACAACGCTAATCACCAATATCAAGGCTTAAGAAAAACAAACGATTGATCTTTGAGACAAGAACTCTCAAAACACCTACACTCAAGAACATCGATTTTTTCCCAAAAAATATTTAAGATATACATCAAAATGAATAAATCATTCTTACACAAGCTTTCCCCCCTTTACGATATCATAAAGTGTTCTATTTTAACGATAAAGCGCTGAAAAAAGCTTTTTTTTCAACCAAAGAAAGAGTTTTCTTTCTCATGGATCTTAGAGCAGCGCAATATAATAAGAGCAACAATATAAAATAAAAAACATTTTGTTGCAAAAATACACAAAAAAGATATCCGTATGGCAAAATATTCATATGGAGCAATAAGAAAAACATAATGGAGAAAAATTTTTGATGACTGCTTTTGCCCATAGATTCACCAATCTGAGAGCTGTGTATGAAAAGTACCAGCACCATCCGCTAACCAAGAGCGATTACACCCGCTATATCCACGCCCCTCATCAAAGCGCTCTTGCAAATAACTTTGTTAAAGGAAAAAACAGTTTTAAGCTACATTTTTCTTTTTGACCTCTTTCTTACACCTCAAAGAACGAAGATTTTGCCCAAAGTCAATTTATAGAAAATCCATTTTCTGGCCACTCATGAGCTTCATATCAGCACCCTAAATACCAAGTATTTTACAGCACAAGATAATAAACACAGGAAACATCAGAAAAGCTTTTCAAAAGCATCACAAAACGATTGATACAACCCATGCACTTGAGGGAAAAATGCTCCCTCTCATAACAACCAAAATCTCAAAAGAATACGCGAAGGGGAATTTTTCACATGGCAGCGTTTAAGACGCTCATCAACCACCACCCTACCTACTTAGGAGAGATTACATGTTAGAGCAAAATTATCTATATAAAGGAACCAAAACACTCAAAAATAAATATGGCATCAAAGACCCTAAAAAACTGTATGAACGCAGTACCCATGACGTCACTAAAGCAGCCGTAAATTTTCGCCATGAACCACCCCCACAAAAATTTGATGCTTCCTATCTAAAACTAATCCACTGGAGCCTCTTCTACGAAACTTTTGAATGGGCGGGCCACACCCGCGATACATCCTTTACATTTGAAGATGGCACCACTGCCCATATGCCGGCAATGCGTCCCAAAGGTTATGAAGCTCCTTTTGCTATCGGTCCACAGATAAAAAAAGAACTCATACAACTCGAAAAAACACTTAATGAGAAGAACAATTTAAAAGGTTTATCGCGCCAAGAATTTGCTGAAAATGCCGCTGAAGTTTTTATGGCGCTCGAGCACGCGCATCCTTTCAGAAAAGGCAATGGGCGCGTCAATAGAATGTTTATGGAAAAACTTGGACAAGCAGCAGGACATACCATTGACTTTTCTTTCATCACAAAGGGACGCATGACAACAGCTTGTATTGAAGCTATGCAATATGGCAATTCCCAACCGATGAAAGATCTTTTTGAAGATATCACCCATCCACAAAAAGCCCTTGTTTTAAAAGAATTTATCTCCCAGATGAGAGAAGCTGGACTGGATGAAATTAACGATCGTGTTGTTGTTGCAGCAAAGGAAGATGTAACCTATGAAGGCATCTTTAGAGGCGTTTCAGCAGAAGGTTTTGTCATGGAAGTAGAGGGAGCTTTCGTCGTCGGACACAAAGATGATCTTCCCCCAGAACAAGTCAAAACATTACAAAACGGCGCTCGCCTCTGCTTTCAAAAAACCAACATTCAAAACTTAAAAGAAATACTGATCCCAAAAGAAACATTAGCCCCTCTTACCCATGAAGAGTTATTTAAAAGGATTTCAAATGACGCTTATGTTGAAGGAAGCCGAAAAGAAATCGAAAATTTATCAAAGCTCGTTTATGGTAAAACCCACGCCTTAAAGACAACATTAGATATCGTAACGGCAGCTCCAAACTTGGGAAATCAATTTGCCGATGAAATTTTAGAAAACCCTCAATCAATTTCTAAATTTGCAGGAAGTAAAATACTTGGCATGAAAAGTTCAAATCGCAGACAAGCCGAACAGACTGTTCCACAACTCAGCCAAGCCTTTAAAAATTATGCCACAATAACACAACAAACAAAAGAAGAAATTTTAGAGCAACACCAAAGAGAACAAAATCGATTGAGTCACGCTGTCGAAAAACCTGGAAAAAATTTACAAAACCTTTTTTCCTTATCAGAAGAACAACAAAGGGAAGCTTTATTGCATTCTCGTTCACTGCGACAAGAACTCCATACCTTTTCACGACAACTACACAATCGTCTATCCTCAGAAGATCGTAAAGCCATACAAGAAAAAGACCATACCAGACTAGCGTGCCTCCTTGGGACATCGGAAAGCAAAGCAAAAGAAATTGCGAATACTGTAAAGAACACCCAAGAAGCACAATGTCAAGCCCGCAGCTTGAAAGTTAGTCGCTCTTCATCGCTTGCTCTTACCGGCTAAAAACGCGTGAACTTTTGCCTTCCAACTAACTCTTAGCGCCAATCATTTTATCTCCATTGCGCCCACCTATTGTTTTAAAATTTTACAAAAGATAGTCCTAAAAATGAATCCTATAATTTACTATAACTTATTGATAATATTTCATAAAAAAAACTGTATAAAAGACATAAATGTCCATTACATATCAATATGAATAGCGCGAAGTCTTTGGAGACCATTCAGTTTGATATTCTTCTTTTGTCTTAAAAAATATCAAAAAGTGGGAAATGCGCCAAAGAGGTTTTCTAAAAATATTGAAAGGAAACAGCCATGAAAAAAAATCACCCAAGCCCTTCTACCAATGTAGAGGAACTAAGACGACAAGTTGACCAACAAAATCTAGGTGCTTCTAATGTAGAAGACCTCTACGCAAAGGTTAATAAACCACCCAAAGAACAGCGCACCTCACCTCAATATACACTTCAACAACCACCAGAAACGATCTTTGCTCCCCAAAAGCCACTTGACCAACAAAACCTAGGAGCTTCTAATGTAGAAGACCTCTACGCAAGGGTTAATAAGCCACCCAAAGAACAGCGCACCTCACCTCAATATACACTTCAACAACCACCAAAAACGGTCTATGCTCCCCAAAAGCCACTAGGAAATCCCTATGACAGACTTGGTGGAAGACCAAGTGATGGGCGACGCACCGACAGACTCGTAAACCCCTATTCAATAACAGATTTGGCAGCGCAAGATTGGCAAACACCTTACGACACAGTTGGTGAAGGTGCACAGGGTGGACGACATCCCCAAGAACCAAAACATCATCTCTATTCAGAGCTTGAATTTGGTACAGAAGGTGGTCGCTCTCCCCAAAGACCACTCGAGTCTGTCTATGCAACGGTTGGCATGGGAGCTGAAGGCGGGCAAGAGTCTGAACAACTAGAAAATCCCATCTATCAAGGCGTTGGCGGAGGCAGAATCTCCCCTCCCAGAACCCCAAAAGATGTGGTTACAACAAAGCTTTTAACAAACGTAGACTTTCAATATGGTGTAAGAGAAACGCAAGAATGGTGCAGAGTTGTTTATGGTAACGAACATGCTTTGAATGGACCACTTGCGAAGATCCTTGACGACCCTCAAAATGCAGAAAAAGTCTTATGGAGCCTTGCAGAAAATCCTGAAAGCGCTGGTAAGCTTGCAGGTCACAAAATACTTGGTGTAAAATCTCTAAGCCGCAGAGAAGCTGAAGATGGTTTTCGTCCTCTTTGCTCAGCTCTTGAGAGACATATACATAATACACAAAAGCTCCATAAACAGTTTACACGGGAGCAGGAAAGAGAAAGAGGTCAAAGACAAGAAAGTCCAGAAAGAGACCCAGAACACAGACATCACCACCATCATCATCACGCAAGAGGACGAGAATACAATAGTCCAGAGTACAGCCCACAACGACAAAGACATGGAGAAAAAGGAATGGCTTTTGCCATGTAAGTGGACATAAACGTAAAAACAGATAGTTTTTGTTTTTCATGTAATTTTTTTTCAGTGAGTTTCTTGGCGCAAATCGTTTCATCGGGATTGCGCCAAGAGTTGTTTTAAAATATTACAAAAAATAGTTCTAAAAAAGAATCCTATAATTTATCATAACTTATTGATAAAATTTCATAAAAAAACTGTATAAAAGACATAAATGTTCATTACATATCAATATGAATAGCGCAAAATCTTTGGAGGTCATTCGGTTGGATATCTTCCTTATATAAAAGTTATCAAAACTAAAAGTGGGGAATGCACCAAAGAGGTTTTCTAAAAATATTGAAAGGAAACATGTATGAAAAAACATCATCCAAGCCCTTCTGCAAATCCAGAAGCCCTCTATGCAAAAGTTAATAAACCAACCAGAGGAAACCAGCGCGGTCCAACCCCAGAAGAGGAAGTTCTATACGCATCAGTTAGCACCTCTTCCCTTCTTTCAAGAGACAGACATCATGCTCAAAGGAGTGAAGATCCTGAAACCGACTATACAACGGTTGCTTCTCCAAGACATGAAACTGATGTTCTATACGCATCAGTTAGCAGCGTTACCCCTTCTTCAAGAGGTAAACATCAAAGGACAGAAGATCCTGAAACCGACTATACAACGGTTGCTTCTCCAAGACACGAAACTGATGTTCTATACGCATCAGTTAGCAGCGTTACCCCTTCTTCAAGAGGTAAACATCAAAGGACAGAAGATCCTGAAACTGACTATACAACGGTTGCTTCTCCACAACAAAGAGGAAGATCTTCATCTTCCCTCACAACGGAACAAATAAGTGTCATGCTTTTAAAAAATCCACACGTCCAAGCACATGCAGAAGAGATCATGCATTGGGGTAAGATCGTTTATGGCAATGACAAGCTTTTCCAAGAACACTTGCAAGACATACTTACAGATCCCCGTAAAGGAAAAGACCTTTCAAATCGACTTGCTGAAGATCCTGAATCTATACATAGGCTTGCTGGCCGCTCCGCACTTGGCATAAAAAGCCAAGCACGAAGAGCAGCTGAAGATGGTTTTAGATTGCTCGTTGATGCCGTTGATGGTTATACGAAAGCTGTAGAAAACGCAAAAGAACAGCTATTGCAAACCCCTCTAGCGGAACAAAGACGCCATCAAGAAAATTCTCAGCAAGTTGAGAGACACCATCATCATCATCATCATCACACAAGAGAACAAGAACACAATAGTCCAGAGCACAGTCCACAACGACAAAGACAAGGAGAAAAAGGAATGGCTTATGCCATGTAAGGGAGCATAGACATAAAAACAGATAGTTTTTGTTTTTCATGTAATCTTTTTTTCAGAGAGTTTCTTGGCGCAAATCGTTTCATTGCGATTGCGCCAAGAATTGTTTTAGAATGTTACAAAAAATAGTCCTAAAAATGGCGCCTGTAATTCACGATAACTATTGATAACTTATTGATAATATTTCACAAAAAAACTGTATAAAAGACACAAATGTCCATTAAGCTGATTGCAAATAGCGCAGATCTTTGGAAGCTCATTCAGCTCGATATTTCTTTTGTCTCAAAGCGATCCAAGCATAAAAGGCAAGAATGCACCAAAGAGGTTTTCTAAAACAATTTTTGAAAGGAAACATGCATGAAAAAAACCCACCCTCATCCTTTTCCATCCTCTTCAATACAAGAACTTATAAAGCTCTATGAACAAGCAGCGGCAGAAGTCTCAGGCGCAGCAGCCCCCCTTCCTAAAGAAACGCCTTCAAAAAGCAAAAGACTGTCATCCATACCGGAAGAAGATGAGGAAAGACAATCTCTTTTAAGAGAAGAAACTGTATATGCATCAACAAATCCAACAGCTTCGTTAACAAGAGGCGGCTCTACCAAAAGGCAGAGAAAACCTGAAACGACACACGCAACAGTTACTTCACAAGTTACCCAAAGGACAACAAGAGTTCTCTCAGAGGAAGAAATCATTCTATTGCTTCCACACCATTCATTAATTAGAACCTATCAAGAAGAAATCCAACATTTATCCGTCAGTGCCTATGGTAACCCAAACATTTTGCAAGAAAAAATGCAGGAAATTCAAAGAAATCCCGCTGCAGGAGAAGAGCTCTCATGGCGCATGGCAGCTCATCCTGAAAGCATCACTAAACTTTCCGGAACCAACATGTTGGGCTTTAAAAATCGAACGCGTAGACAAGCGGAAGAAAGTTTTTCCGCTCTATGCGTTACTATTGATTGTTATACAGAAGCCGTAAAACAGGCAAGAGAGAGCCTCGTACAATCTCCAGAGCAAGAACTCAAAAACTATGAACGCTTAATGGGGAAGGAAGCCGTCGCTAAACTTCTGCAAAAACCAGATCATCGTGAAAAAGAAACTCTTTCAGAGACAGAAATTTCTACCCAAATTCAACAACATTCAAAAGTCAAAAGACACCGCGCCCAAATCCAATATTGGTGTAAAGTTGTTTTTGGGAACGAAAACATTTTGCAATCACAAACAGAAGAGCTTTTCCAAAACCCTGAAACAATAGAAGCACTCGCACAGCAACTTGTCGGAAATCCTCAATCTTTTCACAAGTACGCTGGTCATAACTTTTGTGGCTTTAAAAATCAAGCACGCAGACATGCTGAAGCGGGTCTTTCTCACCTCATTGACGCCGCTGACAATTATGCAACAGCTGTAACACAAGTAAGAGAGAGCCTTTCAAAAACTCAGCAGACAAAACAAGGACACAATGAAGCATCTTCTGAGAGAGCGCAAATCTTGCATCAACAACAAAGCGTCTCACAGTCTGCTCAACGCGTTGAGCTTTCAACGGTAACGCATAAAGGAGCAACAACCTCTACGCAACAAAGAGAAACAGATATTCGTCCTCGCAAAACTGCCGCCCCAAAAGCGATGGCTTTTGCCAGTTAAACAGACATAAGTTTTCACGTTGAATCCAACGTCTTGGCGCAACCATAGCAGAGGTGATTTGCGCCAAGAAATGGGGAAATTCATTCCTCCGCTACTTAATCTCAGCTATTGATCAAACAATATTTAGAGAGTGATTATGATCTGAACCATGAGAGTCAAATCTTGTGAAGCTTCTCAGTTTCATATTCTCTTTCATATTAGAGTAAGTGAAAAAGCATAAAACAGAATAAAAACCAACGTACATTTTTAAATAGTATTTAAAAACAATATTGAAAGAGTTTGAAAGGAATATGCATGAAAAAAAGAAATCCCTCCCCTTTTATCACCGAAATGATGGAAAAATTTCAACAACAGGCTGAACAATCCCCCACCAGCCCCCCCCCTCCCCAAGTTTCTCAAAGTTTGCCAAAAGCAACTGTAGAAAAACGCCCAGAAAATTTATCCCACCACCCAAAAGTTGCTCCACCACCTCCCCCACGGATGAAAAGCCCAGTGCAAACCAGCACAATGCCTCCTAACGCCAAAAACCAAGAGACACCTCCCCCACAAAAAAAAGCAGTTCCGCCAAAACCTCCGCGTGTAAAAGAGAGACAACAACATAAACCGACAGTTCAAGAGTCCCCCTTCCTACAGACAAAAGTGGCTCCACCCCCTCCTCCACGCATGAGAGAAAAAACACAAACCAGCACAACAATCTACAACTCAAAAATCCAAGAAAACTCCTCTCCGCACACAAAAACAGCTCCACAAAGACCTCCACGTGCAAAAGAGAGGCAACAACATAAACCAACAGTTCAAGAGTCCCCTTCCCCGCAAAAAAAAATGGCTCCGCCCCCGCCCCCACGTATGAGAGAAAAAACACAAGCCGACGCAAAAATCCAAAAGCATGAAACTCAAGAAAGCCCCTCCACGCGCATAAAAATGGCCCCACAAAGACCACCGCGTGCAAAAGATAGAGAACAAAATAAACCAACTGCTCAAGAATCCCCTTCTCTACAGACAAAAGTGGCTCCGCCCCTTCCCCCACGCATGAGAGAAAGAGCACAAAACCGCACAAAAATTCAAAATCCTGAAACACACGAACCAAGTGTTAGACCCAAAACATCATCACATATGAAAGTCAGGCAGCAAAGCAGTTCATCATCACAAGACAGTGGAACATATGCCGTCCCGCCTTCAAGAAAACCGCACCGTATACAAAACAGAAAACAAAGCGATACTGTCGTCCCAAAAACTTCCTCTCCACACACAGCAATTGAACAACCAAAACCGTCTCACGAACAAAAACCATCTATTAATACAATGGAAAGAGAGCTATTGCTCGTAGCATATCAAGAAGAAATACGATTTTTGAGCGAAAAGGTTTATGGCGAACCGCTTATTTTAAGTGAAAGAATAGAAGCAATCAAAGAAAACCCCGATATGGGAGAACAGCTCTTATGGGATGTTACAGAACGGCCTAAGTTTATTTCTAAGCTTGCTGGTAGAAAAGTTCTTGGCATAAAAAATCATGCGCGCAAACAAGCTGAAGAAACTCTTCCTACCCTACGTGCTGCTATTAACGGTTATGTGTATACTTCAAAATATACAAAAAGTGAAAATATTTCCCAAGGTCCTCACACGGAACAACAACATCAGCGACAAGCACAGGAGGAAGAGCTAACAAATCAACATTTACAAAATCCGCTCACTTCAGAAAAGAGAATAAAACCTCTCTCAAATCAGGAAATTGCTCGCAGAGTTCAACAAGATCCATCGGTTCAATATGGTCAAAGAGAGATCCAATATTGGTGCCAAATTGTTTATAAGGATCCATTTATTTTGCAATATAGAATAGAAGATATGCACAAAATTCCAGAGATAGGAGAAGAAATTGTATTTCAAATTGAAAAGGATTGTACATATTTTGCTCCGCTTGCTGGTAAGCAAGTCCTTGGCATAAAAAACGGAGCACGAAAAGCTGCTGAAGAAAATCTTCCTACCCTTTGTACCGCCATTAAGGATTATGCTGATACGATAAAACAGTTAAGAGACACCATTGTGCAAAACCATCAGGCAGAACAACAAAAACGTCATCAACCGCTTAACGATCTCGATAAAAAATTGCAACAGCAGCAAAACTTATCGCAGCCCTCAAAGCTACCTGAACGCTCAACAATAAAGCAACATCAAGAAGTTGCAGAAACTTCTAGACAAGAAAATCAACCGCATGTTCGACCGCGCAGAGCCGAAACATCAAAAGCAATGGCTTTGTCGTGATAGTCTAATCATCGTTGACTTTTCATACAAAACTTTGGTGCAATTATCTTGCCAAGATTGCACCAAAAACGGTGTATGAAATACAGAAAACTTTGAATAAGGCACCCCATTATTTTACAGAATTCATTGATAAAATTTCACGATAATACTTCATAAAAATTACAAACTTTAACTTTGTTCCATGATTAACTTGGTTCCATGCGAATAAGGTCAATTTTTTCAATCATTCAAATAGGCACTCTTCTTTGAAGAAAACGTTATGAAAATAATAAAAGGCAAAAAATGTAAAAAAGAAGATTTTAAAAAAATAATGTTACCATTTGAAAGGAAATATGCATGAAAGAAAACACAGAACATTGTGCCTCCTCTACACCGGAAGAATTGCAAGAACAACACTCTGCAATTAATGCAGCCATTTCAAAGCAAATCAATGAAGAAGCGCAAAAATTTTTCTACCCCAATAGCAAAGTGCTTAAAAATAAATACCGCATCAAAGATAACGAAATATTAAAAGAACGCTGTTCTAATGATGTAAAAGAAGAAATGATAAAACTGCACCAAGAACCTCTACCAGAGCAGTTTAATGCCTCTTATCTAAAATACCTTCATCAACGCCTCTTTTCTCGTACATTTGAATGGGCCGGACAAACGCGCGAAGAGCCTTTTACATTTGAAGATGGCACTGTTGCTTCTATGCCCATTTTGAAAAGAAAAGAATTTACAAAACCTTTTGCGATTGGCAGAAAAATACAGGAGGGACTAGAAAAGTTAGATAAAACGCTTGCTGAAAAGAATAATTTACAAGACTTAACTCGCGAAGAATTCGTTGAGCAAGCAGCTGGTATAATGATAGATTTGCACCACTTGCATCCTTTCAGAGAGGGCAATAAGCGCACAAAGAGACTGTTTGTTGAAAAACTCTCTCAAGCAGCAGGACATGAGCTAGACTTTTCTCTTGTGAGCAAAAAACGTAAAGACTTTGTCCGCGCCGCTGCCATGGAACATGGCAACCCAGAGCCTATGAAGCATCTTCTTGAGGATATCTCAAATCCAGAAAAATTGCTCCTATTACGAGAATTCACCAACTCTATGAGAGAGCTTGGATTAGATGAAAAAAATTATCATCTCGCTGTCGTTGCAAAAGAAGGAGAAACCTATCATGGTACCTATAGAGGCAGTGGACCCAATGGCTTCATGCTTGATGCCAACGGCATTTTCATCTTGGGAAATAAAAAAGATCTCACCCCAGAGCAAATACAGACATTAAAAATCGGTGATGCCCTCTCCTTTACAGCACAAAAAGTTCAAAACCCAGAAAAAACCCAGCAAAAAACATTGCTTCCAGAAGAAAAAGAAGAAAAAAGAGCCACTCTTAAAAACGATGAAATAACTGAAAAGAGCAAAGACAAAACATCCATTCAAACAAAGAAAAAGGGAAAATCTTATTTTTCACCATGGATTGCCTCTCATGTTTTACATGACAGCGTTGAAGTTATGCCCAAAAGTTTGCAAGCACAAGAAAAAGAACAAATGGCACAACCAATTGTTCAATCGGCTTCCGCTATGAGGCAAATGCAAAAAGATTTTCAAAAAAATATTTTACAGAGCAGTAATACAGCGACAAATGATCCAATATCTGTCAAAATGACAAAGGAAACACGCTCTGATCATCCAGAAATAGAAAAACAGCCTATCAAAAAAGCAATGGCATACTGGGATACTGGTACAAGAAAAACGGACACAATCCCTCTCACCTTACAGGAGAAATTATCATCACCACCTGAAACCGAAGAAAATAAGACAATACACCGTAATTTCTTTTACCCCAATAGTATCACCTTAAAGAATAAATATGGAATAAAAGACTACGGAAAATTAAAAGTGCAATGTGCCCATGATACAACAAAAGCAATCATTCATCTGCGCCAAGAAGCGCCACCACAAAAACTAACCTCCACATATCTCCAATATATTCATCACACCCTATTTAAAAATACTTTTGAATGGGCCGGACAAACACGCGAAAAACCATTTACATTTGAAGATGGTACCGTTGCTTATATGCCAATGATGAAAAAAGCTGGTATTTCTTTTGCCTCAGCAAAACAGATACAGGAGGGACTAGAAAATTTAGATAAAATACTTGCTGAAACGAATAGTTTAAAAGGCTTAACCCGCGAAACATTTGTTGAATATGTCACTGAAATGTTGATACAGCTCAACTATACCCATCCTTTCAGAGAAGGTAATGGACGCACGCAACGAATGTTTTTTGAAAAACTTGGGCAAGTTGCTGGCCACACACTCGACTTTTCTCTTGTAACAGAAAAACGTATGAATCTTGCCAGCATTGCATCGCTAAAACATAACGATAAAGAAGAAATGAAACATCTGCTTGAAGATATCTCAAATCCAGAAAAAATACTTATTTTAAAAGAATTCATGGACAGTATGAAACATATCGGGCTTGAGAGTATTCATCATCATCTTATTATAACAGCAAAAGAAGGTCATACCTATAAAGGCTTTTACAGAGGCAGTGGACCCAATGGCTTTATGCTTGATGCCAACGGAATTTTCATCTTGGGAAATAAAAAAGATCTCACCCCAGAGCAAATACAGACATTAAAAATCGGTGACGCCCTCTCCTTTACAGCACCAAAAGTTCAAAACCAGCAAGAAGTGCTTATCCCCGCACAAACAATACCCCCCCTTACCAACAATGAAATTGCCACAAGGATAAAAAACAACGCTTCCATTCAAGCAAAAAGAAAAGAAATAGAAACTTTGTGCCAAATCATTTATGGCAATCGTCATATTTTGCGGGAAAGAATTGAGATGATCCATGAAAATCATACTGAAGGAGAACAACTCTCCTATCAAATTTCCACCTCCCCCCAATCTATTTCTAAGCTTTCTGGTAGCAATGTATTTGGCATAAAAAACAACGCGCGCGCCCATGCTGAAGCAAATATTTTGCCCCTCTGTAAAGCCATTGATCGTTATATCAATATTTCTAAACAAACAGAAAGAGACATTCTCCATACCCATCATGTAAAACAAAGGCGGTGTGAACAGTCGGTAGAAATACCTAAGGCTTGGATGAAAAATCTCCTTTCCTTGTCAAAAGCACAACAGCAAGAAATGTTATCAAACTCTCCTGAATTAAGGGGGGAGATAAGGACTTATATCAAAAAAATCAATGAGCGCTTATCTTCAAACGAACATGAAGTTATAAAAGAAAATAATCCTGAAAGACTTGCGAAGAGTCTTGGCACATCAACCATTAAAGCAAAAGAGATTATGGAAATAATCAAGCAGATAAAAGAGATAGAACCGCATATACAACCCATGTATTTTTATAACCATAAATTCGATGAGCGCTTCGCACCAAACCAGCATCAATCTATAAAGAAAAACAATGAAAAAAAATGTTCCAACACGCCTGATAAAGAAGCAATTAAAGTGCAAAAAATGACAGAAAACGTCAATCAGAATCCCAAAAGACAAGAAAATATTCAACCTCACAAAACGGCACACGCAAAAGCAATGGCAATGAATGTCTAAAAGTTTCATAAACTTTAACTTTTTCGCCCCCTCTGGTAAAAATGATAGCCTTTATCCCCCTTGCCTTCATCGGCAAATCAATCGCACCTCAAAGAGAATGGAAACCATGAGAGAGTAATTTTTATCTTATTTCCTCAGATTTTATCCTCATCAACTGTGAAAAGAAACCTGAACAGGAAAAATGCTGTTGAAAGATCATGTCTTCCTATCCTCTTGTTTATGTAATCTCTAAAATGGGAGGGCCGGCAAATTTGGGGAAAACATAAAGCCGTAAAAGTGAAAACCAATCACCAACTTTACCATTACCTTTTAGCTCAGCCTTACGACTTTTTAAAACATCTAAAGCGCTGTTTTCTTAATAATGAATAAATAATGGAAATGGCGCATTGCTCCACGCTTTTATTTTATTGGCGTTCTTTTAATAGGGTCACACCCCTCACATAAAACAGAACGGTATTGGCTTACACTATTCACGATATCACACCATAAAGGGAAATGATCATTATATATCCCTTCAAACTGTTATGATATCACTCGCATATTTCAGTTTGAAAAAGAAATTTTAATTATTTTATGGCAACAATAAAAATTTTAATGCAACAGTAAAAAAGGAGCATAAAAAAGTCTTCAAGCACCATTGTTGACAGAAAGATAAACACCGTCGTAAAACGCTTTCAAAAAGTCTCCTTGATTAGGATAGAGATCAGATTTTTATGATTTAAAACAGTTTATTTCTCCTGTCATCGCTTCTCTTTTACAACAAAGTTGATATATCTTTATGACATTGATTAAAAAAATTGCGACAGTTGCTTCCGGAACCCTCATGAGCCGTATTTTTGGCTTCGTACGCGAAATGCTTATGGCAGCAGCCCTAGGGACAGGTCCTGTTTCTGATGCCTTTAACGCTGCTTTTCGTTTTCCCAATACATTTCGTCGTTTTTTTGCTGAAGGTGCCTTTAACGCTGCTTTCATTCCTCTTTTTGCAAAAAAAATCACTGAAGAAGGCCACGAAACGGCATGCAAATTTGCAGAAGAGGTCTTTGGCGTTCTCTTTTCACTGCTCTTACTGTTAACGATTGCGATGGAACTCAGTATGCCTTTTTTGGTACGAACCATTATTGCTCCAGGTTTTACAGAAGATGTAACAAAATTTAACGCTACAATTCACTTTACTGCAATCATGTTTCCCTATTTAACCTGCATGTCGCTTGCTGCCATGATGGGGGGTATGCTTAATGCTCTACGACGCTATTTTATTGCCGCCATTGCTCCACTCTTTTTAAACATTGTTCTGATTGGTGTGCTTGCCTATGCTTGGATCTATAAACTTGACGCTTGGCATATCGGTTTAAATCTCTCTTGGGGTGTGTTGGCAGCAGGGCTTCTTCAACTCACCTTAATTGCCCTTGCTTTACGTCAAAGTGGAATGAAAATTTCCTTCCGCCAGCCCCATTTTAGTCCTAATGTTCGCAAGCTGTTAACTTTAGCATTTCCAGCAGCCATCACGGGTGGCATCACGCAAATTAATTTGCTCATTAATACCAACATTGCTTCTAGTCAATCAGGTGCTGTTTCTTCTTTAATGTATGCGGATCGTCTTTATCAATTGCCTTTAGGCGTAATCGCCATTGCCGTTGCAACGGTTCTTTTACCAGAATTAACACGCGCTTTGCGGAGCAAAAAGCATAAAGAAACCCACCATTTACAAAACCGCTCTATTGAATTAACATTGTTGTTAACACTTCCAGCATCCATCGCTTTTTTGCTGCTCTCCACTCCCATTGTCAGTTTGCTCTTTGAACGAGGACAATTTACCAGTCAATCAACACACCATGTTGCACAATTACTGGAGCTTTATGGACTAGGACTTCCAGCTTTTGTTCTTATTAAGGTCTTTATTCCTAATTTTTTCGCCCATGAAGATACCAAAACACCGATGATTTTTACAGGTATTTGCGTTTTTATCAATATCGGTCTCGCCTTAACATTATTTCCTATTCTATCTGCACGAGGCATTGTTATTGCTGAAATTACCTCTGGATGGGCCAACACCCTGTTGCTGTGGAGTGTCCTTATCAAACGCGGTTATTGGAAATACGACTTCCAACTAATAAAGCGAATATTATGTCTCATGATGGCAACTCTTTTGAGTGCACTAGCCCTCTATTACGGATTGAATGTATTTGGTTTTTTGTCTTTTCCTTTATCCTCACAAGCATCCTTTTTCTTGCGCGCGATCACCTTAGCTGGGATCATGATTGGCATATTTTTGATCTATTTTAGTACCTATTTTTTATTCAACACCCGTTCCTTTTTTCACACGCTTAAAAATTTGAAAAAACGCTCATAATATCTATACTTTGTCAAAAACAATAAAATGAATAACCTTAATTGAAGAAAGAGCACTCCTATGGATACCTTCACACCACTTGTCTTTTCCGGCGTACAACCGAGTGGTCATTTACATCTTGGCAATTATCTTGGAGCCATTCAGCGTTGGGTTGAACTGCAAAACTCTCATCACTGTCTCTATTGTGTTGTGGATATGCATGCGCTCACAGTCAACCCAGATCCCCTTACTTTACACGAATCCACCAGAACAGTGACAGCAGCTTTTTTAGCCGCCGGTATTGATCCTCAAAAACACATTATTTTTAACCAATCACGTGTTTTTCAACATGCTGAACTCGCCTGGATTTTTAATTGTGTTGCCCGTATCGGCTGGCTTCAACGCATGACACAATTTAAAGATAAAGCGGGAAAAGATCGCGAAAAAGCATCCATCGGGCTTTTTGCTTATCCCACTTTGATGGCTGCTGATATTTTAGTCTATCGTGCAACGCATGTTCCAGTAGGCGAAGATCAAAAACAGCATGTTGAACTCACACGCGATATTGCACAAAAGTTTAACAACGACTATGCACAGCGTATTGCCGAATTAAATTTTGGCGTCTCTATGCAAACGGATGAAGAAAAAAGACAAGGCTTTTTTCCTCTTCCAGAAGCACTGATTGGAACAACAGCCACACGCGTTATGTCTTTGCGCGATGGGACGAAAAAAATGTCAAAATCAGATCCTTCAGATTTTTCACGCATTAATTTGACCGATGATGCTGATCTTATCGCAAAAAAAATACGTAAAGCCAAAACGGATTCGGCCCCTCTTCCCGATACCCTTGCCGCTTTAAAAGAACGACCAGAAGTAGATAACCTGCTTGGTATTTATGCCGCCTTTGCCAAAGTTAGCAAAGAAAAGATTCTTTTAGAATTTTCTGGTCAACAATTTTCGCATTTTAAAACAGCTCTAGCCGACCTTGTTGTCCATAAGCTTGCCCCTATAACAGAAGAATTACGTCGCCTTCATCAAGAAAGCGGTTATATCGACTCTGTTTTGCATGATGGCGCTAAACGTGCTAGTATGCTCGCAGAAGAAAATATGAAAAAAATTCGTGAAATTGTTGGATTTTTGCAAGATACATAAAAATAATAAAACTAAAAACTGTAGAGAGCAAAAAAATCGTTTGTACAAAATAGAGAAAGTGCATGATTTCCAAACCCCAAAATCCGAAAAAAGAACCAAAGAAAAAAAACTTAGTTATTATCGATGAAACACCAGAGTGTCGGCGTGCCGTTGCGTTTGCCGCACAGCATGCCCAAAATACCAGTAGAACATTGGTATTACTTTGTGTCGTTGATAGTGTAGAATTTCAACATTTTCTGGGTGTAAACAACCTTATGCGTACAGAATCAAAGCAAAGTGCTCATAAAATATTAGGAGACATTGCCAGTGAAGTCCGCACCACCCATGCGCTTGAAACAGAAATAGTAGTGCGTGAAGGAAAAAAAATTGATGAGATTTCTAAACTGATCGACGAAGATAAAAGGATTGCACTGATTGTTTTAGCAGCCAGTGGACATACAGAAGGACCAGGACCCCTTGTTCAATTAATCGGGAATAAAGGGACAGCTTTTTCAATCCCTGTCATTGTTATTCCTAGCAATCTTGCCGATGAAGATATTAGATCTATTGCCTAAAAAATATAATTTTCTACAATGTAAGATCTTCCCAAGCCTTCATTATAAAAGGAGAATCTATGTTTATTCAAACTGAAACCACCCCAAACCCTGCAACACTTAAATTCCTGCCAGGACGCGTGGTTCTTTCTGAGGGCGTATTAGAATTTCGTGACCGTGAAGAAGCAGCTAAAAACTCACCTTTAGCGGCTAAACTGTTTAATATTCCCAATATCAATGGTGTTTTTTTAGGCTATGATTTTATCACCGTAAGCAAAAAAGAAGGAGAATGGCAACATCTCAAGCCCGTCATTTTAGGCACAATCATGGAACATTTTCTATCCAATGAGCCAGTGATCACCACCAACGCTACAACACAAGCACAAACCCATGCCCTTAACGAAGAATTTTATGACGAAAAAGATGCTGATATTGTCTTAACCATTAAAGAGCTCCTTGAAACACGTATCCGCCCCGCAGTTGCCAACGATGGTGGAGACATTACTTTTCGCGGATTTGAAAATGGTATTGTTTATCTCAATATGCGCGGCTCCTGCGCTGGATGTCCCTCTTCAACAGCAACACTCAAACATGGTATTGAAAATCTTTTACGTCATTTTATCCCTGAAGTTTTAGGCGTTGAAGCCATGCCACAATAAATATTGACCTCAATAGGTAAAATAACCACACCGATTGCCCCTCTTCAACAGCGCTCAAACATGGAGTGCAAAAATCTTACGTCATTTTATTCCTGAAATTTTCGAAGTAAGCCATGCAGTCATAAAAATAGAGTACTGTTACAAAAATCTGTCCAATAATGATACCTTCACTCACCTTTCACCTCCACATATGCCTTAAAAAGATTTCAAAGCCCCCTTTAAGAAGCATAAGTTATTTCAACAAACCAATCGTACACAGAAGTACAATGTATGGGTGTGCACTTTAAATTTATTTTATCTCATAATCTTGTCATGCAATTTTAACGAGGAAAACACGACCTCGTTACAAAAAAAGAAAACCCAAAAAAGAAAACATTGTACGATAGAGTGCTCATTTGCTCTATCTTTCTCAGTGCTTCCAACGACAAATCACGCAAAATACTTCTTGTAGCAAGCCGGCACCATCATCATATCTGCCAGCCCCTAATGATGCGACAGCTCTTTCATTAAGACGATTCATAAGAGTCATTTTTAATCCTTTCTTTCCTCATTTTTACCCACACGCCAGCCCCGCGTGTGGTGTGCAAGCAAGTGATTTTAATTGATTCAACATGGAACAGATTTGAAATGAGAGAATCCCACGTTATTCGGGGTTCTAATTCAATATGAATAACGCTAATTTATTATTATAAATCAATATGTTGTTTCAGCCACTCGACAAAGATCACATTTTGCAACTTGCAATGAGAATTCTGACATTCTTCTTATTTCAATTATGTTTTTATTGCATCAATCAAAATCGTCCGCTTACACAGCACAAACTGGATAATAACAAAAACTATTTTTAATAGCTCTTATGTACACTTTTATAAGAGACTGTTGCAGTACTAAGAGCTGGAAAATGCATGGCAATAAGACCTTATCAAGATCATAGCGTCCTTTTTCCATTCTTAAAATCAAGAATTTCCTCTATCATTTTCAATCTCATTTCCATAAATATGACGCAAAAGGTGTAACTACCCATAAAAAATAAATACATTGAAGCCAGATCTATTATGGTTGTTTGAGAAATTATCTGATAAAAAAAATGAGAATATTTTTTCAATTCAGCAGGAATAAGTTTGTCTACTTTACGGTATTGTTCTTCTCATAAAGCGCATACTTTTATTGTTGCTTATGAGTCAACATCCAGTCCCCTCATAACCGCATATTAAAAGAAAAAACAGAGTCGCTATTTCTCTGCTATACATGGCCTTACAATAAAGGAAAACATATTGCTTTTATCTGATTGGTGTAATCTATGAAACAAGAAAAGAAGCCACTGGAGAAAAATATGCCCAATTAGAGAAGAATGTAAAAATAGAAAACCAACGAAATCCAAAAACAATTGCAATAGGATAAACGTCTAAACTTTTTTCACAAACTCCGACTTTAAACTCATCTGACCAATCCCTGGAATTTTGCAATCAATATTATGATCTCCATCCACCAAGCGAATATTCTTTACCTTCGTCCCCCCTTTTAAAACAGATGAAGCGCCTTTTACTTTCAGATCTTTTATCACCATAACAGTATCGCCATTTGTCAAAATCTGACCATTGGCATCATAAACAGTATCGGAAAGAACAGCGGCATCGTTCTTTTGTGGCCATTCATGTGCGCATTCAGGACACACAAAATTTTCACCATCTTCATAAGTATAAAGACAATCACAACGAGGACATTTGGGATATTGGGTCATAAATTCCCCTTTTTTAGAAAAATCATTCATTATGACGGTCATAAAACAAGAAATGCTTATTGTCCATTATTTTAGAAAAATACGTCCCTTTATTTCATTCCCCATCTGCCAACTATGTTTGTCAATGCGATCACCACAGACAAGACGTTAATTTATAAGAATGATTTATCATTGTACACCTTAAATAAGCCCCTACCTATCATAAAATTTACTCCCTTCATTCTCTATTATAAATCAATCAAAATCATTTTCTTATCCGCCACAAATGAAATTAACGAATGGATAAAAAATGAAAAAAGGAACATCTCTTAATAAATTCTCTCAAAGAGCGAAGCACGATTGAATATTGCGAGAAAAGAAAGTGATGCCCTAACTTGACCTTTTATGTTAAGTAAAGATAACGGTTATAATATTAGAGAATATGTTGATTTATAATCATCATCAATGGTTTTGTATGTTGAATAGGACACCCGAATATTTTAAGATTCTCTTATTTCAAATCCTCTTCTATTGAAGCAACCAAAGCCTTGCGCTTGCATGTTACAAGTGGAAAGATGCACATTGGGAACTAATCAATAAGTGTGATGGAGCTGGGCTTACTCTCTCATAAAAATGGTGGTGCTCAATGTTGTCACTGCCCTTGGCACAAAAGATGATTGATTCATAAGAGGTGTTTTTAGTTCTTTTTTGTACAGTTTTTATCCACACGGCTCTCCCCGCTTGTTATGTGCAAATGAATGGTTTTAATTGATTCAACATGGAATAGATTTGAGATGAGATAATCTTACAATATTGGAGAGCTCTCATTCAAATTGAATAATACTAAATTATTATTATAAATCAATTTATTATCCAATATATATCGACCATTATATTCTTCACGAGGATTTACCGTGATCTCCTACATGAACAGCATTCCATAAAGAAGGGCGTAAGTGTATTGAGAGAGGCTTTTTAAATAAGCATATGAAATGCGCAATAACGACAGTGTTCTGTTTTGCATGAGGAACATCATCCTATTAAACAAAAATTTTTATCAAGCCATTGAGCAAACCCATTGGGCATAAATGCTCCGATTATGCTGGATTATAATTGCCTACAGCATTCAGTTTTAAGAAGCACGCAGTTTTAGGAATCGGATCGATATGTAAAGGTGAAAAAAACAAAGCGAGCTTGAAAATGGAAGATCTCCCTTATGCACATAAAATCACACCCCTAAAATCACACCCATGTGATCAATCATCATACCTTTACAAAAAAAACATTCCAATGATCTTAGGTGATAATATCAGGGTGATCTCTCCCCAATGCTTGTTGTATGTTTAACAGTTTTAATGCTACCTGTTGCAAAGGTTTAAGAACGTCTTGCGGATTAAAGTTGTGTTTGCGCGGATCACTTTCATATTGTTCAAAATAAAGTCGTAAAGTAGCACCTAGCGTCCCTGTTCCCGACAAACGAACCACCAACCGTGCACCATTCTCGAAAAAAATACGGATACCTTGCTGCGTACTAACGCTCTGATCAACGGGATCATGATATGTAAAATCATCTGCTTTTTTGACGAAAAATCCAGCAATTTCGGTTCCTTCTTGTGGTAAATGCCCACGCAAATGCTCTATAAGTGCCAAAGCTTTGTCTGCTTCGACTTCTTCATAATCATGCCGTAACGTGTAAAAACGCCCATAGGTGAACCAATGCTGTTGAACAATTTGTGCGACAGTTTTTTCTGTTACCGCTAAAAGATTTAACCAAAATAGGACAGCCCATAAACCATCTTTTTCACGGATGTGAAGAGAGCCCGTTCCAAAGCTTTCTTCACCACAAAAGGTTACTTTTCCCGCATCCAAAAGGGTTCCAAAAAACTTCCATCCCGTTGGCGTTTCAAAAAAGTTTAGTCCTTTTTTTTCCGCAACCAGATCAGCAGCACGCCCCGTCGGCATAGAACGTGCTATCCCCACAACACCTTTTCGATATCCTTTAATAAGGTGTGCATGTTCAGCCATAATAGCCAAAGAATCCGAAGGCGAGACAAATTGTTGACGACCAATAATGAGGTTACGGTCTCCATCACCATCAGAGGCTGCGCCAAGATCTGGTCCTTTCTCTGACATCAATAAATCATAAAGAGCCTTAGCATAAACCAAATTGGGATCTGGATGACCACCTCCAAAATCTGGCAAAGGAATACCATTAACCACCGTCCCTTCAGAAAATCCTAAGCATTTTTCAAAAATTTCATGAGCATAAGGCCCTGTTACCGCATGCATGGCATCAAACCGTAAAGTAAGACCTCGAGCAACAGCCTTGGCAATACAGTCAAAATCAAAAAGCTCCTGCATCAAAGCAACATAATCAGCGACAGGATCAATAATATCAATCCGCATGGCTCCCATAAAGATCGTACCTTGCCTATCTAAATCAATATCTGGTGCTTCAAGAATTTTATAAAAAGAAAGACGTTGCGATGTTGCAAAAATAGCATCACATAAAGAATTAGGAGCCGGTCCCCCATTAGAAATATTATATTTAATACCACAATCTCCCTCTGGACCACCAGGATTATGGCTTGCAGAAAGAATAAGTCCACCATGGGCATGAGTTTTACGAATAAGATGCGAAACAGCAGGTGTAGAAAGAATACCGCCCCTTCCCATTTTAATACAAGAAACACCATGCGCCGCCGCCATCTTCAACACAATCTGAAGGATAGTACGATTAAAAGTGCGCCCATCCCCCCCAAGAATCAACATTTTTCCTTCAAGAGGTCCAATATTATCAAAAAGAGATTGTATAAAGTTTTCTACATAATGGGGTTGTTGAAAAACAGACACTTTTTTGCGCAAACCAGACGTTCCCGGTTTTTGCCCCTCAAAAGCCGTGGTTAAAACTGTCTTTATGGTCATATCAATACCTTTATATTCTTTCCTATAATTTTAAGGTGAAGAGTATCCAAAGTCGACCATTAATTCTACTTGACGGAAGTATGAAATATTTGCACACTCGTTAGAAGTAAGAATTTTTTAAGAAGCCCTTTTATTTAAAACGATCTTTCCCATATGTTTTTAAATACGAAGGCTGTTTTAAAACAAAATTTTCGTAAAAGAATACAGGAGCATCATGATGATGAAAAAAACAGTTCCCAATGTAACATTCCACACACGCGTACGCGATGAATCAATGGCTGGAGACAATCCTTATCGGTGGCAAGAAGTTAACAGCGATGCTTACTTTAAAGGAAAGCGTGTTATTCTTTTTTCTCTTCCTGGAGCTTTTACCCCTACTTGCTCAACCTTTCAGCTGCCTGATTTTGAAAAACTCTATGATGAATTTAAACAAGCGGGTATTGATGAAATTTATTGCCTTTCCGTCAATGATGCTTTTGTCATGAATGCTTGGGGAAAAGCACAAAATATCAAAAACGTGAAATTAATTCCCGATGGCTCTGGTGAATTCACACGCAAAATGGGTATGCTGGTTGCAAAAGACAATGTTGGGTTCGGCATGCGATCATGGCGCTATGCAGCTGTTATTAATGATGGTGTGGTTGAACAATGGTTCGAAGAAGCAGGTTTTTCAGATAATTGTGCAACAGATCCTTATGAAGTTTCTTCACCACAACATGTTTTAAAAGCCTTGAAAAGCTAATTCCCCAATCGTCTATTTAAACAAAATTTTACGACACAAATCTCCTTCCTCAGGGAATTTGTGTCGTTTACTTTTTGCAACCTCTATTCGTGAAAACAGACACGATAAGTTGATTGTGCGCCTTCTGTGAGAAAATATTCCAACAATAATTTTTCAATAAATCTTTCATGTTTTAACGGCTTTGCAAAAGCTTGGAAAATTGCCGATGAAAAATCCCGTTGTAGCGCTAAAAAATCAAAGAGTTAAAAGCTGTTGCACGCTATCAAAAAATGGGGATGCAATTGCCAAAGGCGCAAATTCATGCAAAAACTCTCTCGGAAACATCAAGGACTAACGTATTGATGAAATATGCAAGATCAATGCTAAATTTCTCATACTGAGAAAAACTTTGTGTCGAATAATAATTTGATTTATAAAGATAATTTATAATTTTGCATATTGAATGAGAGGAGTCGAATATCATAAGATTGTTTTATTTTATCCCTTCTTATATTGAATCCCTTAAAACTATTTTCTTGCTCATTAGCAAGTGGGATTGGCATATGAATAAACGATTAAAAAGAGTAAAAATACCTCTCGTAAAGGCTCTAAAATACAAGAGGTATGAACATCAAGACTGCAAAGTTCACAAAAGTATCAAGAAAGAAAATACAGATCAAACATTTGTTTGAAGAGGTGCACACTTCAAATTGACTTATGTCTCATAAAAAGAAGAAAATATGGCATAAAAACTGCTCTGCATAAAGAACCATTCATGGAGAATATTAAATCAAAACAAATCCCGAAAACATTCCAATTCACATACCCTAAACAGACTCATTGCTGTTCTCATAGCCATTTATTCTAAGCTTTTATTTTTCTCTAAGAGAAAAACGGTTAAAGGAGTTGTTTATTCGGGTATTCTACCGTAAAGTGTGTTTCTATCTCTTCCTCTTCATCGAACTCAAAATCTTCATCACATTCAGGAAGACCAAAAATATCTGGATTGATGAAATAACAATCTTTTTTTGTTCCCTTCGCTACAATTTTATTTGTTTCTAATTCTTTGATACCTTCTTTAAAACTTTCAAAATTAAGATATTCTGGTTCTTGAATTAAAAGATCGCAAGTCAAAAATTCTTCAAGAATATCATGATCCAATGTTATCTGATCAAACCATAAATCCACATTATCCCCCTCATCTAACATTTTCCCTACCTGCCACAACATCACAAAAAATGCTTTCATACCACTAAATGATAGCCCAAAAATCATACGCCGACACGACGAGGCGCCTGAAAAGGTAATTTGCGGAAGATCTTCAAGTCCGAAATTTGAAAGAGGAAGTTTAAATGATTTTCCAATATTCTCAGGTCTTTCAAGAATAAAGGGATTTCGTTCATAGAGCAGAGTAAAATCATATTGGACCATTTTCATTTCTCCGTTAAAGAATTGACTTTATGAAAAATGCACATTATCAGTAAGTTACCATTATGGCAGCTTACAATTCATCCAAACATGCTCCTGTAAAAAATTGTTCGATTTAAGTCATTCCATTGTTTTTTGAAGCTTAAAAAGTCTTTTAGGATAAAACGCTCTAGTTCTCCCTCCTTTTGCAATAAGGCTAGATTTTGTAATGTCCAAGAAGAGAACATCAAAGGATTTGATACTCATAGATGAGAATTCAAAGATGAAGCCAATATGAACTTGTCAATATTTTATAAACTTTTGCAGAAGCGTTACGTGAAACCCTTTAATTTTCTCAGAGTTTTTGTTCGTTATTATTTTTTTTTGCACATTTTAACGCATTATCATCGCATCCTCAGAAGGGCACGTTTTATAGCAAATAGCGCTTATTTATCTCTTAAAAAATCTCTCTTTTATGCCGCACACACTTCAAAACCGCGCTTTTGAACGCGTGTGCCAGCACGTATAAACGAGCAAAGCACAAATTTCAAAAATTGAATCTCAACTTTTCCGAATATTTCAGGTAATCTTTTCGATAAAGACTTTTACCATTATCATTTTTGGGCGGCTAAAATATCCTGTACTGTTTTGACCAATTGATCTTCATCAACCGTCACTTGTGCTGGCCGACTTTCACGCCATGTTTGATTATCCTTAATTTCATGAGACAAACGCGCCCCTTCAATCAAATCTTTAATCTGTATTTTTCCGCTCTCACGTTCTTGTGAGCCTTGGATAACCACACAAGGCGCTTGGCGTCGATCTGCATATTTCATCTGCGCTTTTATCCCCGATGCCCCCAAATAGAGCTCAGCACGAATTCCCGCACCACGCAACTGCATCACCATTTTTTGATAACCAGCAACCGCCTCTGGCTCTTTATCCATCATCAGCACCACAACCGGCCCTGTTGTCTCCTTCATAGGCAACTTTTCAAGATTTTGCAAAGCAGCGATCAAGCGCGAGACCCCGATTGAAAAACCTGTTGCTGGAATGTTTTCACCACGAAAGCGTGCCACCAATCCATCATAGCGCCCACCACCACCAACGGAGCCAAAAACAACTTTCTGCCCATCATCATTAAGAACATCAAACAGCAACGTAGCCTCAAAAACAGGACCTGTATAATAATCCAGTCCACGCACCACCGATGGATCAATCTTGATACGATTCTGAAAGCCATTTGCGGCAAAAATTGCTTGCATTTCCTCAAGCTCACGAATTCCCTCACGCCCTTGAACATGATCACCAACCACTTCTTTAAGAGCCTCAAGCGTTTCTTCTGCTGTTTCAGCTCCAGCAGCAGTTAAGGTAAGAATACACTCAATCTCTTTATCCTTAAGCTCCGCCCCTTTTGTAAAGTCACCACTTTCATCCAAACGCCCTTTTCCCAAAAGCAAACACACCCCTTCAGAACCAAATTTATCCAGTTTATCAATTGCTCTTAAGACAGTTAAGCGCTTTTCAACCTGCTCATTTCCCCCCAAACCAATTTTCTCTAAAACGCAATCGAGAATTTTTCTGTTGTTCAGACGAATGGCATATTCATGATGCTGAAACCCTAGTTTTTCCAAACTATCAGCTGCCATCATACAAATTTCGGCATCAGCTGCTACCGTTGGTGTTCCAACAATATCCGCATCAAACTGCATAAATTGCCTAAACCGCCCTGGACCTGGTTTTTCATTGCGAAAAACAAAGCCAAGACGATAACTGCGATAAGGCTTTGGCAAAATTTCAAAATTCTCGGCAAAATAACGAGCAAGAGGCGCGGTAAGATCATAGCGCAAAGACATCCATTGCTCATCATCATCTTGTAGCGAAAAAACGCCCGCATTTGGACGATCTGAATCCGGTAAAAACTTACCCAGCACATCTGTATATTCAAAAATTGGAGTTTCTAGCGCTTCAAAACCGTAAAGTTCATAAACTTCACGAATTTGCGCAATCATTGTTTCAGTTGCATACAACTGTGCACTTGTACGATCAACAAACCCACGGGGTAAACGGGCTTTGGTTTTTTCTTGTTTTGATGACATGTTTTTCTCTAACAACAATATATATTCACCGATAACGTGTGTCTATCTTATAGAAACAAACGCTGCAATACCTTTATCAACTGGAAACTGGTAACAATATGCATAAGCTTTTGCTTTTAAAAGATGCAAACCTTTACCCTTAAGGCAATCTACTGAAAATATTTGTACTTTCAATAGGAACATAGCCTCCCGCTCAACATGAAATGCCCGCTTAACATTCAATGAAAAGACATCTGTGCTTGTTGAAAGAAACCTCAAAGCGACAGTTGATTCTTGATAAATCGAAAGCATCCCCCTCAAAACCCCTCCCTCTCAGAATTCTTCAGATTTATTACAGATGCAAAAACCCTCAAGACATCAGTGTGCTTTGCGCTTGTTCTGCAAAATGATTGATAACATTTTTTAAATCAACAATATTTCGTCCAGCATCTGTAATAGAGCGTGATACAGAGGGAATAACATTCTGCAAAAGTCTTTGTGGAAATTGATTTGCTAGTTGTGTCATTGTTCCACCTTGAGCGCCAATACCCGGAACGAGAAACAGACTATTTTTTAACTGCTCGATTGTGTTTTTTGATTCAGATCCTAATGTCGCTCCTATAACCGCACCTATGGGGCCAATATTATGATGAATAACCGAAGACTGACTATTATAATCACAAATACACTGTGCAAGATGAAGAGAGAGTGTCTGATCACCAATAAGGGCATTTCGTATTTGTTTCCCCTCTGGATTAGAAGACTGAACAACCACAAAAACCCCTGCTCCTGTTTCTTCTGCAACCTTTATCAGAGGAATAAGAGCATCAAAACCCAAAAAAGGATTAATTGTCATGGCATCAGCTTTGAACGCACTGCTTGAACCAAGCCAAGCCTTACCATAGGCTTCAGCAGTAGAGCCAATATCCCCCCTTTTTGCATCCGCCAGAACCAATATGCCTTGTTCGTGTGCATTTTCAATCAGTTCTTTCAGAGCTTGAAGACCTTCCACACCATATAATTCAAAAAATGCGACTTGCGGCTTTATAATACCTACTTTACCCACAACTGCTGTTAAGAGAATATCACAAAAATCTTTTAGACCTTTATAATCAAAGCTTAGTTTCCACGATTGCAAAACTTTATGGCTCGGATCAAAGCCAATACAAAGAGGTCCATAGATTTCACGATTTTTAAAAAAAGTTGAACGAAACATTTTATATCCTAACAAGGTCTCTCTTTAAACTTTTTGATACAATCAAAAAGAAAAGCATTTGTCAAAAGAATACAATAGCGAAAACACAAAGAAAGAGCTCTCTATACAAAGTGTGCTTTTATTCATGAAACATAAATATATTCCCATTCGTAACGCTTATCATATGTTTATCGACCAAGACGTTGTCATGAGATAAAAATTCAAATTTATGAAAGAATATAAACAAAAAAGCATCCATATTATTATGACCTCATAAAGCCCTATAAGCGTACCTTGTCGTTTTCACACCCTTTTTTATGATCAACAAAAACTCTCTATGAACGCGCTTTAAACAAAGTTTCAAAAGAAAATGCCCCACCATGATGATCTCGATCTTAACTTTAGATCTTTCCTATTCCTTTTTGGCTCATATCTATTCCCTTTTGGAACATAATTTGCAAAAAGGCATTGTATCTCCAGCATATTCAAGGAGATAAAACATGGAAACTCGCATTCCTGAAAACACACCATTCGATACCAATTTTCTAGGAGAAACATCTCTAGAAGAAAAGTATCCATTCTTTCACACACCCATTTCATGGTCCGCAATCTTTGCGGGACTGGTGACAGCTCTTGCCACCTCAATCTGCCTCTCTTTCCTCATTTCTGCTTTGGGCTTCAGCCAAATGGATTTCACTTCTTCATCCCCATTTGAAGGCTCTTTCCTCTCCTTTGGCGTGGGTTCTGTTATCGTTACACTGATTAGCCTAGCCTTGGGAGGCTTTGTCGCCGGACGTTTTGCTGAAACGGCAGGAGCTCTTCATGGGTTCTTAACCTGGGCTCTCATAACACTTCTTCTGACACTCCAAGCCATCCACGTGGTTTCTAGTACAGCAAAGATAGGGGCTAAAACCGCTCTAGAAAACACTGCTACGATACAACAAACCGTAGATAGTTTTAAAACAAACATATCCCCCCTACTGTCAAACTTAAACAGTGAAAATCTTGAAAAGTTTTTTACAACAAAAAGTGACAATGGAGTTAATTTTGACCAACTTGGCAATGAGTTACACACCCTTCTCAATAAAAGCGACATTCCTGCTCTCAATGCTAATCGCTTAAAACAAACCTATCAAGCTGCACTCAATGATATTGGTTCTGCGATAACAGCTTTTAAAAATGATCCGTCTCACTATCGCACCACTTTAAAAAATCTTGGTGAACGCCTGTCTGATCGTGTAGAAGATCTCACGACAAAATTTAATCGAAGCGATATCATCAATGCGCTTATGAAGGATGGCATGACCCGTGCGGAGGCACAAACAGCAGCCAACCATGCCGTTCAACTCTATCAAAGCGCAGAGGGAAAAACCGAAAAAGCCATCAAAACCTTTGAAGAACAGGCTGAAAAACTCTCAGACAATCTTGAGGATACGATCAAGGGAGCAAAAAACACTGCAACTAAAGCCACAAAAACAGCCTCCAATATGGGATGGTGGGGCTTTTTAGGAAGCCTCATAGGTGCCGTAATTTCCAGCGTTTTTGGCTATTATGGGTACAGAAGTCGCAGAGACTTTTTCACGCTTTAAATACTTATGGCTCAGAAAGTATAAAACCAATAAAAAGCTGTACAATCTGTACAGCTTTTTTGGCACCTGCTTGAAAAGCTTTTTGCGTAAATGGCAACTTATACACGACCTTACAACATAAAAAAACAAAGTCTTTCGAAGTTCAAACTTGAAAGCAGAATACACAAATGATGAGAGAATATTGTACTCATTGCCCTTAAAAAATCAAAAATCCTCAAAGAGAACAATCTATCTTTTTAAGAAAACATAGAGAGCTCTTCATTATATGCAGTGTATCCCTTCAAAGAAAAGAGCAAAAAAATCATGCATCTCTTTGTTGTTAAGAAAAAAAGCGAATACCCTCTTCAATGATATTGCTAAAAAACGCCTGACAAAAAATTTATGCAAGATGCGCGAATGTGATCATTTTTTATATGAATTATTATGTGTTTTTATCAATTAAGGAGGGAATATATGAATATTTTACTTAAATTAAAGTAAAAGAGGTTATTGAATTGGTTGCTAAAGAGATGAAATCAAGGGGAAGTATTAAATATACCAAGCACAGTGATATTCAAATTGATCAAAATAAGCTTGTTATGAACGGTTCGCTGGAAGTTTAATGATGTATTGTTGATATAGATCTGCTTATCCATCCAACTTTAAAAATTAAGCTTATTTAAGTGCATGTTTCAGTTATTTTCAGAGGGCTTTTCTCAAAAAATTGGGCTAAGCAAGGAGCTGAATTGTCAATTTCGTACATCCCTTTCAATGAAATGGATGTTTTGGATGCTTTAAGACAATACGCTCTACGTCCTCATAAACTCTTAGCACTTAATCCTAAATCCGAAGTAGTAACAGTGGTTAATGGCGTGTGAGCTCCACACCCTCCTTCAAACTTTCTTGTTTTAGATACGGAAAGGACTATAGAAGAATATACTGCCCGCGTTGATCAATATGCTAAAGGGCAAGAATGGTCGGTCATGTATTATGGGTTATACGCTGCAACTCCTATACTATGGGACGCGGCAAAACAATTTGCAGATCAATTAGCACATTCTTTAGGTTTTAGACCTGGTGGACGTGTAGATATTGACTGCTTCATTGGCCGGTATTCTTCTACCCATGTTGGGATCCATGTAGATCACGCTCATAATTTTGGTTTTACTCTACAGGATGGCAAAACAATGTTTGCATGGCCTAACACACGAGAAGACCTCCAAGGGTTAAAATATCCTGAATATGAAGCGCATAAATCAACAGCAATTGCGCTGCAAAACCGTACAGACCGTGTTGCCTACTTTCCCCATGATGCTTTCCACGTTGCTGAAACTGGAAAAAATATCGCGGCAAATATCAATATTGCCTTTTGGGAAACAGCACACGATGCACAACATCATAAAAATTATGTCACGCATTTACTCCATCTTGATGATCGAACGCGACATGATATCCGCGCATCAGGAAGAGCAAATTTAAACCCTGATAATGCTTTTCAACACTCTGCACTAAACTCCGCCATCGCAAATGGTACCTTAAAACGCCATATGCTGGTTTCTCAATTAATTTGTGATACAAGTTCACGTTTATGCATCGATCGCCCTCTTGTTGACGTCTCTGAGATTGAAAATGAAATCACTCTTCGCCCACTCACAACCCTCCAATGGGTGCCCTTACTGGAAACAAAAGAACTCCTTATCGCTGCAAATGGGCATTGCGCCAATTTTGAGTATAGATCTCATCTAGAGAGCTTCCTTTCCCAACTTTTATCAGGAAAAAATTAGATCTAGCAAAATTAAATGATACCCCATATAAATATGCACAGCAGGAAATTTTGAAAGCTGTAAAAGCTTTGGCATCTTGGGGAGCATTGTGACAAAGAAGAAATCCATGATTTTCGCCCAAATAGGGCTTTTTATTATTTTGGCTCTTAGCAGCTTTGCCGATGAAACAGCGCAGGTCACATTTGCTTTACACTTAGCAGAAAGTACAGCCTCGATTTCAATGCTGCTTTTTGCAGGGCTTATAGGAGCAATTTGTGCAGGACCCATTGCGCCGCGCCTCTTACATCGCTTCCAACCAACGCGAACAGTCCCCATTGTTTTATTGTTTGAAGCACTTTTCATAGCCGCAGCCGCAATCGCTAACCAATTTTGGCTTTATATTACCCTTTCTTTTGCACTAGGGTGTGCTGGTTCACTCTTTTGGTCTGCTATCCTTGTTGCTGTACCTGACTTCGCAAAAAATGATCGGCAATTAGACCGTAACAACCGCATTATCCAAACAGTCCGTAATCTCGGCTACATTGCAGGACCACTGTTAGGAGGTGTACTATATGGTCTTTCAAACGGGCAAAAAGGGCTCTTTGCACTATCCATCATGGTTCTTTGTGCAACCTTTATCACTCTCTTCTGTTTTAAAAGTTTAAAAATGCATACGCCAACAACAAACGCAGTACAACAAGCCAAAAAGGGACTAGACTTAAGAGGGCTCTTGCGTAAAAAAAATGTTGTCTATGCTCTTGCCCCCCTCATCATTACCATCACCCTCACCTCGGCTCTTAATGTCCTATCAATTGTCCGCATCCGCACCGAACTGTATTTAAGCGCTGAAACCTACGGGATAATTGCAAGTATGATAAGTCTAGGGCTCGTCGTTGGACCGCTCTGCTTTTCCAGCCTTTTCCACCGCTTTGGCAATGCTGCTGGAGCATCACTGGCTGCGACAATAATTGGATTTGCAATTTTCTGCTTTTCTCTCACACACATTGTATGGTTGATGATGCTGTCATTTTTCATCCTTGGGGGTGCCAACGGTGTGCAAAATGCACTAATGGCAAGTTTTATGATGAAAGCCATCCAAAAAGAACAACGAAACAGTCAAATGCCCGCCTATATCTTTATCATACAAACAGCCGTGTGCATTGGTTTTATCAGTGCAGGTTTTGTAAAAGTGCATCACACCCAATACACACTCCTTATCATCGGCATTGCCACCATGATCACAGGCATATTAGGCTTTACATTAAACCGCGCTCTGCAAAAAAAGGAATGGGATAATGCCTAGCAAACTTTACCATCTTTTCTCTCGAAAAAAAAACATGCCAAAAAATAGCATAAAAATCACCACTTGATCAAATTATTGTATCTCCCATGCAACCCTATACCAAGCAATGTGATTTTGATAAACCATTCTCGTGTGGAGGAGCAAACAACCCAAGCAAATAACCCTTGCCAAAACTTGATATTTTAAAGCAGAAGAAAACAGTTTAACATCATGCAACAAGACCCTATAGGCTTAAACTTTTACAATGGAACAGGTGGTTATATATGGCAACTGGCAGACTATATGCTACATGACTTGAATGAAAGCATCCACACCCTTGCCTTACAAAAAACCACACCGCCCACAGCCATCAATTCTTTTGACGTTTACCCACGTGAACTCAATCCTTTATCACGCGTTCAATGGGCAAAGGACGTACAGATAACGAGAAATAAACCAGCTTTAATTGGAAAACGGCAAATACAACCTGCAATCGTTATTTCTACAAAAGGAGCGGCATTTGGCGGATTCGACTTTCCCACATTTGAAGCACTTCGTGAAGGCTGCCTTGTCCAATCCTTAAAACAAATCAAAAAGCCTTTTCAAAAAATGATGCAACCGCTCTTTTACGAGAGCCAACATGTATTATCATAGATTCTTCTCTTGGGTTCCTTGCCATTAATCAACTTAATGGACGTACAATCCGGCTTCATGAAAAAACAAAACATCTCTTGAAGCAAGCCACCACACCAATGCATCTTCAACACCCGCTAGAGGATTCAATAAAGTTTCTTGTAAAAGCAGGAATGCTACGATTGATAAAATTATAAGGATAAAAAGATGCAGCTGATAAGACCTGGTATGGGAACAGAAAATAGTGCTCAACTGATCCATGCACTCATTCAAATGGCAAGACCGCGTACAGTCATTGAAATCGGTGCTGGTGATAGTACGCGCTTTATCGCAAGAGCACTCCAAAAAGCAAAACAAGCATGGCAAAGACTTCTTAAAGATGGCATTGAAAAAGATACTGTAACATTTATCAATGAAAATTTTTTCTCTCTTGATGAAAGAACTCTCAAATCTTGGGTGCCAATAGATTTTGCTTGGATTGATGCTGGAACGCCAGGAGATGATGTACGATTTGTTATAACCCTTTGGGAACATATCACACCTGGTGGTTATCTTTGTCTGCATGAACCAACAATGACCACAACGATTGCTCTCAATAGCGAACAACGTGTTCGACGCGTTAGAACCCCTATCTGGGAAGAACTCCTCTATCGGCTTGATGGCTCCTATGAGGCTTTAACACTCCCCGAAAACCACAAATATCGCCAGGGTGGTCTGGGGATTATTCGCAAACGCACCCCAGCCGAACAAATTGTACGTGCACAATCGCTCCAAGCAGAACTCATAGAAATCAATGAACTGCCCATTCGCAATGACCTTTTGCCCATGGGAGCAGAAGCACTTCACAAACGCTACACACGCAATTCACTCATTTCTGCCATGACCTCTCCTACCCTGCGCTCTGTTTATGCCGCCATTATCCTTGGTGCAAAAAATCTTACTGATATCCTCCAACATATTGATTCAGATGCCAAAAACATTCACAAATCCATCAATCGCCTTTTGAATCTTGGACTTATTCACAACACAACAGAAGGATTTCAAGCCGAAGAGACAGTGTGGAAAATGCTAGAAAATAAACATGAGCGGGAGAAGGAAAATTTAAGCGACCGCCATTTAGAAACAGAAGAGATGCTATCAAAAATTGGTGAAGCCTTTCAAATGGGAAAAATCTATAGCGAAACGGAAGTTTCCAAGATATGCAACCTCTTTACGATAGACTTTGCCCGATTACGACGCACTCTTGTTGAGAGAGGTTTTTTACAACGCCATGGAGGAAAATATCAACGCATGCGCTAAAAGAGAATTGAAAAATGATTAGCGAACGCTATCGTTTTTCTTCTCTATTTCAAGAGAATGAATAACCTTCCACTAAAAAAATATAAATTCATTAAAAGGTTACAAAATCATTCATCCCATTCATATGTTGACAATCTATGGGGGGATAGTACATCCTCTTCATAAAGGTTAAAATGGAAAAGCAAGAATGCGGGATGTCAATTGGTTATCAAATAGGATTAGGAACAGTCAAAACCATCAGGAGAAGATATAGGATCAAGGTCTCAATGATCTTACGATTGTTGCGTAGACATCCGCGCACAGTGTTGTTGCTCAATCCAAATCATGCTCGATATTTCTAAAAACATCGTAGAAAAAACAAAAAACAATATTCTTGCAGTGGACTGGCTGGTGAATCAAGAAGGATACTATTTCAACGAAATGTGCACAGCAGAAACAGGGCTGACAAAACTTCCTCAAGAGATACAACAAAATGTATTTGATCATTTAACGACACTTCTATGGAAATTCCATGGGCAAAAATAAAATAACTTTTTTCATCTATAGCACAGTTTTTCTTTCTGAATTTTCCTTTTTCTTTGTACTCCCTTTGCTTGGAAACTCTTCTCTCATAACTGCTGCCAATGTCGCTTTTTATCTCGCTGGATCAGTAATCCTTGAAAGCATTCTCATGGTAACCACAACGGGTTTATTAGAAAGATTTTCGCGTAAACTCTTAATGGCTACCGCCTTTATTTTAAGGAGTAGCGCTTTTGTGTGCATTATCCTATCGCTCACACCTTCTGCATGGTTGATCTTTTTTACCTTAATGGCTTTTTCGAAAGCAATTTCAAAGCCATTTTTGAGAGAAATTTTATCAGAACATCTCAATGAAAATGCTCTTAAGCGCGCATTAACTCTCTATTCTTTTTTTCAAAATGCTGCTGTCGTTATCGCCCCTCTTGTTGCAACGAGTGCCATAAAATACAACGCATCAGTTTTTTTGATGGCTTTTTTTGCACTCATTGGTTTGTATCTTTGTGTTTTATCCATTCAAATTGTTTATCACTACCCCCATAAAAAATTATCTCTTGAAAAGAACAAAAAAATAAAGAATTCTTTTCTTTCTTCTTTAAAAACAATAATATATAATCGCTCTATTGCTTATTTGCTGGTCACGGCTTTGCTTTGTGCATTCCTCATGGGAATTTTCATCACCACCACAACACTTCTCAGTAAATTTGACAGCAATCTCGCCCCTTATAGTGGAATTTTCTTTTCAATTGTTGGCATCAGTATTTGTATCTGGCAAGGAATAATCAATAAACATCTCAGCCTTTCTGATAAATCAACTTTCTACCTATTATGGCTTATGGGAAGTTTCGCTGCATTTTTCCTTATGGGTGGCGTCTTTACCGCTGTGACTGCGTTAATTGCCTACAGTGTCTATGAATCTGTCATGATTCCAGAGATATACTATCAAGCAAGGAAAACAACCTCATCCCTCTCTGCCAGTGTTCTTTTTAGTTATATTCTTGTTATTTCAAATATTGGCCAAGCTGCCGGCTCATGGACAAGTGGATGGATCATCAGCCATTTCAACAATCACATCGCTTTCACCTTTTGCATGATTGTTGGTGTCTCCGCCTTTGCTTCTTGCCTTTGCCTTATGCAAACTAAAAAATAAGGAACTTCAATGTCACATATAATTTTTGCTACTGGGGGCACAACAAGGGTGCGCAAAACACTTCGCCATAAATGGCTCAATTATGATTTTGTAACACACTCTGCGGCAAAAAAGCTCAAAATGGTCTTTAAAGATTGCTCTGTAAACGCCGTTGCAAATTGTCTCATAGCTTAAAGGATTATGGGATAGACAAGCGTAAGGTAGCTACATTCTGCACGAATAATATTCTATTGATATCCATGTGCAATACAGCCAAAGCATTTTTCTTATAATTCGCTCATTTTTGCCATGACCTCACCGACACTACGCGCTGTCTATACTGTTATTATACTTGGTGCTAAAATTTTTTCTGATATCCTCAAACTTGTCAATTCAGAAACTAAAAACATTCACAAATCTATTAATCGCCTTTTAAACCTTGGTCTTATTCAAAACACAACAGAGGGATTTCAAGCAATCGATAAATTATGGCAAGTGCTAGAAGATAAAAATGTACGAAATATGGAAAATTTCAGCGATCGTCATTTAGAAACAGGAGATATACTTACAAAAATTGCAGAAGCATTTCAAATAGGAAAAAACTATCGCGAAACGGAAACATCAAAAATATGTAGCCTTCCCCTTACCACTGCCAGTTTCCGTTCAAACATCAAGACCAATGGCTGCAAAAGCAAAAAGCTTCCCCTTCTTTTTCTCACGGCATACTTTCTCCCTCATTACGCTGGTTTCTAAAAAAGATCGCAAAAATCATTAATTCTTTAAAGA
>NZ_JBHIRD010000010.1:0-80977 GCF_042196905.1 Bartonella sp. AA89HNZF
GTTTTGCTATTCGTGAAGGTGGTCGTACTGTTGGTGCCGGTATCGTCTCTAAGATCATTGAATAAATAATGCTTGTTAAAGGGGTGTTAAAAGTATTTTAATTTTGAGAGTTAGGGGTATAGCTCAGTTGGTAGAGCGGCGGTCTCCAAAACCGCAGGTCGCGGGTTCAAGTCCTGCTGCCCCTGCCAAAGGGGGATTTTACATATAAGGGAGTGGATTTTGCTGCCTTTTTCGCTTTTTTTGATATGGGGCTTGTTTTTTTGTGTGTGAAACGGTATTGAATAGAAAGTAAGGAAATTGCATAAGTCTGAAAGTTGGCTTTTGCATTTTTTTCTGTTTATTTTGTTCTATAAAACACAATAGGACTAGAGAGAGTATAGTGTGACGATGGCATCTAAAACCAATCCGATTACCTTTTTGAAGCAGGTTTATGCAGAAACAATTAAAGTGAAATGGCCTACACGTCGTGAGACGGTTATTTCTACTATTATGGTTTTGTTGGTAACTGCATTGGCTTCAGCTTTCTTTTTTATTGTGGATCAGGTTATGCATTTTGGTGTTTGGCGGGTTATTGATCTTCTGAAATATCTTTTTAGTTGAGAATGTAAGGAAGTGTGACTGTGGCAGCTCGTTGGTATATTGTTCAGGCATATTCAAATTTTGAAAAGAAAGTAGCGGAAGCTATTGATAAGGAGGCAAAGCAGAAGGGACTTGATCATCTTTTTGAAAAGATTTTTGTTCCAACAGAGCGTGTTGTAGAGGTTCGTCGTGGACGCAAAGTTGATACTGAGCGAAAATTTTTTCCTGGTTATGTTCTTGTTCGTGCTGAGTTAACAGATGAAGTTTATCATCTTATTAAGAATACGCCTAAAGTGACAGGTTTTTTAGGATCGGATGCGCGTCCTGTTCCCATTTCTGATCGAGAGGTTGAGCAAATTCTCAAACAAGTTCAGGAAAGGGTTGAGTCTCCAAAGTCTTCTGTATTGTTTGAGGTTGGAGAGCAAGTTCGCGTTGCTGATGGTCCTTTTGTTTCGTTTAATGGAATTGTTCAAGAGGTTGAAGAAGAGCGCTCTCGTCTTAAGGTTGAAGTGCTTATTTTTGGGCGTCCTACGCCTGTTGATTTGGAATTTGGTCAGGTTGAAAAACTCTGATTAAACTTAGAGTAGTTTTTATTACTTTAAGGAAGGAGTGGGAGGTGATTTATAGCTTTTGTCGGCTTAATGATCCGAACCACGTGACTGCAAGCGGGTGACGGGCAAGATGAATTGTCAGTATACCAGTGAAATTAAAGGCAGATTGTTATGGCAAAAAAAAGTATAGGTCAGCTTAAGTTGCAGGTCCCTGCAGGAGCTGCTACTCCATCTCCACCGATTGGTCCAGCTCTTGGGCAGCGTGGTATTAATATCATGGAATTTTGTAAGGCGTTTAATGCAGCGACACAAGAAATGGAAAAGGGGGCACCGATTCCAGTTGTTATTACGTATTACCAAGATAAATCTTTCACATTTTCTCTCAAGACGCCTCCTGTATCATTCTTTTTAAAGAAGGAAGCAAACCTGAAATCTGGCTCAAAAGAGCCTGGTAAAGTGTCTGTAGGAAGCATTTCTCGCGATAAAATTCGTTCGATTGCGGAATCAAAGATGAAAGATCTTAATGCAAATGACATTGAGGCAGCGATGCGTATGGTTGAAGGTTCTGCTCGCTCGATGGGTTTGGAAGTGGTGGGCTAGTATTATGGCAAAAGTAGCAAAGAGAATAAAAAATATCCGAAAAGATATCGATTTTAGTGAACTTTACGCTTTAAAAGATGCTGTTTTAATGGTTAAGGAGCGTGCCGTTGCTAAATTTGATGAAACAATCGAAATTTCAATGAATTTGGGTGTTGATCCTCGTCATGCTGATCAAATGGTTCGAGGTGTTGCTCATTTGCCTAATGGAACAGGAAGAAATATTCGTGTTGCCGTTTTTGCTCGTGGGGATAAGGCTGAGGAAGCTAAGGCGGCAGGAGCTGATATTGTGGGTGCCGAAGATTTATTTGAAAGCGTTAATAGAGGGACTATAGATTTTGATCGTTGTATTGCAACACCAGACATGATGCCTCTTGTTGGTCGTCTTGGTAAGATTCTTGGTCCACGGAGTTTGATGCCCAATCCCAAAGTTGGTACTGTAACACTTGATGTTGCTGGTGCTGTCAAAGCGTCTAAGGGTGGTGCTGTTGAGTTTCGTGTTGAAAAAGCCGGTATTGTGCATGCTGGTATTGGTAAGGCTTCTTTTGGTGTTGAAAAAATCGTAGAAAATATAAAAGCCTTTGCAAGTGCAGTTATTAAAGCTAAGCCGCAAGGTGCAAAAGGTGAGTATATTAAGCGCGTTGCTGTTTCTTCGACTATGGGGATTGGTGTTAAAGTTGATCCAGCAACAGTTCGTTCAGAGACAGTATAAGCTGATTTATAATTTTGTTTTGGGGTATGTGAACATCAAAATTGTATTTTAAATGCTGGTTTTGATCAGCTAGCTATCTAAGCTTTATAGAGCTTAGGTTGTACCGGAAGAAATTCCGGAATATCCTGTCCGAGATTGTAGGTGATACTTTTAAGTATCTTAATCAAAAAAGCCTGCATGAGACTGGGGTAAAAACTGAGAGTTAAAAGACTTAAAGGGTTTGAGCCAAGGTTGCCTTTGAACGCTGTGCGTGAAAAAGGGGACAGGATCCTCATCGGTGACATGAAGTATTTTATGTTATCAAAGGTAACCAACAGGTTTGTTCTAAGCAAATCTGTTAAATGGAGAGAGACAGTGAATAGAGCGGAAAAACGCGAATTTGTTACATGGCTTAACGAGGCTTTTCGGAAGTCTGGTTCTGTTGTTGTTGCACATTATTCCGGTCTGACAGTTTCACAGATGAATGATCTGCGTTCGAAAATGGGTGAAGCTGGCGGTGCCGTTAAGGTCGCCAAAAACCGTCTTGCTAAAATCGCTCTTCAGGGCACGGAATCTGAATCGATAGTGGGTTTGTTTACCGGACAAACACTTATTGCTTATTCAGAAGATCCAATCACAGCACCAAAAGTTGCTGTTGATTTTGCGAAAAGCAATGACAAATTTGTCATCCTTGGTGGTTCAATGGGTGCAACAAGTTTAAGTGTAGATGCTGTGAAGTCATTGGCTTCATTGCCTTCATTAAACGAGTTGCGTGCAAAACTTGTGGGTATGATTTCTACCCCTGCGACCCGTATTGCACAGGTTGTTAATGCCCCTGCTGGTCAGGTTGCGCGTGTCATTGGAGCATATGCTCAGGAGGATAAGGCGGCTTAAGGCTGTTTGTATTCATGTTTATGGAAAAGCTTTAATGCTTTTCTGTTTTTTTGGATAAGTTTTAATAATGGTTCAAATCTTTTAATTGAAGGAATTTAAAAATGGCTGATCTAGAGAAGATCGTAGAAGACCTTTCTAATCTAACCCTTTTGGAAGCTGCTGAGCTTTCTAAGTTACTTGAAGAAAAGTGGGGGGTTTCGGCTGCTGCTCCTGTAGCTGTCGCTGCTGTTGCTGGTGCTGCTGCTCCAGCTGCTGAAGAAAAAACAGAATTTGATGTTATTCTTGTTGAAGGTGGCGCACAAAAAATTAATGTTATTAAAGAAGTTCGTGCCCTTACTGGACTTGGTCTTAAAGAAGCTAAAGATCTGGTTGAAGGAGCACCCAAGCCTATTAAAGAAGGTGCTTCTAAAGAAGAGGCAGAGAAAATTAAATCTCAACTTGAAGCTGCTGGTGCTAAAGTTGAACTTAAGTAAATTTAATTTTATCGGCGAACATTTATGTTCGCCGATTTTCTTTCTCTTAATACAAAGAGGGAAAATAATGAGTAAAAAACCTTTTCCCAATGGTTTCGTAACAGGAATGGGATAGGTTTGGATTACTTCCCCCTTCATCATAGAGTCAAAGAGATAAATGACTTATGTTGGTGGGGAAAGTTAATGATGCTCATTATGAGTGTCAAGTGAACTGGTCTGCATATGCAGGTTAATGGTATAAGGCTTTCAAGGTTGGTCTACCTTGAACAGTAAAGATCAAGGAGCGACGATGGCTCAGACTCACGCAATGATGTCTCAATTCAATGGTCGTAAGCGCGTACGGAAATTTTTTGGTAAGATTCCTGAAGTAGCAGAAATGCCGAATCTTATTGAGGTTCAAAAAGCCTCATACGATCAATTTCTCATGGTTGAGGAACCGAAAGGTGGGCGACCAGATGAAGGTTTGCAAGCTGTTTTTAAATCGGTTTTTCCTATTTCAGATTTTTCCGGGACAGCTATGCTTGAGTTTGTAGGTTATGAATTTGATTTACCAAAATTTGATGTTGAAGAGTGCCGTCAACGTGATTTAACTTATGCTGCCCCATTAAAGGTCATATTGCGTTTGATTGTTTTTGATGTTGATGAGGATACTGGCTCCAAAGATATCAAAGATATTAAAGAGCAAGGCGTTTATATGGGCGATATGCCTTTAATGACGACGAATGGTACCTTTATTGTTAATGGTACGGAGCGTGTTATTGTTTCTCAGATGCATCGTTCTCCTGGTGTCTTTTTTGACCATGATAAAGGAAAGTCCCATTCATCAGGAAAGCTTCTTTTTGCTGCTCGTGTTATTCCATATCGTGGTTCTTGGCTTGACATTGAGTTTGATGCTAAAGATATCATTTATGCGCGTATTGATCGACGGCGCAAGATTCCTGTTACTAGTCTTTTGATGGCATTAGGTATGGATGCGTCGGATATTTTATCGACGTTTTATGATAAAGTGACTTATGAGCGTGATGGAGAAGGATGGCGTGTTCCTTATTCTGTGGATCGCTTTAAAGGAATGAAGCTCATTTCTGATCTTATAGATGCAGATAGTGGTGAAGTCGTTGCGGAGGCTGGTAAAAAATTAACAGTTCGTACTGCAAAGTCTTTGGTAGAAAAAGGACTTAAAGCGGTTAAAGTTAGTGAAGATGATTTATTAGGTTGTTATCTAGCCGAAGATATCGTCAATTACGAAACAGGTGAAATCTACCTTGAAGCTGGTGATGAAATTGACGAAAAAGTATTAAAAATTCTGCTCGATGTTAGTGCTGATCAAGTCAATATTCTTGATATTGATCACATGAATATTGGCGCTTACATCCGCAATACTTTGAAGGTAGATAAAAATGAAAGTCGGCAGGATGCGTTATTTGATATTTACCGGGTGATGCGTCCAGGTGAACCACCAACAATCGATACAGCAGAAGCAATGTTCCATTCATTGTTTTTTGATCCAGAGCGTTATGATCTTTCCGCTGTCGGGCGTGTTAAGATGAATTTACGTATGGATCTTGATTGTCCAGACACAGTTCGCATTTTACGCCAAGAGGATATTATTGCTGTTGTTAAGATGTTGGTTGAATTGCGTGATGGACGTGGTGAAATTGATGATATTGATAATCTTGGCAACCGTCGTGTTCGTTCCGTCGGGGAGTTGATGGAAAATCAATATCGCATTGGTCTTCTTCGTATGGAGCGTGCGATAAAAGAGCGTATGTCATCGGTTGAAATTGATACAGTTATGCCACAGGATTTGATTAATGCAAAGCCTGCGGCAGCAGCGGTCCGTGAATTTTTTGGGTCTTCACAATTGTCTCAGTTTATGGATCAAACCAATCCATTGTCAGAAATTACCCATAAACGCCGTCTTTCTGCTCTTGGTCCAGGTGGTTTGACTCGTGAACGTGCGGGTTTTGAAGTTCGTGACGTCCATCCTACGCATTATGGTCGTATTTGTCCGATTGAAACACCAGAAGGCCCCAATATTGGTCTGATTAACTCCTTAGCAACATTTGCGCGAGTTAACAAATATGGCTTTATTGAAAGCCCATATCGAAAAATTATTGATGGTAAAGTCACAAAAGAAGTTATTTATCTTTCAGCGATGGAAGAAGCAAAGCATTATGTAGCTCAAGCTAATTCTTCATTAGATAGTGAAGGCCGCTTTATAGAAGAGTTTGTTGTTTGCCGTCATGCAGGTGAAGTTTTAATGGCGCCACGCGATCATGTTGATTTGATGGATGTTTCACCAAAACAGTTGGTTTCAGTTGCAGCAGCGCTTATTCCATTTTTGGAAAATGATGATGCGAATCGTGCGTTGATGGGATCGAACATGCAGCGTCAGGCAGTTCCTCTTGTACGCGCTGAGGCACCCTTTGTTGGTACGGGAATGGAATCCGTTGTTGCACGCGATTCAGGAGCTGCTGTGAGTGCAAAACGTAGTGGTGTTGTTGATCAAGTCGATGCTACCCGTATTGTTATTCGTGCAACAGAAGATTTAGATCCTTCAAAATCAGGCGTTGATATTTACCGTTTACAGAAATTTCAGCGTTCTAATCAGTCCACTTGTATTAATCAGCGTCCTCTTGTACATGTCGGTGATAGGGTAGAGAAAGGCGATATCATTGCAGATGGTCCATCCACGGATCTTGGTGATTTAGCTCTTGGGCGGAATGTTCTCGTAGCATTTATGCCTTGGAATGGATACAATTATGAAGATTCTATTTTGTTATCCGAGCGCATTGTTGCTGATGATGTGTTTACTTCAATTCATATTGAGGAATTTGAAGTTGCGGCACGCGATACAAAACTTGGACCTGAGGAAATTACGCGCGACATTCCTAATGTTGCGGAAGAAGCGTTAAGAAACCTTGATGAAGCTGGCATTATTTATATTGGTGCTGAAGTTCAACCAGGTGATATTTTAGTTGGAAAGATTACCCCAAAAGGTGAAAGTCCCATGACGCCGGAAGAAAAGCTTCTGCGTGCAATCTTTGGAGAAAAGGCATCTGATGTTCGTGATACTTCTATGCGTATGCCTCCTGGGACTTTTGGTACTGTTGTTGAAGTTCGCGTTTTTAATCGCCATGGCGTGGAAAAAGATGAACGTGCGATGGCAATTGAGCGTGAAGAAATTGAGCGTTTAGCAAAAGATCGTGATGATGAACAGTCGATTCTTGATCGCAATGTTTATGCGCGTCTTACCGATATGTTGACAGGTAAAGTTGCTGTAGAAGGTCCGAAAGGCTTTTCGGGTAGTAAAAAGCTTGATAGTACAGTAATGGGGCATTATCCACGATCACAGTGGTGGCAATTTGCTGTTGAGGATGAAAAGCTTCAAAATGAAATTGAAGCTTTGCGTAAGCAATATGATGAATCAAAAGAAGCATTACAACGTCGCTTTATGGATAAAGTTGAAAAAGTCCAAAGAGGTGATGAAATGCCTCCTGGTGTCATGAAAATGGTGAAGGTTTTTGTGGCTGTGAAACGCAAAATCCAACCAGGTGATAAGATGGCGGGGCGTCACGGGAATAAGGGTGTTGTTTCACGTATTCTTCCCGTAGAAGATATGCCATTTCTTGAAGATGGGACCCATGCTGATATCGTCTTGAATCCACTTGGTGTGCCTAGTCGTATGAATGTTGGACAAATTCTTGAGACGCACCTTGGTTGGGCATGTGCCGGGATGGGCAAGAAGATTGGCGATTTGTTAGAGTTATATCAAGAAACTGGAGATATACTTCCTTTGCGTCAGCGTATTGAAAATCTTATGCCTGATGATAATCATAATGAGCCAGTCCGTCAGTATGATAATGAAAGCCTTTACAAATTGGCTTTACAGATGAAGAAAGGGGTTTCAATTGCAACGCCTGTTTTTGATGGAGCACATGAGTCTGATATTAACATGATGCTGGAAGACGCAGGATTAGATAGTTCAGGGCAGGTTACGCTTTATGATGGTCGTACTGGGGAGCCTTTTGATCGTCCAGTAACGGTGGGATATATTTACATGTTGAAATTGCATCACCTTGTTGATGATAAGATTCATGCACGTTCTATTGGTCCCTATTCACTTGTTACGCAGCAGCCATTAGGAGGTAAGGCACAATTTGGTGGTCAGCGTTTTGGTGAAATGGAGGTTTGGGCACTTGAAGCTTATGGTGCTGCATACACTTTGCAGGAGATGCTAACAGTAAAATCAGATGATGTGGCTGGTCGAACAAAAGTCTATGAGGCAATTGTGCGTGGTGATGATACATTTGAGGCAGGTATACCCGAAAGCTTTAATGTGTTGGTAAAAGAAATGCGCTCACTTGCTCTTAATGTGGAGCTTGATGATGCGCGTGAACTTATTGCACAGCGGGCATTGTCTGATACGACAGAATAATAATTCAAGGAGCGCACTAGAAAAAGGCTGCGCTCTTATTACTTTAAGAGGCTCAATAACCTTATTAAGGCTATACAGGTTGTTTTTAAAAGTAAATGTATTTTAAAGAAGATCTGTTATAAAATAAATGAGATATTACAACAGGTTCTAAGAATCTTTGAAGGAGAACAGCATGAACCACGAGGTCATGAATCTTTTCAATCCTCAAGCGCCAGCGCAGACATTTGACTCTATTCGTATTTCTATTGCGAGTCCTGAGAAAATTTTGTCCTGGTCGTATGGTGAGATTAAGAAGCCTGAGACGATTAATTATCGGACGTTTAAACCAGAGCGTGATGGTCTTTTTTGTGCACGTATATTTGGCCCTATTAAGGACTATGAATGTCTATGTGGCAAATATAAACGCATGAAGTATAAGGGCATTATTTGTGAAAAGTGTGGTGTAGAGGTTACTCTTTCCCGCGTACGTCGTGAGCGTATGGGGCATATTGAACTTGCGGCACCCGTTGCGCATATATGGTTTCTTAAATCATTACCAGGTCGTATTTCTACACTTTTAGATTTAACTTTAAAAGATATTGAACGGGTTCTTTATTTTGAGAATTATATTGTAACCGAACCAGGATTGACGTCTCTTAAGCTCCATCAGCTTCTTTCTGAAGAAGAATATATGCTTGCTATTGATGAATTTGGAGAAGATCAGTTTACAGCTATGATTGGCGCTGAAGCTATTTACGAGCTTTTAGCTAGTATGGAGTTAGATAAAATCGCTAATGATTTGCGTCTTGAATTAGCTGAAACAACTTCAGAGTTAAAGCAGAAAAAATTGATTAAACGACTTAAAATCGTTGAAAATTTTCTTGAATCTGGAAATAAGCCAGAGTGGATGATTATGAAAACAATTCCGGTTATTCCACCGGATTTGCGTCCATTGGTTCCGCTTGATGGTGGGCGTTTTGCGACATCAGATCTGAATGATCTTTATCGGCGTGTTATTAATCGTAATAACCGCTTGAAACGGCTGATTGAATTGCGTGCTCCTGGAATTATCGTGCGCAATGAAAAGCGTATGGTACAAGAAGCTGTTGATGCATTGTTTGATAATGGACGGCGTGGGCGTGTGATTACTGGAGCCAATAAACGTCCTCTTAAGTCTTTATCAGATATGTTGAAGGGCAAGCAAGGACGTTTTCGTCAGAACTTACTTGGGAAGCGTGTTGATTACTCGGGGCGTTCTGTTATCGTGACGGGTCCTGAATTAAAATTGCATCAATGTGGTCTTCCCAAAAAAATGGCTCTTGAATTATTTAAGCCTTTTATTTATGCGCGGCTTGATGCAAAAGGCTATTCATCAACGGTAAAGCAGGCAAAGAAGCTTGTTGAAAAAGAACATCCAGAAGTTTGGGATATCTTGGATGAGGTTATTCGTGAACACCCTGTTTTGCTCAATCGTGCACCAACATTGCACCGCTTGGGGATTCAGGCTTTTGAACCTATCTTGATTGAAGGGAAAGCTATCCAGCTTCATCCGCTGGTGTGCACTGCTTTTAATGCAGATTTTGATGGAGATCAGATGGCGGTTCATGTTCCGCTTTCTCTTGAAGCACAGCTTGAAGCCCGTGTTTTAATGATGTCAACCAATAATATTCTTCATCCAGCTAATGGAGCTCCCATTATTGTTCCATCACAGGATATGGTTCTTGGTCTTTATTATCTTTCGATTGTTTCTGAAAAAGAACCAGGTGAGGGAATGGCTTTTTCTGATATAGGTGAGCTTCATTATGCTTTAGAAAATAAGGTTGTAACGCTTCATACGAAGATTAAAGGCCGTGTTAAGAATATGGGGAAGGATGGAAAAGAAGTTTCTAAACTTTATGATACGACACCTGGTCGTTTGATTATCGGTGAGCTTTTGCCAAGAAATGCGGATATCTCATTTGATATTGTCAATCAAGAGATGACGAAAAAGAACATTTCTAAAATGATTGATCATGTTTATCGGCACTGTGGACAAAAAGAGACGGTTATTTTTTGTGACCGTATTATGCAGCTTGGCTTTTCTTATGCTTGTCGTGCAGGAATTTCATTCGGTAAGGACGATATGGTTATTCCTGATAGTAAGTCGCGTTTAGTTGCAGAAACAGAAGCTTTGGCTAAGGAGTACGAACAGCAATATAATGATGGTTTGATTACACAAGGTGAAAAATACAATAAGGTTGTAGATGCTTGGGGTAAATGTACAGATCGCGTCGCAGATGAAATGATGAAACGTATTCAAGCCGTCGATTTTGATCCTAAAACAGGTCGTCAACGACCGATGAATTCGATCTATATGATGTCGCACTCTGGTGCTCGTGGTTCTGCTAACCAGATGAGACAATTGGCCGGTATGCGTGGATTAATGGCAAAACCATCGGGTGAAATTATTGAAACACCCATTATTTCAAATTTTAAAGAAGGTCTAACTGTTAATGAATACTTCAATTCCACGCATGGTGCACGTAAAGGACTTGCTGATACTGCGTTAAAGACGGCGAACTCTGGTTATTTAACGCGGCGTCTTGTTGATGTTGCACAGGATGCTATTATTTCAGCAGTTGATTGTGGTACCGCAAAAGGGCTTACCATGCAGCCGATTGTTGATGCAGGACAAATTGTTGCCTCCCTTGGGCAAAGAATTCTTGGTCGTACAGCGCTTGTTGATATTCTACATCCTGTCTCTGGAAAGGTTATCCTTGAAGGTGGAGCAATGATTGAGGAAGCTGATGTTGCGAAGATTGAAGCAGCTGGGATTCAATCTGTTCAAATTCGTTCTGCATTAACATGTGAAACACGTCTTGGTGTTTGTGCAAAATGCTATGGTCGTGATTTGGCGCGTGGAACACCTGTTAATCAGGGAGAAGCCGTTGGTGTTATTGCTGCTCAATCCATTGGTGAGCCGGGAACACAGCTTACTATGCGTACTTTCCACTTAGGAGGAACTGCGCAGGTTGTGGATTCATCGTATTTAGAGGCATCTTATGAAGGTAAGGTGGAAATTCGTAATCGTAATGTGGTTCGTAACTCTGAAGGCCATTTGGTTGTTATGGGGCGTAATATGGCTATCCTTATCAAGGATGAGTTAGGAAAAGAGCGCGTTGTACATCGTGTTAGCTATGGTGCTCATATTTTTGTTGATGATGGTGATGTGGTTAAACGTGGCCAACGTATAGCAGAATGGGATCCTTATACACGTCCAATTTTAACGGAAGTTGAAGGCTATGTGGGTTTTGAAGATATGATTGATGGTTTATCTGTCACTGAAACAGCTGATGAATCTACGGGTATTACGAAGCGTTTGGTGATTGATTGGCGCGCTAATCCACGTGGTGCGGATCTTAAACCAGCCATTATTATTCACACGGATAAAGAAGGTGAATCTATTGCTAAATTGTATAAGGGAGGTGAAGCCCGTTATATGATGTCAGTGGAAACTATTCTTTCTGTTGAACTTGGTGCTCATGTTAAGGCTGGTGATGTTATTGCTCGTTTGCCAATGGAAAGTGCCAAAACGAAAGATATTACGGGTGGTCTTCCTCGTGTGGCTGAGCTTTTTGAAGCGCGTCGTCCAAAGGATCATGCGATTATTGCTGAAGTTAGTGGTACAATTCGGTTTGGCCGTGGTTATAAGAATAAACGTCGTATCATTATTGAACCAAATGATGAAACTCTTGAGGCAGTAGAATACTTGATTCCAAAAGGTAAGTTGTTCCACTTCCAAGAAGGCGATCAAATTGAAAAGGGGGATTATATCCTTGATGGGAATCCAGCACCTCATGACATCTTGGCGATTAAGGGAGTTGAGGCTTTGGCATCTTATCTTGTTAATGAGATTCAGGAGGTTTATCGTTTGCAGGGAGTTCTTATTAATGATAAGCACATTGAAGTGATTGTTCGTCAAATGTTGCAAAAAGTTGAAATTACTGAATCTGGAGATTCTGGTTATATTCCAGGTGATAATGTTGATCGTATTGAACTTGATGAAATCAATGATAATTTGATTGCAGAAGGGAAGAAACCTGCATCTGGTAATCCTATTCTTCTTGGAATTACAAAAGCTTCTCTTCAAACGCCTTCTTTCATTTCGGCGGCATCGTTTCAGGAAACAACACGTGTTCTTACTGAAGCAGCAGTTTCTGGTAAAATTGATACTTTGCAAGGACTTAAAGAGAACGTTATTGTCGGTCGTCTTATTCCAGCAGGTACGGGTGGTACAATTTCTCAAATCCGTCGTATTGCTGCAGTTCGTGATGATTTGATTGTAGATGAGCAGCGTAAGTCTAGTAATAACGAAGTGGCTAAGGCTATGTTGACAAATATGACAACCGGGGCTGTTGCTGAATAATTTAAATACAACATCACATAATAAAAAAACGTCTGAATAGAAAGTTCAGACGTTTTCTTATTTCGAAATGCAGAAGTTGTATATTCTCTTGAAAAATATCAAAAATTATAAGGCGATAGTTATTTTTAACATCTTTAGTAGCTTATTGTTTTGTAATGATGCTTATCTTTCTTGTTGCTTCATTTTAAAGTTTTCTTATTTCTGAAGGCAGTATAGAAAGTTTTTTCCCAAGTATGTGAAACTCAAAAAACATATTCAAGGAAAAGAGTTGATTATCTACAAATCAAATAATGATTGATTTTGAATTTTAGGAAAATTTCTGATTGATATCTTCTATAAAGATTTAAAAGGACTTATAATGAAAGATCAATAGTCTTTCTGTAATATAAAAATAATTGATTCTCTACTATACAATGTTTGTGAATGTATTTTCTTCTAAAGTAGAATGCAGAAAATTAGAGATTAAGGTGCTCACTAAGTTTTATAAAAAATAGACATATTTCTTATAACAATGTGATCTATGCAGACAGAATAATAAAATGTACGAATGTTATTCAATTGGAAAATTAACACGTGAGTTTTCAATAATAGCTCGAACTTTGCTATGAAGAAGAGGGACTTCTTATCCCTTTTCGGTTTGCAAATACACGGCTTTATACATAAACGGGTCGTCATAAGTTAAAACAAATCCTGTGTACTAAAAGAGTTAAATTTTCGTTGTCTGAAATATCTGATATTTTGACAATGGTTGGAAAACCACCTGATAATGAGAAAAAGCTTAAGAAATTAATTGCAGGAATTCATAAAAAACGAACTGATTTAAAGCAGATGCAGCATGATGTTGATGATCTTCTACAGGATTTAGAACGAATTGAAGAGAGTTTTTTTGAGAGCTTAGCGGAGTTGGGGGGTAGTCATTGATTATAAATTTATTTTGTCTTCTTTTAGACTAATTTCTTTCTCTTAAAAGAGATAGATTATACCGTCTCTAAGGGGAATATTTACCACTGCGTGAAATGTGTAAGTCATTTAAAGAAATAGAGTGTTTGAAAAAGCTGCAAAGGTATTTTCGCAGTATATTATTCTTGATAAGAAAAAACTATTTTTCATAAAGAAAGTAAAAACAATGACAGTTTCTCCTATGAGTGTTTTTCAATCTATATTGTCACGAAAGTCAATTCGCGCTTTTACTGATCAGCCAGTTAGCTTGGAAACAATCAAAGAAATCTTAAAACTTGCAGCACGTGCACCATCTGGAACAAATATTCAGCCATGGCAAGTGATTGTGCTTACAGGAAGTGTATTACAGAAAGTAGGGCAAGAGCTTTCACAACTTGTGCTTTCAGGTGTAAAAGGAGAGCGTGAATATAGTTATTATCCACGTCAGTGGCGTGAGCCTTATATTTCAAGGCGTCGAAAAGTTGGTTTGGATCTTTATCAGAGTCTTGGAATTCAAAAAGGAGATGAAGAAAAAATGCTTCATCAAAAAGCACGAAATTTTTTATTTTTTGATGCACCTGTAGGACTCTTATTTACAATGGATCACGACATGGAAATAGGGAGTTGGCTTGATTTGGGTATGTTTATGCAGACCATTATGTTAGCAGCACGTGGATTTGGATTGGATACCTGTCCCCAAGCAGCTTTTGCTGATTATCATAAACAAATTCGTACGCTTTTATCTGTACCTTCTGATCGGAATATTATCTGTGGTATGGCACTTGGTTATCGCGATATGAGTGCTCCAGAAAACAATTTTGAGACAGAACGAGAACCGTTAGAAAACTTTGTACGTTTCATCGAAGCATGTCCATAAAATATTTTATATCATTAAGCATATACTTTGAAGAACTTGGTGCATTATGAAAAATATGCTTGGTAGAATTTTTTCATTCTTATTAAATTATGATGTTGCATATTAACACTTATTTTACTACGTTCGAAACATTAAGAGAGTGATGACTCTAAGGGCATTGTTCGTTTTGAAGGTTGGCTAATGGAAAGCACTATAGAAAGAGGGTGTTGGGTGGTAGCAAGACGAGCAACATTCGTGTTTATTGCTATCATTTTTTTACTCTATCTCGCAATTTGATTTTAAACAGGACAAACGTTATAGAAAAGCGTATACTCAGACCATATTGGAGTTTTGAGGTGGTTCGTGTTTTTATCTGTTTTTGAACTTTTTAAAATTGGTATTGGTCCTTCTAGCTCACATACGATGGGGCCGATGACAGCGGCTAATATGTTTTTGCAAAGGATACGAGATTTTTCTCAGTTATCTGATAACCAAGTTTCTCGTATACGTGTTTATCTTTATGGTTCTTTAGCTTTCACAGGTATTGGTCATGCGACAGATAGAGCTATCATATTAGGACTTTTAGGAGAAAAAGCTTCTACTGTTGATCCTGATAGCATGGGGTTTTTGTTAGAAAAAGTTATACGTGAAAAAAAAGTGCAACCAGAAGGTCATCCCGCTTATCAGTTTGATGTGCAACGTGATCTTATTTTTGAACGAAAGCAAATCCTCCCTGGACATACAAATGGACTAGCCTTTGAAGGACTTGATACTGATGGGAATGTTCTGTTGCGGCAGATTTATTATTCTATCGGTGGTGGCTTTGTTGTGACTGAGGATGAATTAAGCCATATGAATGATAATATACAACCAGAAGCATTTGAGGTACCATATCCATTCGATTCTGCTTGTACAATGTTATCAATGGCAGAAAAATCAGGACTTTCAATTGCTGAAATGAAGCGCTTAAATGAAGAAACAAAGATAGAGCGTTTTTCTCTTGATGTAGGGCTTGATGAAATTTTTTCAGCTATGACAAATTGCATTGATAGAGGTCTTTCACAAGAAGGTGAGTTGCCTGGTGGATTGCGTGTTCTAAGGCGCGCTAAAAAGCTGCATGAAACGCTTTTGGAAAAACAAAAGAAAAATTACAATTATCCACTTTGGGCAAATGATTGGCTTTCGGTATATGCTATAGCAGTCAATGAGGAAAATGCAGCGGGTGGTCGTGTTGTTACAGCACCAACAAATGGAGCAGCCGGTGTCGTCCCAGCCGTTTTGCGTTATTATCTTCAGTTTAATGATGATTCAGATCGAGAGGGAATACATAATTTTCTATTAACGGCAGCAGCTATAGGCGGTGTTATCAAACATAATGCCTCTATTTCTGGTGCAGAAGTTGGGTGTCAAGGTGAAGTTGGAACGGCATCTTCAATGGCCGCAGCAGGGTTGACCGCAGCGTTAGGTGGAACACCAGCTCAAATTGAAAATGCGGCAGAAATTGCGCTTGAACATCACTTGGGAATGACATGTGATCCTGTTGCAGGTCTTGTACAAGTGCCTTGTATTGAGCGTAATGCAATGGGAGCTGTTAAGGCGGTAACGGCTTCTTCTCTTGCATTATATGGTAATGGAGATCATTTTGTTTCTCTTGATGCTTGTATAGAAACAATGCGCCAGACTGGTTATGATATGAGTGAACGCTATAAAGAGACAAGTAAAGGTGGTCTTGCAGTCAATGCGATATCTTGTTAAGAGCTGGAACATTTTTCAATCCATAACTGGACTTTTTGGAGAGAGATCGTATTTCCTAATAAAGCTTATGTTTTTTGTTCCTTTAAATTAAAATTCCACTTTAATGCAGCAGTAGTTTGAAATAAATCTGAGATCATTCAGTGTTTTCTTAACGAATAATAGGTGTTGCATGCAAGCTTGGAGGGGAGAGTGTTGTGCATCTGTTTGATTTGTCTCTAAAGTGGGGAAAAAGTGTAATTTGGAAAAAATAAGAAAGCGTAAAGTAAAGTTAGTGATCAATCTGCCATTATTTTTAGCTGGGTTTTATGGCTTTAAAAAGTTTCCATAGCCATATATCTTTTAAGTAATGGAAGATTATGCCTGAGTATCCAAGGAAAATTTGTTTTAAATCTGAATAATTATGATGAAGAGAGTAGAGTTTTAAAGACTTTAATTTTTTAAAAGTGAAGTTTTTTCTACCTAGTATGGTAAAAAATGCCTTGAAAAAAAACACTAATTTACAATAATTAAGAGATATATTGGAAATATCTTTTTTATTTATAAATTTTTTACCGACAAAAAAATTAAAATAAATAATAACGTATACATTAAGAAATATTTATAAAAATTCTCATGAGAATAGAATGCACACAATAGAACATTATCGTGTTACGCGTTCGTGAGTTCGTTTTAAAAAAATATCTCTCAACGCTCCCAAGCTCATTTCACGATGGCACCTGTGAATGATATAACGGTAAATCCATTGAGCTGTCCCCATCTTTATGCTTAATAAAAAGAGTACGCTGGCATGGTTGCACACTTTGCCAGAGCCGCCCCTCTGTACAGGGACAAAGCTCTTGGCATTTGAAACGGTTCATTATAGGCATTTTTAGTCTTTTTGGTACAGTTTCACGCTACACACTAATCTCGCTCATAACATGCAAGAGACGGTTTTGATTGATTCAACATAAACAGATTTTTAATGAGAGAATCTTACGATATTCGAGATTCTCATCTAACATGCAAAATAATTAATTATCTTTATAAATCAGTATCTTGCATATGAATAATATAATGTAAGTTTTCCATGGATGGTATAAAATCTATAGAGTATTAGCATTTTTATTTATAAAGGGAGAAAACCAGCACTATCATCCTTTTTTAAATAGTTTATATGCCAATTTTTCTCGTGATGAGCAAGCGAGCGATTTTGACTGATTCAATATAAGAAGTAAAATAAGAGCATTTTACGAAAATCTCTTATTCAATATGCAAAAAATAAATTATAATTATAAATTAAAATCTTATGGAAATCGTTATTATAATATTTAATCTGATAATTTGTTTACGTTTTTTCATCGATAGTATTTGTATTTTCCAATTTTCTGTGCCTTTTGACATAAATACAAGTAAGAGGAGTGAGATTGTTTTTTTACAGCGTTTATGTTGTATGGGGAGCGTTATTAAGAGAGATTTTCTTTATTGAACTTTTACAATAATCCCATCAAATGATAAGCTTTCATCTAATGAAGCTATTCATTTTTTCCAGAAAGATATCAAGGACAATTTTTTATATTAAATCCAAAAAGTGGAAAAATATTGGGTATTTTTATGTCCTTAACAATGTTTTTATTAAAAACTTGGAGATATTGGATAGTTGGAAAAGCTGTCAGAAAAATTCAACAATTTAAGAAAAAAGTATGTTTATCAAAAGGTTTTCTAAGGCTGTAGATAATGGTTAATAATAAAATAATTTTTTAGAGAGGGTCTGTAGAATTAAATATTTGTTGCTCCTAAACGGATTTTAATAGGCACATTACCAGTTTGGCTCGCAACGCGTAAATGAATGCGTACAGGAGGCATTATGAGACGACGGTTACGCATTGTTTGGCAAATGAGAAGGTTAACAAGAGACTGTGTATCTAATGCTGTCGAATTATATTTTAAACCAGTAAGTTTTGCGGCAGCATCGTGAAGAGAACGCAATGAAAGGAGGGATGATTGCTTCAATAAAATTTCTTTTTTATGGAATGAAGCAAAAGCATTATCTGTCATAATACTATCCTTAACGCAGAATTCAAAAATTTTTAGTAGGCTACAGTATAGCAGTTAAAATTTGCTTTCTTTAATGTAGAGCAAGCATCAAATGCAGCTTTTTTTGATTGAAACCCTGTAAAGCGCGCTCGGTAATAACGCCGCCCACTTTTTTCAAACAGTTGCATGTGTGAAGATGCATGCTTTAAAGTAGAAAAAGCTATATTTTTTGCTTTTAAAAGTAGAGTTTTTGCTTGTTCTTCACTAGGAAGAGAACCAATTTGGATAGCCCATCCGGCATTTTCGGACAAAGAGACTGTTACAATTTTATGAGTCTCAGCTGGTATAGTTTTTTGAGGATTCGGTATTGGTATAATTACCTTATTTACAGCCGTTATTGCGATATTGGAGTTTTTAGGTTGTTCTGCAAATGCTGTCAACATAGTCGAAATTTCATCGTCAAAATTACTTGAATCTGCTTTAATGGTCGGTATAGGAGTATTGGCCCCAGTGGGTAAGTGATAGCGTACAGAAGCTATTAAACGTTCACCACTTTTCATTTGGCTTGCTTTGGGCAAATATTGATTCAATAAGCTAGCCATATGCTCGTCACGTGCAGTAGATGATTTACCTCCCATAACAACAGCGACAATAGAGCGCCCCTCAAGACGCATCGAAGTTGCTAAATTAGAACCTGACATTTGTGTGTAGCCTGTTTTAATTCCATCGACACCTTTCATTATTTTAACAAGTTTATTGTGGCTGTTAATTTTATGTCCACGGAAATTAAAACTTTTTGTTTTGAACAATTTATATTGTTTGGGAAAATGTTTACGTAAAGCTAATGATAAAGTCGCTATATCTCGTGCTGTAGAATAATTGTGCACATCCGGAAGTCCTGAAGCATTTGCAAAATGTGTATGTTTCATGCCAAGTTTACGGGCTTTTACTGTCATCATTTGAGCGAATTTTTTTTCACTACCTCCAAGATATTCTGCAATGGCAGCAGCAACATCATTTGCGGATCTTGTAATGAGTGCTTTAGCTGCTGATTCTGCAGAAATTGTTTGGCCTGCTTTAAATCCAATTTTTGTCGGTGGACGCATTGCTGCATAATGTGAAACAGGAATTGGTGTATTTGGTGTCACACGACGCATCTGCATAGCTTCAAAGAGGAGGTACAATGTCATCATTTTTGTTAAAGAAGCAGGATAACGTTTCAGTGTTGCATTGGCTTGAAATAGAGTTTTTCCCGTAGTAGCATCTATAACAATAGCCGCATACTTATCAGGATAGGCCCCTTGAGGTGTGGCGGATGCCCAACAGTAAGAAAAAGCTAACATAACAAAAGAAATTGCTATTGTTTTACAGTAGCGCATAATTTTTTGATAATTAATATACACTTGCAGTATCCTATTTCTCCATTTATCCTAAAAAACTTCTATAAAGCTTCCTTTTCTGTAATTTATTGATGCAGTTTAGACGAATGGTATTACTAATTTGTTTACAGAAGTTATTTTATGAGTGAGCGATTGAAGTCTAACCATAGAGGAAATTTTTTTTCTAATACAAACAGGTATTGCAATAGTTATGAAAGAATTTAAAATTAATAAAAATGTGCTGCATGGAAAACGATAATGGGACAGATGCTCATAATAAACTCTATAGCTCGTATTATGCATAATGAAAAGGGCAAGAATTGGGATGAAGGTAGGCATGGTGCGGTTATAATGCCTAAGGCTAGAGAAAAACTTGAAAAACCTAAATTATGTCGCGTTTTTTTGCTTAATGATGATTACACACCTATGGATTTTGTTGTTTTCGTTTTGAAGAACTTTTTTAAAAAAAGTTTCGAAGAGGCAACGCGGATAATGTTAAATGTTCATCACAATGGGATAGGAGAATGTGGGACTTATACTTATGAAGTCGCTGAAATGAAAATATTACAAGTGAGGAAATGTGCGCGTCAAAATGAACATCCGTTACAATGTGTAATGGAATGGAAGTGAGGAGCTATGCCATCTTTTACACCTAGTCTTGAAGAGGTTTTGCATCGTGCATTAACAATTGCTACTCAAGCACGCCATGAATATGCAACACTAGAGCATCTTCTACTTGCGCTGTTAGATGATGCCGATGCAAATTCCGTTATTCAGGCTTGCCAAGTAGATGTGGAGGAATTGCGAGAGCGCTTAACCAATTATCTTCGCTCAGAGTTAGATGAACAGATTAGAGCTGATGAGGATACAAAGCCTACAGCTTTTTTCCAGCGTGTTATCCAACGTGCGGTGATTCATGCACAATCGGCTGGAAAAGATGAAGTATCGGGGGCAAATGTTCTTGTTGCAATTTTTTCTGAACGTGAAAGCCATGCAGCATATTTTCTTCAAGAGATGGGAATGACACGCTATGATGCTGTACGTTTTATTTCACAGGGTGTCACGCGTGATGATGGGTTATCCATGTTACTTGAAGGACTTGAAGAGCAATTAGATCAGCAGATTTCGGATAATGGTGAAAGAGGAACAAGTGCTTTAACGAATTATTGTGTTGATCTCAATTGTAAAGCACGTAATGGAAAAATTGATTTATTAATTGGCCGTGAAATAGAAATTTCACGCATGATTCAGGTTTTATGTCGAAGGTCAAAAAATAATCCGCTTTTGGTTGGTGATCCTGGAGTGGGGAAAACCGCTATAATTGAGGGATTGGCAAAGCGCATTGTTGATGGGCAAGTGCCTGAAGTTTTATCAAATGCAACAATATTTTCTCTTGATATGGGGGGACTTGTTGCAGGTACACGTTATCGCGGTGATTTTGAAGAACGCTTAAAGCAAGTTATTAAAGAGTTTGAGCTATATCCAGATGCTATTTTATTTATTGATGAAATTCATACCTTAATTGGAGCAGGAGCGACATTAGGGGGAAATATGGATGCAGCAAATCTTTTGAAACCTGTATTATCTTCTGGAACTATGCGATGTATTGGTTCGACGACTTACAGAGAATATCGCAAATTCTTTGAACAAGATCGTGCTTTAGAGCGTCGTTTTCAGAAGATTGATATTAATGAACCTTCTGTTACAGATGCGATTAAGATTTTGCAGGGGATGAAGCCTTATTTTGAAGATTTTCATCAGATTAAATATACAGATCAGGCGATGAAGGCATCTGTAGAATTATCTTCACGTTATATAATTGACCGTAGGTTACCTGACAAAGCAATTGATATTATTGATGAAAGTGGAGCAGCGCAAAAGCTTTTGCCACAAAAACAACGCAAGAAGAGTATAGGTGTTAAAGAAATTGAAGCGACTGTTGCTACAATTGCAAGAATTCCACCAAAAACAGTTTCCCGGAATGATCAGAAGATACTGAGTAAGCTTGAAAGAGAACTCAAACATGTCGTTTATGGTCAAGATCAGGCAATTTCCGTCTTAGTTTCATCCATAAAATTGGCGCGAGCAGGTTTACGCGAACCGGATAAACCAATAGGGAGTTATTTATTTTCAGGGCCAACAGGTGTAGGAAAAACTGAAGTTGCAAAACAGCTTGCATCATCTTTAGGCATTGAATTATTGCGTTTTGATATGTCAGAATATATGGAACGGCATACGATAGCACGTTTAATCGGAGCACCTCCAGGTTATATAGGGTTTGATCAAGGAGGTCTCCTTACAGATGCCGTTGATCAGAAACCTCACGCAGTTCTATTGCTAGATGAGATTGAGAAAGCGCATCCAGAGTTATTTAATATTTTATTGCAGGTAATGGATTATGGTAGATTAACAGACCATAATGGTAAGAAAATTGATTTCCGCAATGTTATTTTGATTATGACAACCAATGCTGGTGCTTCAGATATGGCAAAATCAGCTATTGGATTTGGGAAAGTACATCGTGATGGTGAGGATATAGAAGCAATCAATCGACTCTTTACACCAGAATTTCGTAATCGGTTAGATGCAATTATTCCGTTTGCACCTTTATCTCATTTAATCATCAATCAGATAGTGCAAAAATTTATTTTTCAGCTTGAAGCACAATTAGCTGATCGGGGAATTTGTTTTGAATTAAGCCCTTCTGCAACTTTATGGCTTTCTAATAAAGGATATGATTCTCAGATGGGAGCACGCCCATTAGGGCGTGTTATACAAGAATATATTAAAAAGCCATTAGCTGATGAAATTTTATTTGGAAAGTTACGCAATGGTGGTACCGTTCGCGTATTGACACAAAAATCAAATGGTAAAAAAGAAAGCTTACAGTTAGAAATTTCATCTTCCGATATATCTGTAAGTTCAAAGAAAAGTAAAATGGAAAACTTTACAAAAAAACGTGTAGGAAAAAAAAGCACAACAACTTAAAAGTGTGTTATAAAGCTGCACGGATTTTTTTTGCATTCTCTTCAAGTGTTTCTGGAGGCGTTACCATATCATTATGAGGGGTAAGCTCTATTCCCTCCATACGTGGTATAATATGAAAATGAAGGTGATAGACGGTTTGTTGACTAGCTGCTTCATTAAATTGCATGACAGTTATGCCATCTGCTTGAAAGGCTTTTTTGACAGCATTTGCAATTTTTTGAACAGCTTTAATAACAGGAAATAATGTTTCAGGATCTGCATCAAGTAAGTTTCTAGAGCCTTTTTTAGGAATGACCAGCGTATGACCTGGTGCCTGTGGCATGATATCCATAAATCCAATAACATCATCATCTTCGTAGACACGAACAGAAGGGATTTCATTGCGAATCAATTTAGCAAAAATATTATTATTGTCATAAGCTTGTTTCATACAAATATTTCCTTTTATCGTAAGTTTAAGATTCTAATTTAAAAACGAAAAAATGCAAGGTTTATCAGAGTGTAAGACAAAGAAGTACTTTGATTTCAGTTATATTTAGGATAATGCACTGTCTTAATGAAGGTTTAGATTTCTATGATGGCTTCAACTTCTACAGGAACATCCATAGGAAGAGAGGCAACACCAATAGCAGAACGGGCGTGTTTTCCAATTTCACCAAGGATATTGACGAATAAATTAGAAGCTCCATTGGCAACAAAAGGAATATCGGTAAAATGAGAATCTACAGCCACAAAAACAGTAATTTTGACCACACGTTTTATTTTATTTAAGTCACCCAGAGTTGCCTTGAGTTGCGCGAGAATATTGAGAGCGCAAGCTTCAGATGCTTTTTGGGCTTGTTCGGTATTCACAGTTGCACCAACTTTACCGATGGCTATAGGTTTTCCATTAATAAGAGGGAGTTGTCCAGAAATAAAGAGTTGATTGCCACTTTGTGAAGTGGTGATGTAATTGGCAAGGGGGGAGATTACTTCAGGAAGAGTGATTCCGAATTTTTCTAAGTTTTTTTCAATCATATTGGTCATAATTTTAACTCCATAGCTGCTTTATAATATATTCATTGCATAATCTATTTTTTGATTTAAGAAAATGTGTGGTTAATTGAGAAATTAGCCTTTTTTGCCTTATTGTATGATGTTATGCAACGGGGATAAAGTTCGGAAGTTGGGAATGATTAGATCATTATTTATAATAATTTTATATATTGTTTTTTTATGTACTGCGAGAGCTGAAGAGCCCATTTTTATTGTGCCTCATCGAGCAATTTATGATTTTCATCTCGATAGTGTTTCTCATGAAATGACAATTTCTGCGATGTCAGGACGAATGGTTTACGAGCTCACTGGTTCGGCATGCCAGGGCTATAGCACACGTTTTCGTTTCATTAGCCGTGTTCACATTGAAGATATGCCAGTACGTTTGACGGATCAACAGACGACGAGTTATGAAACAGGAGACAGCCGTACATTTCGTTTTAATATTACAGATCAAGAGGGAGAAGAGGTTGTGCATCGTGCCGAGGGGGTTGCGGAGCGTACGCAAGATGGTATTATAGTTACCTTAAAAAAGCCAAAGGGAAAAGAGTATAAGCTTGCAATGGCTGAATTTCCAATGATGCAACTAAAAAATATTATCCGCCATGCAAAAGCAGGAGATCATTTTTACAATGTTACTGTATTTGATGGGACAAATAAAGCAGATAAAGTTATAAAAGAAAGTATCGTCATAGGGGAAAAGAAAACGCTTTTATCTGATAGCGAAACGGAAAAAGTAAGAAAATTGGATGAAGAAGAATATTGGCCTGTTACAATTTCTTATTTTGATGATGGAGAAAATAAAGATGGTTTGCCGGTTTATCGTAGCAGTTTTCTCTTACATGAGAATGGTGTCATGCGAGATCTTCATATAGATTATGGAACTTTTTCAGTGCGTGCAAAATTGAACAGTCTCGAATTCTTGGAACTTGGAAAAGATCTTAATCAATGTGAAAATGCAAATATTAAATGATTAAAGAAAATAACTTGAAAAAGAATCAAATATTAGTATGTTTGCGCTATTCCACACGCGGAGTCTGGGTGTTTGCAAATGATCTGTGAGAAACTTCTAGCAAGCATCCGCCGGTAGCAGGTCTTCCTGCTTTTTCCGCGGAGGTTGAACCGGAAAGGATAAGATTTATGGCACTACCCGATTTTACTATGCACCAGCTTTTAGAAGCCGGTGTGCATTTTGGTCACCAGACTCATCGCTGGAATCCCAAAATGACTCCCTATATTTATGGTCAGCGTAATAATATCCATATTATTGACCTTGCTCAGACCGTTCCACTTTTACATCAAGCACTTAAACTTGTTTCAGATACTGTAGCGCGTGGTGGTCGTATTCTCTTTGTTGGTACGAAACGACAAGCATCTGACATTATCGCTGATGCGGCCAATCGTTCTGCCCAATATTACGTTAATGCGCGTTGGCTTGGTGGCATGCTCACGAATTGGAAAACGATTTCCAATTCAATACATCGTTTGCGTAAGCTTGACAAAATTCTTGCCGCTGAAGCACAAGGCTTTACCAAAAAAGAACGTTTAAATCTCGAACGTGATCGTGAAAAGCTTAATCGTGCGCTTGGTGGTATTAAAGATATGGGTTCTGTTCCAGATCTTATATTTGTTATCGATACAAATAAAGAAAATATTGCACTCCAAGAAGCAAAGCGTTTGGGTATTCCTGTAATTGCTATTATTGATACCAATTGTGATCCCGATGACGTGACACATCCAATACCAGGTAATGACGATGCTTCACGTGCAATTTCTCTTTATTGCGATCTTTTTGCCCGTGCTGCTCTTGATGGTATTGCACGCCAGCAAGGAGCAATGGGTATCGATTTAGGAGCTCAAGTTGATGCACCTGTGGAGCCTATTTTGGAAGAAAATGCAGTTTCAGAGGTTTCTGAATAATATAAAATGCCTAATTAAGGTACTTTTATTGTCTAAAGAAGAAGTTATAGGCGTGCAGAGGGATTTTGCACGCTTTCACTGTTACAAAATAAAGAGGCAAATATGAGCATTACTGCTGCACAAGTAAAAGAACTTCGAGAACTATCTGGCGCTGGTATGATGGACTGTAAAGCCGCCCTAGCAGAGACCAATGGTGATATGGAAGCTGCTGTTGATTGGCTTCGTAAAAAAGGAATAGCTAAAGCAGATAAAAAGGCTGGTCGTACAGCAGCTGAGGGATTAATCGGAGTCGTATCAAAAGATTCACATGCAGTTTTGGTTGAGATTAATTCTGAAACAGATTTTGTTGCACGCAATGATGGATTCCAAGACATCGTGCGTAAAGTAGCAACTGCTGCCTTAGATACGTCAGGGGATGTTGAATCTGTTTCTGTTTCTCTTTATCCAGGTTCTGAGAAGACTGTAGAGCTTACAATTAAAGATGCAATTGGCACAATTGGCGAAAATATGACATTTCGTCGTTCCGCTAAATTGTCTGTTGAGAATGGTGTTGTTGCGACTTATATACACAATAGTGTGGCTGATGGGCTTGGAAAACTTGGTGTTTTGGTTGCGATTGAAACAACAGGAAATAAAGAGGCTGCTCTTGCTTTTGGTCGGCAGGTCGCGATGCATATTGCGGCAACCAATCCATTAGCACTTACAGCACAAGGTGTTGATGCTTCTGCTGTTGAACGTGAAAAAGCAATTTTTTCAGATCAAGCACGTCAGTCTGGAAAGCCTGAAAATATCATTGAAAAAATGGTAGAAGGGCGTATGCGTAAATTTTTTGAAGAGGTTGTTTTGCTTTCACAGGCTTTTGTTATGAATCCTGATATGACTGTTGAGGCAGCTTTAAAGGACGCTGAGAAATCAATTGGTGCACCAGCAAAAATCACAGGCTTTATTCGTTTTGCACTAGGTGAAGGTGTAGAAAAAGAGGAGTCTGATTTTGCTGCAGAGGTTGCTGCTGCTGTAAAAGGCTAGTTATTGCAAACTCTTGATCAGAGATTTAAAGTCATATCATTGGTTGTAGAATCTCTGAGGGGAACAGTGTAATTGTTGAGAGGGCGTCACGTGAAAAAAGTGGTGCCCTTCGTGATGTCAAAAGCAAAAAGTAAATGGGCTTTTGGGGAGATTATTAATGGCATTAGCACTTCCGTATAAACGTATTCTTTTAAAGGCTTCTGGTGAAGCTCTTATGGGAGGGCAGAATTTTGGCATTGATGTTTCTGTTGTAGACCGTATTGCCGCTGATATTGCAGAAGTGCGCGCAATGGGGATAGAGGTTGCGGTTGTGATAGGTGGGGGAAATATTTTTCGTGGCGTTGCTGTTGCTTCGCATGGTGGAGAGCGAGTGACAGGTGATCATATGGGAATGCTTGCAACGGCTATTAACTCTTTAGCATTGCGAACATCATTGACAAAATTAGGCGTTGAAACGGTTGTGCTCTCTGCGATTGCTATGCCACAAATTTGTGAAAGTTTCTCGCAACGTAAAGCAATAGCTTATATGAATCAGGGAAAAGTTGTTATTTTTGCAGGGGGTACAGGAAATCCATTTTTTACCACTGATTCTGCTGCCACTTTACGTGCAGCAGAAATTGGTGCGGATGTCCTTCTTAAAGGAACACAAGTTGATGGTATTTATTCAGCAGATCCAAAAATAGACCCTACGGCTAAGCGTTTTGACCAATTAACACATGTTGAAGTTTTGCAATGGGGATTATCTGTTATGGATTCAACGGCGGTCACTTTAGCACGTGAGAACAATGTACCGATTATTGTGTACTCCATTCATGAAAAAGGCGGTTTGGCTAAGGTTTTGAATGGAACAGGACGCTTTACAATAGTATCGGAATAAGGGTAAGCTTCAAAGAACAATTGAAGGAGACAGAAATATGAATGTTACATCAATTATGGATGATCTGAAACGTCGCATGGATGGTGCTATTACGGCTTTTAAACATGAATTAGGTGGTTTGCGGACTGGACGTGCATCGGCCAGTTTATTAGAACCGTTGACCGTTGAATCTTATGGTTCTGTTGTGCATATAAATCAAGTTGCTAATATTTCTGTTCCTGAACCTCGGATGCTTTCTGTTTCTGTATGGGATAAAACGATGGTCGGAGCTGTAGAGCGCGCTATTCGCGATTCTGGTCTTGGTTTAAATCCCATAACTGATGGTACGAATTTACGTATTCCTTTGCCTGAGTTGAATGAAGAGCGCCGTAAAGAACTTGTAAAAATTGCGCATCACTATGCAGAGCAAGCGCGTGTTGCTACACGTCATGTTCGTCGGGATGGTCTGGACAATTTGAAAAAGTTAGAAAAAGATGGTGAAATTGGACAAGATGAAGCCCATAGTTTGTCTGAGAAAGTTCAAAAACTCACAGATGAAACTATTGCTGATATTGATAAAATTTTAGCCGTAAAAGAATCTGAAATTATGCACGTTTAAGACGATTTTGTCGCTAGAAAAAGGATGTTATATTCCCAGCCTGTAAATTGTTTCTAGGGATAATTGTAGGGCGTGGTGTGCTCTGTGGTAGCAAGGTGTTATGCAGGAAGGTATTCTATCATTTTGATATGGGAGAGACTGATTTGAAAGGGCAGATGTTTTTATTTTTTAGTCTGCGTGGTAAATCATGCCCTTTGGTGGGAGACACTATTTAACAGCATGGTGCGGTTTTTTAGTTGAACACGTCTTTGTTAAAATGCATAATGAAAGCATTATTAGAAATTATTCAAATATTCTAAGATGAAGGTTGGGGAAAGAATATAATGAAAAAAACAAGCCTAACTTTTCTCTTATTTCTCATTATAAAACATGTGAGTATAATTGATCAAGCAGATGTTATGTGGCGTAATTCGTTTTTTAATGACGAATAGTTGATAGAAAAGTGTTTTTATACGAAACCTATATTAGTTAATTTGTATGGGGCAGAGGTAACTGCTTTTTTATTTTATATTTGAGAAAATATTAAAAAAATATTTTATAATTTTGACGGAGATTTTTGAAGCTGTTTTCATTGATTATTAGTTTCATAAGCGCTATCTTAGTAGACTGAATTATTTATGATAAATTATAAGAGAAATTATACAAGTATGAGATAAAAATACTGCGTAGGGGAGTTTTTCTTGCGTTAATTTTAGAGCTTGTATTTTCTATTTTTATTGTTTGGATGTTGTTTTGTCTAATTTGGTTTATCGTATTCTGACAGCTTTTGTTTTTGGCATTATTGCGTTGTATCTAACATGGTTGGGAGGAAACTTCTTTTTTTTATTTGTATGGTGTATTGGCGGTTTTGTTCTTTATGAGTGGATGAGTATTACTAAAGAGAAATGGTGTATTTTACAAAAAATATTAGCAAGTATCTTTTATTTAATCTTTGGCTTTTTTTTAGTGTTGAGTGTATCTGCTTCATTGATTTTTTGTGTTTTAATCGTTTTAGCTACAGTATTAGCTATTATATCTATAAAAAAGAGTGGTTGGGTTTTTTGTGGTTTTTTATATGCCTCTTTTCCTGTTGTTGCTTTATGCTTTCTACGGGATCATGAACTGTTGGGGTTCCAAGTTGTTATTTTCTTATTTACGATAGTGTGGGGAACAGATATTGGTGGTTATTTTATCGGACGTGCATTAGGGGGCCCTAAATTAGCACCACAATTTTCTCCTAATAAAACATGGTCAGGAGCACTTGGTGGTACATTTGTCGGAGTTTTCGGTGGTATATGGGTTGCTTTTGGATTTTTTGATATAAATTTAGCCAGTTTTTTTGTGCCACTCCTTACACTTGTTTTGTCAATTGTTTCACAATTGAGTGATTTAGGGCAATCATGGCTCAAAAGACGGTTTTCTGTTAAAGATTCTAGTTCTTTATTGCCTGGACATGGTGGTTTTATGGATCGTATAGATGGATTGGTAGGGGCAGCTTTTCTTCTTTATTTAATTGGTTCATTTATGTCTGATATGGATGCGCCTTTTAATCTTTTTAGTATGATCTAATTGGGAGAAGATAGTTTGGAGTTTTTAAATCATATCGTCACTATGGGTGATTTTCTTTTAAGAAGTTTGAGTATTCTTTTCATCATTATGATTATCATTTTTGTGCACGAATTTGGGCACTATCTCATTGGTCGGTTGTGTGGTATTAAGGCGTTAATTTTTTCGCTTGGATTTGGACCAGAAATAGCGAGTTATACAGATAAGCATGGCACGAAGTGGCGTTTAGCACTTATCCCCTTAGGAGGTTATGTAAAATTTGTTGGGGATGAGGAAAAAATCGATACGGAATCATCCCAATCATCTCTGATTGTTGATGGTTCATTTGCTAGTGCGCATGCTTGGAAAAAAGCAGCAACTGTTTTTGCCGGTCCTTTCTTCAATGCTCTTTTTACTGTTGTTATTCTAACATTTTTTTTCTTTATCTATGGTCGTGTAGCCATTGAGCCCGTTGTTGGTTCTTTGGTAAAAGATAGCCCTGCTCTTCAATCCGGTTTGGAATTAGGTGATCGTTTTGTTGAAATGGATGGACGACGGGTTGAAAGCTTTGAAGATTTGATGAATTATGTAGCTTTTCACGGAAGAGAACCCATAGAGTTTAAAATAGAACGCATGGGGCGAGTCTTTACAACGATGATTACCCCAAAAGTCGTTGAGCGAGATGATGGATTTGGTAATCGAACACGAAGTGCTATGATAGGTGTAGGTGTTCCTGTTGATTTAAATAATCCTGCACATTTAGATCCAACTTATATAAAACATATTCGCTATGGTTTTGTAACAGCTGTAAGAAAAGCGTCAGATCGTACTGTGTTTATCGCCACTCAAACTGTTCTTTTTATGAGTCGTTTAATAGGAGGCAAAGAGGATCATTGTCGGCTAAGTGGACCTTCTAAAACCGTTAAAATTGCTTGGAAAGTGAGCGAGACAGGTTTTATCTCTTTGTTGAATTTGGCAGCTTTTCTTTCAATAAGTGTTGGGCTTATTAACCTTTTTCCGATTCTACCGCTTGATGGTGGGCATCTTTTATTTCATGTCATTGAAGTCATTACTGGGAAGACAATATCCACTCAAATTCAGGGAATCTTTTTTCGTTTAGGTTTTTCCATTCTTCTCCTTTTTATGATCTTTGTCTTTTTTAATGATTATTTTTGTTGGTTTAGCTAATTAAATTATGGAAAATGCTTTATAAATTAAGTAATAATAGCAAAAACAAATTGAAGGTTGTTTACCATGTCTACAAAATGTTGTGGCGTTGTACATTATAATGAGTAATTAAGGAATGAAAAGTCTCGCTGTAAAAAGGTTGTTATGGCAGTTAGCTTTTTAAGGCATCATGTCCAAGGAACGAGAGTAAGGTAAAAAAGCCAATGACTACGAATTCAAAGTTTTTAAATGCAGCATCTGTATTGGTGTTAAAGATGGGGATGATTGCCCCTGCAACGGTTTTTATGTCAATTGCTGCGGTCGGAGAAATACAAGCGTCTGTAGTCCGCTCTATTGAGGTTCGTGGGAATAAGTTTGTAAGTTCTCAGGCGATTCGAGACAATATGGGGATTAAGGTTGGGCAAGGTGTTTCCAGTGGTGATGTTGATAGTGCTGTGAAGAACCTTTTCGAATTGGGTTTATTTTATGATGTTAAAATAAATCCGGTGGGTGATAAATTGGTTGTATTCGTAAAAGAATATGAGGTTGTCAATCAAATATTGTTTCAAGGAAATAAATCTTTTAAAGACCCAGATCTTAAGCGGTTTATTTCTTTAAAACCAAATGAGCCTTTTAATTCTGCTAAGCTTTCTGCTGATATAAATACAATTCGTGAGGCTTATAAAACTCTTGGTCGTAATAATATCACTGTTAACGTTCAAACGATTAACCTTGGAAAAGGGCGGGTTAATGTGGTATTTAATGTCGTTGAAGGGAAAAAAACAAAGATTGGTGATATCACTTTTAAGGGCAATAATGTCTTTGGAAGTCGCCGTTTGCGTGATGTGATTTCAACAAAAACTTCAGGAATTTTTTCGAAGTTGTTGGGAGGTGATGTTTATAGTGAAGAGCGCCTCGCTGTTGATGAAGAAGCTTTACGTCGCTTTTATTATAACCGTGGTTATGCAGATTTTCGTGTAGTCTCTTCTAAAGCAACTTTTGATGCAGCAAGCAATACGTATAAAATTTCTTTTGTTCTTGATGAAGGGGCGCGTTATAAAATTAGTGATATTCAAGTTGAAAGTGATGTTGATGGAATTGACGTTCAATCTGTAAAAAGGATGCTTAAAACCCAGCCAGGTAATGTTTATAGTGCAGAAGATATTGAACAGTCTGTTGCAACTATTAATAACAAAGTTGCTGATTCGGGGTATGCTTTTGCTAAAGTTGAACCGCGGGGAAATCGTAATTTAGCAAATCATACAATTTCAATTTTATATAATATTGAACAGGGTACACGTGCTTATATTCAGCGTATTGATATACGTGGTAATGAGAAAACGCGTGATTATGTCATTCGTCGTGAGATTGATTTGAATGAAGGAGATGCCTACAATCAAACTTTATTACAGCGGGCAAAACGTCGTCTAGAAAGTTTAGGTTTTTTCAAAGCCGTTAATATTTCAATGGTTCCTACCGAGCAATCTGACCAAGTTGTTTTGGTGATAGATGTCGTTGAAGCTTCAACAGGAGATCTCTCTCTTTCAGGGGGGTATACAACGGGGGGAACAAGTCCTGGTATGTCACTTGAAGTTTCTGTTACTGAACGTAATCTTGGGGGACGTGGTCAATATGTTCGTTTAGGATTAGGTGCGGGGCAAGAAAAATCTCGTAATTATAATTTATCATTTGTTGATCCTTATTTCTTAGGGTATCGTTTATCTGCTGGCGTTGATGTTTTTCGTAGTACTTATCGTGCTGATAAAGCCTATGATGTACGGCAGACAGGTGGATCACTGCGGTTTTCGTTACCTATTAATAATCAATTATCTGCTAATGTAGCTTATTCTTATGTGCAGGAAGAATATGATTTTGGCGGAGAGTATGATTTTGACAAAGAGAGTGACATAATAGAATTATATGGGAAATATTCTGGTGCGATTGTTCAAGCTGCAAAACACAGCCCTTGGAAACGTTCATCAATTAGTTATGGTTTCACCTATAATACGATTGATGATATGAGATCCCCCCATGATGGGTGGTATGTGCATCTGCTTCAGGAATATGCAGGGCTTGGTGGGAGTGCAAAGTTCTTGAAGACCACGGGTAAGGCGATGATGTACAAGACTCTTTCTGACCAGAAGGATATCGTTGGTTTGCTTTCCTTTGGGGGTGGTTATATCCACGGAATGGGCCGAGATGGTGTTCGTATTTTCGATATGTTTAAGGCGAATACTGATATAATCAGAGGGTTCAAATATAATGGGATAGGCCCACGTCAGGTTTCCAATAAGGGTGAAGTTTATTTCTTAGGGGGAACAACATATATGAATGCGACTGCTGAAGTACAGTTTCCTATTCCTGTTGTGCCTGAAGGATTTGGGTTGCGCGGTGCTTTATTTGCGGATATTGCCACGCTTTATGGTAATAATTATAAGGCAGTTTTTAAAGGTGAGCCGCCTGTTACCAATACCAAAAGTGCTTGGCGCTCATCTGCAGGTGTGAGTTTGATGTGGGATTCTCCGTTTGGTCCTTTGCGTTTTGATTATGCTTGGCCAATAATGAAGCAGGAGGGGGATCGTGTGCAGCAATTAAACTTTGGTATTTCTACAAAGTTCTGATTTGAGCGATTTTAAGAAGGAAAAACTTGAAGAGAATAGCTTAAGCTGGGAGAGAAAGTGTTTTGATGGCGGATACATTTTTTTTTACGCCGTCCCGACGATTGACAGTTGCAAATGCTGCTGAGTTGACGGGTGCAAAGCTTCTTAATCCAGAGTTTTCTCATAAAGTTATCAATACTCTTTCTTCACTTGAGAGTGCTGTGGAGGGTTCGCTTGTTTTTGTAGAGCATCGGAAGTTTTCTGATGCTTTGCTGGATAGTTCTGCTGTTGCTGTTTTGTGTACGAATGAGATTGTTTTTAAAGTTCCCGAAACTATGGCAATTTTGGTGACATCCACACCACAGCGTGACTTTGCTCAGATTGGTCGTATTTTGTTTCCAGATTCTGTTAAGCCAATACCTTGGTTGGGGCAGAAGGGGATTTCATCGCATGCGCATATTCATCCAACGGCTAAGTTGGCGCATGATGTGTGTATTGAAGCGGGAGCTGTTATTGGTAAAAATGTTGAGATTGGTGCAGGAACTCTTATCTCATCCACAGCTGTTATCGGTGAAAATTGCCGTATTGGATGTGACTGCTATATTGCTCCTAAGGTAACAGTTCAGTGTTCTATAATAGGTGATAAGGTTCAGCTTTATCCTGGTGTTTGCATTGGGCAAGATGGTTTTGGTTATGTTGGGGGCGTTTCTGGAATCGAGAAAATTCCACAGCTTGGTCGCGTTATTATTGAGGATGGTGTAGAAGTTGGTGCGAACACGACAATTGATCGTGGAACATTTCAAGATACTGTTATTGGTGAAGGAAGCAAGATTGATAATCTTGTACAAATTGCCCACAATGTAAAAATTGGTCGCTATTGTCTTATTGCCGCTCAATGTGGCATTGCGGGAAGTACATCTATAGGGGATATGTCTCAGCTTGGTGGAAGTGTGGGAGTAGCTGATCACATCATAATAGGTAAATCTGTCCAGATTGCTGCTCGTAGTGGTGTTATGAATGACATTCCGGATGGCGAAAAATGGGGAGGTAGTCCAGCGCGACCATTTAAACAATGGTTTCGTGAAGTAGCGGCGTTGCGCAGTATGGGAAAAGTTAAAAAGGAGAAACGCTGATATGATCAGCAGTGAAAAAACTAAAAACTTAGAGGCTGTCGATATTGAAAAACTATTATCAATATTACCGCACCGTTATCCATTTTTATTAATTGATCGTATCGTTGATATTGATGGTGAACAAGAAGCGATTGGTATTAAAAATATAACGATTAACGAGCCACATTTTACAGGACATTTTCCCTCAAAGCCTGTTATGCCTGGAGTTTTGATTTTAGAAGCTATGGCACAAACGGCAGGAGCAATAGCACTTTTAAATTTAGGCAATAAGCAAACAAATTTAGTTTACCTTATGACGGTTGATAATGCGAAATTTCGTAAGCCGGTTATGCCTGGTGATCAGCTCAAGATTCATGTTCAGCTTTTGAAAAAAAGATCTGGTATGAGACGTTTTTCATGTGTTGCAAAAGTAGAAGATGTCCGCGTCGCTGAAGCAGAAATTGCTGCGATGATTGTTGAAAAAGAATAAACGATATTTGATGGGGATTTAAAAATGTCCGGTACGAAAATCCATCCAACTGCTCTTGTGGAGAAGGGAGCGCAGCTTGGTGAGAATGTACGCGTTGGACCATTTTGCCATATTAGTTCAGAGGCTGTTATTGGTGATGAATGTAGTTTGACAAGTCATGTTGTAATAATGGGAAAGACAACGTTAGGAGCCAAGAGTAAAGTATTTTCTCATGCTGTTTTGGGGGCAGATCCGCAAAATAATAAACATAAAGGAGGGGCTACGACTCTTTTTATTGGTAAGAATTGTACGATTCGTGAAGGTGTAACAATGCATAGGGGTTCCGATTCGAGTGTAGGAATGACAGTTGTTGGTGATAATTGCCAATTTTTTTGTTATGCGCATATCGCTCACGATTGTTATGTAGGCAATCATGTAACATTTGCCAATAACGCAATGATTGCTGGTCATGTTACTATTGGTGATTATGTGATTATTGGTGGTGGTGCTGCTGTTCATCAATTTGTTCGTGTTGGACATCATGCATTTATCGGCGGCGTATCTGCACTGGTTGGTGATCTGATACCTTATGGAACAGCTGTTGGTGTGCAGGCAAAACTTGCTGGGCTCAATATTATTGGCATGAAGCGTGCAGGACTTGAGCGTCAAGATATTCATGCACTCCGTCATGCGGTTGCTATGCTTTTTGATCATAGCAAACCATTTAAAGAGCGTGTCAGTGATGTTGCTTCTTTCTATTCTTCTTCTCAGTCTGTTTCTGAAGTTGTTAATTTTATTAAAGAAGAAGGAAAGCGTTTTTATTGTACACCAAAATTTGAAGGTGTTAGAATAAAAGAACATAAGGATTAAAAATGCCTATTTGGGGAGCCAGAAGTTTTCTTTCCGGCCGTACTGCTATTATAGCAGGAAATGGTGTTCTACCGATTACTGTTGCGCAGACTCTTGAGAAGAATGGAGAAAATCCTTTTCTTGTGCTTTTGCATGGTGAGGCAGATTCTGTTCTTTATCGCTATGAGCATTGCGAACTATCAATTGTAGAGTTAGCACGACTCGTTAAAATTTTAAAAGAGGCTGGTGTATATAATGTTGTTTTGGCAGGTGGCGTGAAAAAGCGTCCACTTCTTAAACAATTGCGACTGGACTGGACAACATTTTTAGCTCTGCCTAAGTTAATCGGAGCTTTGAGGAAGGGAGATGATGCGTTATTAAAAGCTTTTATACGGATTATTGAAGCGCATGGTTTTTGTGTTATCGGTGCCCATGAAATAGTACCAGATCTTTTAGCTCCCATAGCATTTAATTTAACAATACGGCGTGCTACGCCAAAAGAGAAAAAAGATATTTTTTTAGCAGCAGAAGCAGCAAAACTTTTAGGTCAATTGGATATTGGACAAGCCGTTGTTGTTGTTCAGGGAAGGGTGGTTGCTTTGGAGGGCGCTGAGGGAACTGATAATATGTTGTGGCGTGTTTGTGAAATGCGAGAAAGAGGGCAAATTCCCTCTAAGGGTGGTGTTCTTGTAAAATGTGCAAAACCACAACAGGATAATCGCGTTGATTTGCCATCAATTGGTCCCGCGACAATAATGAATATTGCAAAGAGTGGTTTATCTGGTGTTGCGGTGGAGGCAAATAGAAGTCTAATATTATCAGTGAAAACAACAATAGAAAAAGCCAACAAATATTCTCTATTTATAGAGACATTTGAGAAGTTTGGTCATGAATAATTGTTTCTTAAAGATTGCAGTGGTTTCAGGTGAGGAATCTGGTGATTTACTTGGGGCCGATCTAATTTCTTGTTTATCACAACAGATAGGATGCAATATTCATTTGATTGGTGTTGGGGGGAGCCATTTAAAGGCATTAGGCTTAAAAAGCTTTTTTGATTCCCATGATATTGCTTTAATAGGTTTAAAGGAGGTGTTGAAAAAACTACCGTTGTTGTTGCTACACATTCGCAATTTATCCAAATTTATTGCACAAGAACAACCTGATTGTTTAATTATTATTGATAGTCCTGATTTCACGCATCGTATTGCAAAAAAGGTACGTGCTTTAGCGCCTTCTATTCCTATCATTAAATATATTGCACCAACCGTTTGGGCATGGAGGCCAGAGCGTGCAAAAGCTATGTGTGGATTTGTTGATCATGTTTTAGCGGTTTTTCCTTTTGAAGAAAAGATTATGCAAGATTTGGGAGGCCCTGCTACGACCTATGTTGGACATCGTCTTTTGACATATCCTCCCCTTTTGAGAGTTCAGTCAGAAAAAAAAAGCCAATTAGAACAAAGAAATTTGATCGATACACAAGCATTATTGCCTACATTAGTTATTTTGCCAGGATCGCGCAATTCAGAAATTCGTTCTTTAATGCCTATTTTTCGAGAAACAGTAGAGATTCTTGTACAACGTATTCCTCATTTACGTATTATTTTACCAACCTTACCTCATTTGGTAGATAGAATCCGGGACTTTGTGCAGGGCTGGAAAAGCAAGATAGAAATTGTAGTTGGTGAAGATGAAAAATGGCGTGCTTTTGCACAAGCAGATGTTGCTCTTGCTGCACATGGAACTGTTTCACTTGAATTAGCCTTAGCAAAAGTTCCTATGGTTCTTTGCTATAAACTTGATTATTTTTCTAAATTATTCATTTTTCCTAAAATGATGTTATGGAGCGCTGCTCTTCCGAATATTATTGCTGATAAGCCTATTGTTTCGGAATATTTGAATGAATTAATCCGTCCTGGCATGTTAGCAAGACAGGTAGAACAACTTTTGGCTAATCCTTTATTGCGACAGGCACAACTTGATTCCTTTGAGATGGTAGAACAGAAAATGAAAACTGAAGTACCATCGGGGGTTGTTGGCGCACAAACAATTATCACTCTTTTAAAAAGTAGGAATAAAATTGTATAAATAAAGCAATATTTTAATGATTAATATTTAATTTTAGCAAGAAATTCACAAGCACGTTGGCTTTTAGGATTGGTAAAAAATTTTTCAGATGCTGTATCTTCAACAATTTTTCCGTTTTCTAGAAAGAGTATTCTTTCTGAGACTTTCCGTGCGAAGTCCATTTCATGAGTAACACAAAGCATTGTGATTCCTGTATCTGCTAATTGAGCCATTACTTGCAAAACTTCTCCTACACTTTCTGGATCAAGAGCAGAGGTTGGTTCGTCAAAAAGCATTACTTCAGGTTCCATACAAAGTGCACGGGCAATCGCAACACGCTGTTGTTGCCCACCAGAGAGTTGTAAAGGATATTTTTCACAGTGTTTTTCAATACCAACATGCGTTAAGTAATGAATTGCTCGTTCTTTTGCTTGTTGTTTGGAAAGACCTTGAACTGTCATAGGGGCTAAAATACAATTTTGTATAACGCTCATGTGGGGGAATAAATTAAAGTTCTGAAAGACCATTCCTATCTTACGGAGAACATTTTTTTGCTGTTGTACAGGGGCGGTATGGATATCAACGTTATGGATACGGATCGAACCTTTTTGTGCTTGTTCTAATTGATTAATACAACGAATTAACGTTGATTTTCCAGATCCGGATGGGCCACAAATAACGATATGTTCACCAGTTTGAACATCAAAGTTGATATCATGTAGAACCTGAAAGTTTCCGTACCATTTATTGAGGTTTCGAATGGAGATCACAGGGTTTTTATTGGGAGAGATCGATTGATTATTTTTCAAATTCATCTTGTTTTATTCTTTCATTGATGAATGAATTTATTAATTCAACATTTTGATTTGGTAAAGTTCTTTTATGATCATTTATTTATCGTAAATATCGAGTGAGGCGATGTTCGATAAAAACAATAAAACGATGAATGAGTTCAACAATAAAAAGATAGATAAGGGCTGCCCAAACGTAAACTTGAAAATCGAATGTACGTGAATAAGTGAGTTTAGCAATCCCCATTAAATCATAAACAGTAATAAGTGAGGCAATGGCACTGGATTTAATCATTAAAATCAACTCATTGCCTAGAGGGCGTAATGCTATAATCATTGCTTGTGGAAGAATAACTTTAAAAAATGTGACAGAGTTGCTTAAACCTAAAGCTTTTGATGCTTCACGTTGCCCAGTTGTTACGGATAAAAAACTTCCTTTAAAGATCTCAGATTGATAGGCAGCAGAATTGAGTGTAAAAATAAAAAGACAACAATACCACGCGTTTTGAAAAAACCACCATAGACCAACCTGTTGCCAAAAATTGTTCATTGAACCAAGCCCATAATAAAAAAGGAAGAGTTGGGCTAACAAAGGAGAGCCGCGAAAAAAATAGACATAAGCATTTGCGAAATATTGTAAAAACGTATTCTTTGATAAACGCGCAAAAGCGATAAGCATACCAAGGAAAAAACCAAGAGAACAAGAAATAGAAACAAGCTCAACAGTAACAATAAAGCCATCAACAAATTTGGGGCCATAACGGCTTAAAAGATCAGGATTAAAAAGGAAATAAAGCCACTCCGGAATCATTAACCTAGCACCTTTTTATAGCCTATTTGAGTGTATGTTTCCACATAGCGTAATATTGTAGAAAAAAACGCTGAAAATAATAAATAGAGTAAGCATGCTACAAGATAAAATAGCATGGGTTTATTGGTTGCCGCGACAGCTAAATTCGTTTGTCGCATGAGGTCAACAAGCGCGATAGTTGAAACGAGGGATGTATCTTTCAGTAAAGTAAGCCAATTATTAGAAAGTCCTGGTAAGGCATTTCGGATGAGCTGAGGGAAGACAATACGAAAAAATGTGGTTGATCGTGAAAGGCCTAAAGCTTTGGCAGCTTCATATTGACCTTTATCAAAAATATTAAATGCTCCAAGCCAAACTTCACAAGAGAAAGCTGCAAAAACCAGACTGAGTGCAAGGACACCAGCAACAAAAGCATTGATGCTGAACATGATTTCAAGATTAAAATAGTCAAAGGCATTTTGAATAAGGTTTTGTAATCCATAGTAAACTAAAAACAGAGTTAAAAGCTCTGGTAATCCACGAAATACCGTTGAAAAGAGACGTGCTAGAGCTTTAGCTATCTTAATATTGGATCGAATCATTACTGCATTGAGAAGACCTAAGGGAAGCCCTAGAAGGCCACAGCACAACGCCAATGACAATGTCATTCCTGCACTGGAAAGTATAACCGCTCCCCATCCACCATTGCTAAATGATAGCAATGCTAAATTTTCAATCATTCTTGTGTTCCTCATGAAAGAGTTAGATAATGTTTTTTAGAAATAGACAGTAGGTTGCATTTAAATATCACATTGATATTTAATAAACATCATTTGTAAAATATTTTCTCATAATTTTCTCATAAGTTCCATCCAAACGGATTTCTTTTATTGCTTCATTGAACTTATTTTTAAGATCATTATTATTTTGACGGATTGCAATTGCAACAGGAAACTTTGTTTCTTCCAGAGTTCCTAGGAGGAAACAGCAATCTTTTCCTTCATTTTTAAGCCAATTTAACGCTTCTAATTTATCAACAATAATCATATCAAGTCGATGATTTAAGAGGTCACGATTCATTTCTATTGTGGAAGGATAGAGTTTGATTTTTACCTCTTTAGAGGCATAATGATCTTCCGCATACAAAGCTTGTGTTGTATTAGATTGCACACCAAGATTTTTACCTCTAAAGCTTTGTGTTGAGAGTTCCTTAATTCCTGAATCTTTAGTAACAATGACAGCCAGTGCTGTGTCATAGTAAGGATCTGTAAAGTCAATTTTTTGTAAACGCTCTTGTGTATGAGAGAGAGAAGCAACAATAGCGTCATATTTTTTTGCAATAAGTCCGGGGATCATTCCCTCGAAATCTTGCGTGACAATAGTACACTCAACATTCATTTTTTTACAAAGTGCGTAAGATATATCAATATCAAATCCTTGCAGTTTGTTATTTGAGTCAATATAACTAAAGGGAGGATAGGTGCCTTCACTCGCAATTTTTAATGTTTTCGCATCAGCCAATTGGGCGAATAGCGCGGCGCTTATTATAAGAGCTCCAGCTAATAGTTTCATGATATTCTCCTATTGGATAAGCGGGCAAATATGAAATCGTCACGTTTTATAATCTGTAAGCTTTTTGGGAGCAATGCAAAAATTTATCGGCGTTTATTTTAGATCATTATGTTGCAGATTATTATCAAAAAATTATCTTTTTTATTGATTTAAAGAAAATAAATATCTTATTGCTTGTATGATGGCTTAATTTTCATAAAATGAGTGCTTTGCATTATCTCATAAATAAAAATCGAGAAATTTTCTTGCAAAATAAGGCTATTCAATTTGAACATGAAGAAAAAATTAGATTTTTATAAAATAAAAATACAATCTCAATTATTATTAGATTCCATGAAAGGTTTAAATATCGAGAAACAATTAAAAATTAACTTTTTATAAATATAAATTTTTCTTATAAAAATACTGGGTTTTCAATCATACTTGCATGTTCAACAAAGAGTTTGAAAATATTCCTTAAATATAAAGCTTCAAGTTTAATTCATAGTGATATTTAATCGATATCGAATGCAAAATACTTTCTCATAATTTCATCATAGGTTCCATCGGCGCGGATTTCTTCTATTGCTTTATTGAACTTATTTTTAAGATCAGTATTATTTTGACGGAGTGCAATTGCAATAGGAAATTTTGTTTCTTCTAAAGTTCCTAGAAGCTCGCAGCAATCCTTTCCTTCATTTTCAAGCCAATTTAATGCTTTTAATTTATCAAAGATGATTATATCAAGCCGATGGCTTAAAAGGTCACGATTAACTTCTGTTGCTGTAGGATAAAGTTTGATATTAACTCCTTCAGAGGCATAATGATCTTCCGCATATGCAGCTTGTGTTGTATTTGATTGTACACCAAGATTTTTACCTTTAAAGCTTTGTGTTGAGATCTCTTTAATTCCCGAATTTTTGCTAACAATAACAGCGAGTACTGTATTGTAGTAAGGATCTGTAAAATCAATTTTTTGTAAGCGCTCTTTTGTAGGAGAAAGGGAAGAAATGATAGCATCGTATTTTTTGGCAATAAGTCCGGGAATCATCCCCTCAAAGTCTTGTGTGACAATAGTACATTCAACATTCATTTTTTTACAAAGTGCATAAGCTATATCAATATCAAACCCTTGCAGTTTATTATTTGAGTCAATATAACTAAATGGCGGATAAGAAGCATCGCTTGCAATTTTCAGCGTTTGAGAATTGGCCGATAGGGTAAACAGTGTCGCGCTTATTATAAGAGCTCCTGCTAATAATTTCATTATGTTCTCCTATTAGATAAGCTGGCAAATATGAAACCATTATGCATTTTTATAATCTTTAAGCTCTTTGGGAGCAATGTAAAAAATTGAGTTGTTTTCATTATGCTGGATATTATTATCAAAAAAATAATTTATTTTTATCAAGCATGGGAATAGAAAATACAGGAAAGAAGTAAACCTCTTATCGCTTATATAATGAATTTTAATAATTTTATTAAAAATCAGTAAATTATCTTTAAAAGAAAAACTATTAATTTAAATACAAAGAAAATTGTAGTCACTTAACAGGATAAAATATTATTATTTCCACTTTTTATATGAAATGCAGAATGTCAAAATAAATTTATTTTCTAACGATTGTGAAAATTTTCTTCTAAGAAGCTTGATTTTAGCCGATGATGTTTAAGATGAATGCCTGTATAGGATATAATCATTATAATAAGTTGATCTTTATAGCTATTCCTATAGAAGGAGTCATTTTGCATAGCAAATTTTAAGAGTGCATTTCATTTTCATTCTAATCTACTGTATTTGAAGAAGATAGAGAGTGAAACTCTAACATTGCTAAGTTTTAATATGTAATAAGGGTTTTAGATATGAGGGAATCATAGAAAATACGTTTCATTGAAAATAATGAGAATTATAGGGTAAAATTTTCAATTTCTTTTTACTAAATGTGTAGCTAATTTTCAAAAGAGTATTATCAATTTATTGACAGAGCCAAAATTTAGAATTTTTTCGTAAATTTTTATAATGATGTTCTCTGGCGAGAAAGAGCTTTAAAATTAGGTTTTATAAAAATCCTTAAAGGATGCTTTTTGATTACTCTCAATAAAGCTTCAGTAAATTGAAGCTTTATTGATTTCTTTTTTTAATTTGCACGTTCATCTATAGGAACATAGTCACGCATAGCATAGCCAGTGTAGAGTTGTCGAGGACGACCAATTTTTTGTGCAGGGTCTTCAATCATTTCTTTCCATTGTGCCACCCACCCGACACTGCGCGCCAATGCAAAAAGGACAGTAAACATTTCAGTTGGAAAACCTAAAGCTTTTAATGTAATGCCGGAATAGAAATCAACATTGGGATAAAGCTTTTTCTCAATAAAATATTCATCACTTAAGGCAATTCTTTCAAGTTCTATTGCAATATCAAGAAGCGGGTCATCTTGAATGTTGAGCTCTTTTAAAACCTCATGACAGGTTTTTTGCATGATTTTTGCACGTGGATCATAATTTTTATAGACACGATGCCCAAAGCCCATAAGGCGGAAAGGATCATTTTTATCTTTTGCACGTGCAATAAATTCAGGAATTCTTTTAATAGAACCTATTTCTTGTAGCATTTTTAGACATGCTTCATTGGCACCACCATGTGCTGGTCCCCAAAGGCATGCAACACCTGCTGCAATACAGGCAAACGGATTAGCACCTGAGGATCCAGCAAGACGCACTGTAGATGTAGAAGCATTTTGTTCATGATCTGCATGAAGGATAAAGATTTGATCCATCGCTCGGGCAAGCACTGGATTTATTTTATATTCTTCACAAGGAACAGCAAAACACATATGGAGGAAATTTGCAGCATAACTAAGATCATTGCGTGGATAAACAAAGGCTTGTCCGATACTGTATTTATAGGCCATAGCAGCAAGCGTTGGAACTTTTGAGATAAGACGTACAGAAGCAATCATTCTCTGGTGAGGATCTGTAATATCAATAGAGTCGTGATAGAACGCAGACATAGCGCCAAGGCAGGCAACCATGACGGCCATGGGATGAGAGTCACGACGGAAGCCGTGGAAGAAACGTGAAAACTGCTCGTGGACCATGGTATGCTGCATAATACATCGATCAAAGTCGTTTTTTTCTTTCTGTGTTGGGAGTTCACCATAAAGGAGAAGATAACAACTTTCCAGAAAGTCTCCTTTTTCAGCCAATTGGTCGATAGGATAACCACGATAAAGCAATATGCCTTTATCACCATCAATATAAGTAATTTTTGATTCACAAGAAGCTGTTGAAGTAAAACCAGGATCATAAGTAAAAATATCGGTTTTTTTGTAGAGAGAAGCAATTTCGATGACTTCAGGTCCACTTGTGCCTTTACGCAGGGGAAGTTCTACTTTTTTATCATTCACAATAAGATGTGCGTTATTCTCAGACATTCGGTATTCCTTTCAGATCCTTCGCTTCTAAAAATTAAGACTCTGCTTCATCAGAGTAGGAGATATACAATAACTGAAGCTTTTCTTACTTATACTAAGGGCAGATTGCCTCTAAAAGTGAGTACATGCAATCTAAAATATTTCCTTAGCGATCATTATTACTCAATACAAATTGTATTTCAATGATATAACATAAAAAACTCTTTTAGATTGCGTTGAAATATTTGTATAGAGATCTATTTGAGGAGATATATTCAGTACATATCATGAGTATATTTTTTTGATAAGTTGGTCTTTGATACGATGAAGGCATTCATCGCGTCCTAATAAAATAAGAATATCTAAAACTCCTGGCGATGTTGCGCGTCCTGTAAGAGCTGCGCGAAGTGGTTGGGCGATAGATCCAAATTTAAGATTTTCTGTTTGGGCATAAGAGCGAAGAGTTTCATCTAAAGCTTTTGTATCCCAAGAGGGGCAAGCTTTCAGGGCAAGATAAAGAGCGTTTAAAATGGTTCGTCCATTTTTATCTAAGAGCATTTGTGCTTTTTCATCAAGCTGTAATGGTCGTTGCGTAAAAATGAAGGCGGCATTATCAATCAGCTCGCACAGTGTTTTTGAACGTTCTTTCAAATGTGGGATTGCTTTTAAAAATTGAACACGGCGTTTTTCATCAAGTCTTTCAATGGTTTGTGCTCCCTTGTCGGTTTCTGGTAGAATATCAAGAGCGGCATCAAAAAGGTCTTGATCATTGCTCATGCGCATATAGTGTCCGTTAATGGAATCGAGCTTTTTGAGATCAAAACGAGCAGCACCTTTGTTAATATCCTCAATATCAAACCAAGAAATCATATCTTCAAGTGATATAAGTTCGTCATCCCCGTGACTCCACCCTAAACGGACAAGGTAATTGCGCAAAGCAGCAGGAAGATATCCCATGGTTCGGTAAGCATCAACACCGAGCGCCCCATGCCGCTTTGATAATTTTGCGCCGTTTTCACCGTGGATAAGAGGAATATGTGCCATAACAGGAATATCCCATCCCATTGCTTTAAAGATGATTATTTGTCGGGCTGCATTGGTAAGATGATCGTCTCCACGTATGATATGTGTGATGCCCATATCATGATCATCAACGACAACAGCATGCATATAGGTAGGCGAACCATCAGAACGCAAAATAATAAAGTCATCAAGATCTTTATTAGGAAAACGAACATCACCTTGAACAAGATCATGTACTATGGTTTCTCCCTCTTGAGGGGCTTTGATGCGAATAACAGGTTTAACACCTTTAGGAGCTTCAGAACGATCACGGTCCCGCCAACGTCCATCATAACGGGGCGGGCGCCTTTCTGTACGGGCTTTTTCACGCATTTCAGCTAATTCTTCAGGTGAAGCATAACAATAATATGCTTTGCCATTCTTGACCAACTGCTCGGCGATTTGGCGGTGACGTTCTGCACGTTCAAATTGCGAAATAGGGGCGCCATCATAGTTAAGACCCATCCAGTGCAAGCCATCTATTATGGCTTTTACAGCTGCTTCTGTTGAACGTTCCCGGTCTGTATCTTCAATTCGTAGAAGCATTTTTCCACCGGTATGTTTTGCATAAAGCCAATTAAAAAGAGCAGTACGAGCGCCACCAATATGAAGGAAACCTGTGGGTGAAGGGGCAAAACGGGTAATAACAGACACGAATATTTTCCTTTAAATTGAGATATTACTTATGGAACTTTATAGAAAGGTTATGTTAGCATAAGTGATGGGGCGTGCAATAGCCGTATTGCGAGTTAAAGTGGGGGACTGATGTTTTATAAAAGTAAAGAGGGTTTATCCGAAAAATCTGTTACAGAAAGAAAAAAGCCATGTCAGATAGGGCAGAGTGTTTTTTCTAGATATGATGATGCAAAGAACGGTAGCTATAACCAACAAAAACTTTTTTTATTGACACTCTTAAAAGAAGTAATCATTTTTTTTCGCAAATGGTTAGAAGATTGTATTAATAAAGAGGTTGCTTTTGGTATCCTTTTTTCGCTGATTTTAGTCTTTTTTGCCCTAGGAATCATTTTCTATTTTCATTTAGAGTGGGAACCAAGTTGGGGACAATTGGGGGCATTGGTCAGTATTTTTCTGGGAATATTCTATGGTGCACGTTTTTATCCAAAAATATGGATTCCCGTGGGATTTCTGTTTTGTATTATATTGGGTACTTTAGCGGCAAAAATAGAAACGTGGCGTATTGCAACACCCATGTTAGGCAGTGACATTGTCACTACATTGACGGGAAGAATTGTTTCTATTGAGTCAGGTGCCAAAGGAGGATTTCGTTTAGTTTTGGATATTTTGAGTACAGAAAAGCCCATATTACGCCATAGTCTTCATCGTGTTCGTTTATCGGCAAAATATTTGCCATCTGGCTTAGCGATTGGTGATGGACTGCATGGAAAAGTGAAGATGCGTGCATTCTCTGGGCCGGTGCGTCCAGGAGGCTACGATTTTAGTTTTCATAATTACTTTAAAAGAATTGGGGCACAAGGCGTTTATTTAGGAAAACCAAGAAAAATATCCGTTTCTCAGCCTGATGGGATATTCGCTATCATTCTACAGAAAATTGAAAATTTACGCACGAAGATGACACAAAGAATCCGTATAGCCCTTGAAGGAGAAAAGGGGAGTGTTGCAGCTGCCCTCATAACAGGGCAGCGTGCTGGTATTTCAAATGAGACAAATGAAGCATTACGTACAGCTGGATTAGCCCATATTTTATCAATATCAGGTTTACATATGGCGTTGTTAAGCGGCATAGTTCTTTTGAGTATCCGTAGTTTTTTAGCATTTTTTCCAGTTTTTTCTTCCTATTATTCCAGTAAAAAGTTTGCTGCTATCGTTGCGTTTATGATAACAGCTTTTTATTTGTTATTGTCGGGCTTAGCAATATCAGCGCAAAGAAGTTTTGTGATGATTGCTGTTATGTTGGTTGCTATATTGTGTAATCGCTCTGCTATAACAATGCGTAATTTTTCCATTGCAGGGTTGATAACTCTGGCGATGACACCCCATGAAATATTAGGTCCTAGCTTTCAAATGTCCTTTTCTGCGACTGCTGCTTTGATCGCTTTTTTTGATTGGTGGAGTGGAAGATCATTTTTTCGTAAAAGAAAAACAACTCCCTCTTATGTTGGAGGAGGAGTGATGAATTTTGTTTTCTTATCGATTCTTTCAACGTGTGCTTCTTCCTTTGTTGCAGGGAGTGCAAGTGGAATTTATGCTGCTTATCATTTTTCTAATATGGCATCTTTGAGCATTATCAGTAATGCTTTTGCTTTGCCTGTCATCTCAATTTTTGTCATTCCCTTTGGATTAATCGCAGTTCTTGCAATGTTAGGAGGATTCGAATGGCTTCCCCTTCAAATTATGGGTTTTGGAGTTGATCTTGTAATAAAGATTGCACATGCTATCAAGGCTATTTCTCCTGATTTAAATCCTGGTTTTATGCCGTTATCTGCGTTGATCTTACTGAGTATAGGCTTGGTTGGATTGACTTTTTGCAAAACACCTATCAGACTCTTTTTTAGTTTTTTTATTTTGGTTGGTATTTGTATTTGTGTGATGCATTCACCTATACAGCTGATGATTGCAGATAATATGCGTCTGGTGGGTGTTATCCATGATAAAAAATTATATATTGATCGTTACCATATTTCTAAGTTAACGTCATCCATATGGAAAAAGTCATTCCGTGTGAATGAAATGATTAAACCAACAAAGTATGGGCCTTCATTGCACGGACAATTTATTTGTGATCGTCATGTCTGTTCATCCTTATTGGATAATGGATTAAAAGTGATCGTTTTACACAGAGAAACAGATCAATGTGTAGAGGCAGATATTCTCATTCAGACATTTACAATTGCGATGCATAATCCAGTATGTCACAAGAAGGCAAAAATAATATTTACCCCTCAACAATTGTTATCACGAGGAAGCGTGATGATGACCAAAAGTGGGGACATTATTTGGTCTTCTCTAGGGTTTCATAGACCATGGAATATGCATAGACGGTATGCACAAAAAAATATATAATTTAATCGCATTTTTCTTCATATCTGGACGATGACAAAACAGAAAAGAATAGAAGACTTTTTTGATAATATTTTACGGTATTTAGATTGGTAAATTTATCAACGTCATTGAAAATGAGATAATAATCTACAGTTTTCTAGAAATAGATGATTTTTATATCTGATCATTTTAAATTTTTCAAAAAAATTGATATGTGTATCTTTGTGCATCCTATTGATAGCATAAGGTAAATCAAAAATTCTTATTGAATGAGAAAAATGCTGACAAATTTTCTCAGAGAAATAAAAAAGATAATTGTTGATTATTCTATTTTATTCTTATCATATATTTCTATAATGAGTAACATCTGTTCAAGCAAAAGCGATGGTCAATTTAAATAGATTGCGTCAAGAGGTTATCTTTTATTATCATTATTATCGGTGGTAATAGGGGTGATAAGTGTTGCTTATACGGATAGAAGGCAAAGTCATTCATGAATGTTCAGCAGTTAAAAAAAATGGCAGCTGTTAGAGCGCTTGAATTTATTGAAGATGGTATGCGGCTTGGTATCGGATCTGGTTCGACAGTCAATGAGTTTATTCGTCTTCTTGGTGAGCGTGTTGCTGATGGTCTACGTGTGACTGGTGTTGCTACCTCACGACATTCTGAACAGCTCTGTCGTAAGTTTGGAGTTCCTGTTAGCACTTTAGAAGAAATACCTGAATTGGATCTTGATATTGATGGAGCAGATGAAATTGGTCCTCAGATGATGCTCATTAAAGGGGGAGGGGGAGCATTGTTATATGAAAAAATTGTGGCATCGGCATCCCGTGAAATGCTTGTCATTGCTGATGAAACAAAGATAGTAAAAAGACTTGGTGCTTTTGCACTACCGATTGAAGTTAATTCATTTGGTATCCATACAACACGCAAAGCCATCGAAAAAGTTGCTGATGATTTAGGGCTTTCTGGAAAAATTGCATTGCGAATGAATGGAAAAAATCCTTTTGAAACAGATGGTGGCCATTTTATTCTTGATGCATTTTGGGGCTGCATTTTGCAACCAAAACCATTATCGGATGCACTTCTTGCTATTCCTGGTGTTGTTGAGAATGGCCTTTTTTTGGGGTTGGCTTCACGTGCAATTGTCGCTATGGCTGATGGGCAAATAAAAGTTTTAGAACCGTTTGATTTTTAGAAAAGGCATTTACATGATGATATGTTAGCACAGTAAAAAAGGGTCTTAAAGATTTTAGGTAGAATAACGAATTAAAATTATAATTAGCGATCGGGGTAATCATTAAATGAAAGTAATATTTTCTTTTCAGCGTTTTGTCGTATATTTTAGTGCAATTGCTATTTTTGTTGTGAATGTTGGAATGGTTTATGCACAAGGTGTGAGTGATCAACATTTAGATTCAGCGCGAAAGGCAATCAGAGCTATTCATGCAACGGATCAATTTGATAGCTTTTTACCAAATGCAGTCCATGATTTCAAAAATGAACTAATCAGTGATGATCCGAATTTGGCAACAGCTATTTCTGATATTGTTGATAAACAAGCGCTTGCTTTAGTTAAAAGGCGCTCTGATCTAGAAAAAGAGATTGCTCATGTGTATGCAAAATATTTTACTCAAAAAGAGCTTGATGCCATTACAGCATTTTATAATTCTGACACCGGTAAAAAGTTTTTGACAGAAGTCCCCAATATTGCACGTGATTCCTATTCTGCATTTGATGTATGGCGTTCTGCTCTTATGCGGGATCTTGTAGAAAATGTGAAAAAAGAGATGTCTGAAACACTTAATTTGAATAATTCTACTATGCCTACAAATATGCCTATAAAATCAGAATCTTCAGAAAATAAAAAATAGCTTGATTGATATTATGACAACAATGGGCAATTTCTGATTTTTGTAATAGCGGCGGTTTTTCCGCCGTTTTTAATCTTTTAATAAGAATAAATCCTTTAAGAATATTGCTTAAAATGCTTCTTCAAAAGAAAAAAGACTTTTATTTGATAATAAATGATCTTAGCCTATTGTTTGTAGATATGTGAGAAGGATTAGTTCGTGGGTTCTTTTGATTTTGATTTATTTGTTATTGGAAGTGGTTCTGGTGGAGTGCGTGCAGCACGGCTTGTGGGAGCTCTTGGCAAGCGGGTAGCTATAGCAGAGGAATATCGTATAGGGGGCACTTGTGTTATTCGTGGTTGTGTTCCCAAAAAACTTTATGTTTATGCGTCACAATATGCCAAAGAATTTAAGAAAAGTATTGGTTTTGGGTGGGAATATGCGGATCCAATTTTTAGTTGGGAAAAGTTGGTTGCAGCTAAAAATAAAGAAATATCAAGGTTAGAAGGGCTGTATCGTAAGGGATTAGAAAATAACAATGTGCATATTTATGAAAGTCGTGCTACTTTTATAGATGATCACACATTAGAGCTTTCTGCCACGGGTGAGCGGGTAAGTGCAGAAAAAATTTTGATTGCAACAGGGGCAAAACTTGCACCAAATACGTCCATAGAAGGCGGTGAATTTTGCCTTACTTCTAATGAGATTTTTGATCTTAATCAACTCCCAAAATCAATAGTGATTGTTGGTGGAGGGTATATTGGTGTTGAATTTGCTAATATTTTTCATGAATTAGGTGTAAAAACAACACTCCTTCATCGTGGTGATTTAATTCTTCGTAATTTTGATCATGATTTGCGGCAATTGCTCAGCGATGCAATGATTGAAAAAGGGATTTCTATTCTCTATGGTATAACAATTTCTAAAGTACAGGCTGCAGAAAATTGTTATGAAGTTGTTTTATCAAATGGGAAAATGATCAGCGCCGATCAAATTATGTTGGCTACGGGACGGATGCCCAATACTGCTGGTTTAGGACTTGAGAGAGTAGGTATAGAAGTTAATGAATTTGGTGCAGTTGTTGTTGATGAGAAAATGACAACAAATATCCCCCATATTTGGGCTGTTGGTGATGTAACAGGTCATATTCAATTAACACCCGTTGCGATTCATGATGCAATGTGTTTTGTTAAGACAGCATTTGAGAATATTCCCACAACACCTGATTATGATTTAATTACAACGGCAGTTTTTTCTCAACCAGAGATTGGAACGGTTGGTCTTTCAGAAGAGGAGGCGGTAAAGCGTTATAAGCGTCTTGAAATTTATCGTACAGTTTTTCGTCCTATGCGTAATGTTTTTTCTGGTAGTTCAGAGAAAATGCTTATGAAACTCATTGTTGATGGTGAAAGTCGTATTGTTGTGGGCGCTCATATTTTAGGGGAAAATGCTGGTGAGATGGCTCAGCTTATAGGGATATCTCTCAAGGGTAAGCTAACGAAGGATATCTTTGATGAAACGATGGCAGTGCATCCAACGATGGCAGAAGAATTGGTAACGATGTATAAACCAAGTTATATATATGAAAATGGGAAGAAAATAGAAAGTTAAACAGCATATATTTTGGTGAAAAGTTTTTGATATGCCAAGCTGTAAGTTTTGTAAGTTTAGTCTTTAGAGAGAGTGTAATGATAAAAGAATGGGTGCCTGACTCTTGGAGAGAAAGGCCAATTAAACAAGTTCCGACTTATCCGGATAAGTCTATGTTAGAAAATGTTGAACGAAAACTGAGAAGCTATCCTCCTTTAGTTTTTGCCGGTGAAGCACGTGATTTAAAAAATGAATTAGCAGCTGTTGCAAAAGGACAAGCTTTTTTATTGCAAGGTGGTGATTGTGCCGAAAGCTTTGCAGAACATGAAGCTGATAATATCCGAGATTTTTTTCGTGTATTTTTGCAAATGGCGATTGTTTTAACCTTTGGTAGTTTTAAGCCTGTTGTTAAAATTGGTCGTATTGCTGGTCAATTTGCAAAGCCACGCTCTTCTGATATCGAAAGTAAAGAAGGGATTGATCTTCCTGCTTATCGGGGGGATATTATTAATGGCATTGAATTTAGAGCCGATTCTCGTATTCCGGATCCGCAACGGATGTCCATGGCTTATCGCCAATCTGCGGCAACACTTAATCTCTTGCGTGCTTTTTCACAAGGTGGCTATGCTGATTTAGAAAATGTTCACACATGGATGTTGAGTTTTGTTTCTAACAGTCCGCAGGGGGAACGTTATGAATTATTGGCAGAGCGTATTTCTGAAGCAATTGATTTTATGCGTTCTATAGGGATTACATCCAAAACGCATTCTTCATTGCGTGAAACATCTTTTTATACCAGTCATGAAGCACTTTTACTTGGTTATGAAGAGGCTTTGACGCGAATTGATTCAACTTCAGGAAATTGGTATGCAACATCTGGCCATATGTTATGGATTGGAGACCGTACACGTCAGATTGACCATGCTCACGTTGAATATTGTCGTGGTATCAAAAATCCTATAGGATTAAAGTGTGGCCCTTCCATTGAGCCTGATGAGCTTTTAAGATTAATTGATATTCTAAATCCTGAAAACGAGCCAGGTCGGCTTACCCTTATTACGCGCTTTGGTTATGATAAGGTTGAAAGTTATCTACCTAAACTCATCCGCGCCGTTGAACGCGAGAAGCGTGCGGTTATATGGTCATGTGATCCAATGCATGGCAATACAATTACTGTTAGTGGTTATAAAACGCGTCCCTTTGATTATGTTTTAAAAGAAGTAGAGAATTTTTTTGCTGTGCATCATGGAGAGGGAACTTATCCAGGAGGCATTCATATTGAGATGACAGGTCGTGATGTCACTGAATGCACCGGTGGGGCACATGCTATTTCTGTGGACGATTTGTCTGATCGTTATCATACGCAATGTGATCCACGATTAAATGCAGATCAATCGTTAGAATTGGCGTTTCTTGTTGCGGAACTCCTTAAAAAAAATCGTGCCACTGACCCGTTAGCAATTGCCACTGGTGGATAGCAAAAGTTTACCTAATATTTTAGATCATATGACAGAAGAGAATTTTAAAAAAAGCGATGTTTCTGATGATTGAAAATAAAGTTGTGGTTGCCAAACTGATGAAGTGATAAAAAGACTTATGAAAAATGATTTTCGGGTAGCAATTGCCCAATTAAATCCTATTGTCGGTGATATTGAGGGGAATTTTTCTCTAGCTGTTATGGCACATCAAAAGGCTAAAGAAGAGGGAGCAGCCCTTGTTTTATTATCGGAGCTTTTTATAAGCGCTTATTCACCAGAAGATCTTGTTCTAAAATCTGCTTTTACAAAAACATGTGAAGAGGCTGTTAAAAATTTAGCAAAAATAACCGTAGGCGGACCAGGAATTGTCATTGGTCTTCCATTAAGGCGTAATGGCAATGTTTATAACGGTCTCATGCTTCTTGATGAAGGGCGAGTTATTGCTGAAAGCTTAAAGTTTGATTTACCTAATTATGCCGAATTTGATGAAAAGCGTTTGTTTTCTTCAGGTCCACGTCCTGAGCCTATTGTTTATCATGGAATCAAATTAGGAATAGTCATTTGTGAGGATCTATGGAATGATTTCTCTCTGAGTACAGAGCTTAAAGATAAAGGAGCGGAAATTATTCTCGTCCTTAACGGATCTCCCTACTATCGTAATAAAACTTTAAAACGTATAGATGTTGTTCATACGCAAGCTCTACGATCTGGGGTACCAATTATTTATGCTAATCAAGTTGGTGGTCAAGATGAGCTCGTTTTTGATGGCGGGTCTTTTGCCTTGAATGGGCAAGGCAAAAAAGTGTTTCAAATGAAACACTTTGAAAGGCAGATTGCTTTGAGCCATTGGCAACGAACAACGACGGGATGGAACTGTGTTTCAGGTCCTAATGAAAATCTTCTCAATGGATTAGCAGCCGATTATCAAGCTTGTGTTTTAGGCTTGAAAGATTACGTTAATAAAAACGGCTTTAAGGATGTTATTCTTGGTCTTTCAGGAGGAATTGATTCAGCCCTGTGTGCGGCAATGGCGGTGGATGCTCTTGGTGCTGAGAGGGTTCGCACCATTATGATGCCTTATCATTTCACTTCGCAAGAATCATTAAAAGATGCCAAAGAATGTGCTGATCTTTTAGGATGTCATTATGAAATCATACCGATTGCACAACCTGTTGAGGCTTTTTTAAAGACAATGGCACCTGTTTTTTTGGGCTTACCCTCTGATGTAACAGAAGAAAATCTTCAAAGTCGCATACGCGGTACACTTTTGATGGCTCTTTCGAATAAATTCGGATCAATGGTGGTAACGACAGGCAATAAGTCAGAAATGGCTGTAGGATATGCAACACTATATGGGGATATGAATGGCGGATTTAATCCTCTTAAAGATATTTATAAAATGCAGGTTTACGCATTAGCTGAATGGCGCAATAAAAATCACTTTCACAATTTGAGAGGACCAGAAGGAATTGTCATTCCATCCAATATTATAGAAAAAGCGCCTTCTGCAGAGCTGCGAGAAAATCAAAAAGATGAAGATTCTCTTCCCCCTTATCCTATTTTAGATGATATATTGCAATCTCTTGTAGAAAATGACATGAGTATTTGTGATATTGTTAAACGTGGGCATTCACGAGAAACTGTTGAGAAAGTTGAACAGCTTCTTTATGGTGCCGAATATAAAAGACGACAATCTGCACCCGGTGTAAAAATCAGTTACAAGAGTTTTGGACGCGATCGTCGCTATCCCATAGTCAATCATTTTCGCGATAAAAATTGAGTATTATTTTATGGTTAAAGTTCGTTTTGCTCCCTCTCCAACAGGTTATATTCATATTGGCAATATCCGTATTGCACTTTTCAATTGGCTTTATGCGCAAGCGCATAAAGGAGAATTTATTTTGCGCTATGATGATACAGATGTTGAACGTTCTAAACAAGAATATATTGATGCTATTGCTGTTGACCTTGAATGGCTTGGTATTCAACCAGATTCAATTTATTACCAATCTAAGCGATTTAATCGATATGATGAAGTTGCGGAAATTCTCAAACAACGCGGGCTTCTTTATCCCTGTTATGAGACTGCAGAAGAATTAGAGCGGCGTCGTAAAATTCAGCTTTCACGCAAATTGCCTCCTATTTATAACCGTGCAGCATTAAAATTGACGGCAGAAGAGAAAAAAAGCTTTGAATCTCAAGGTCGTAAACCCCATTGGCGTTTTCTTCTTCCTAATTTTGAAAGTGATCCTTTGCAAACAAAGCGAACAGAAGTTTGCTGGAATGATGCGATAAAGGGGAAGCAGACGATTGATTTGGCTTCTCTTTCAGATCCTGTTCTTATTCGTGAAGATGGAAGCTATCTTTATACATTGCCGTCTATTGTTGATGATGTAGATATGGCTATTACGCATATTATTCGCGGGGATGATCATATTACAAATACAGGCGCTCAAATTGCTCTTTTTAAAGCTCTTAATGCAGAATTACCGGTTTTTGCTCATACCAATTTATTGGCGACAGTTTTAGGAAAAGGATTTTCAAAACGTAATAATGATCTTTCTATTCGTTCTCTACGGGAAGAAGGATTTGAATCTATAGCTGTTCAATGCCTTGCCGTTTTGATTGGGACATCGCAAAATGTGCATCCCTATCCCAATCAAGCTACGCTTTTAGAACATTTTAATTTACAAGATACGTCAAGATCCGTTGCAAAATTTGATATTGCTGATCTTCTTTCTTTGAATAGTCATCTTGTCCATGAACTAACCTATGAAGAAGTTCAAATACGACTTAAAAAACTTTCTATTGAGGGAGATAAGGCGGAATATTTCTGGAACGCGATAAGACGCAATATTGATAAAGTCAAAGATGCTGTTTTGTGGTGGAAAATCATTCATGATGAACAAAATTTTGATACAGTAGCACTAGAGGATCGTGCATTTGTGCGTCAATCACTCGATTTCTTACCTGAAGGTGCTTTGAATGAGGAAAGTTGGAAAATTTGGACAACAGCATTAAAAGAAAAAACAGGTCGGAAAGGAAAGTCTTTATTTATGCCATTACGTCAAGCACTTACGGGCATGGATCATGGACCTGAAATGGGAAAGCTTTTGCAGCTTTTAGGGCGTGAAAAGGTAATAGAAAGGCTCTCTAAGAAATAAGAAAAACTTTTAAAAGGCATCTTTTATTTACTTTATGCTTACAGAGAGTAAAGGGCGAGTCTATCTACGCGTTTTTATGAGCATGAATGCAGGAATATCATCACCAAATCCAAGGGGCGTGTAATTCTTATTTTTTCGTGAGCGTTGTTGCTCAGATGGCTTCTCCTTATTATTTGCATTTTTGATATATTCTGTTTTATTCTCTTCTACAGATTTTTTAGTGTGAGCAACAGGCTCTTTTGGAGCAGTTTTCTTTGATGATTTTGATGATTTTTTCTTTACAACAATATCTTCTGTTTGATCATCGGCTATTAAAGTTGAGAGATCTCCATTGAGCCATTCAATTTTTTCATTACTCATTTCCTCAATGGCATTGATATATTTTTGATCAGCTTTTGTGACAATTGTAAAAGCTTTTCCGCTACGATTTGCACGCCCTGTACGACCAATTCGATGGATATAGTCTTCAGCATGTGTAGGAACATCATAGTTAAATACGTGGCTTACGGCTGGAATATCGAGACCACGGGCAGCAACATCAGAAGCAACCAGAAGTGTAAGTTTGTTATTTTTAAAATCGGCTAGGGTGTTCATACGTGAATATTGGTCCATATCCCCATGCAATGCACCTACACTAAAGTTATGTTTAATGAGTGATCTAAGAAGTTCAGAGATATCCCTCTTGCGATTACAGAAAATAATAGCATTTTGAAGCTCGGCACCTTCATTTTGGATAAGTTCTCGTAAAACTGCTCTTTTGTCCCATGATTTATTTCCAGATTTAACAAGCCGTTGTGTAATTGTGGTCGCTGTTGAGGAAGCTTTTGTAACTTCAACAGATACCGGAGAATGTAAAAATTGTTTCGTTAGTTTTGTAATTTCTGGTGCCATTGTTGCAGAAAAGAACAAAGTTTGACGCGTAAAAGGTGTTAGTTTACAGATGCGTTCGATATCAGGAATAAAGCCCATGTCCAACATGCGATCAGCTTCATCAATAACAAGGATTTCAACGCCCATCAGGAGCAATTTACCGCGCTCGAAATGATCAAGAAGGCGCCCTGGTGTTGCTATAAGAACATCAGCTCCTCGTTCAAGTTTGCGATCTTGGAGTTCAAAAGATACCCCACCAATCAAAAGAGCAACATTTAAACGATGATTTATTCCGTATTTATCGAAATTTTCTTCAACTTGAGCTGCAATTTCTCTTGTTGGTTCTAAGATGAGCGTACGGGGCATTCGTGCTCTTGCACGACCTTTTTCAAGGAGAGTGAGCATAGGCAATACGAAAGAGGCGGTTTTACCCGTTCCCGTTTGAGCGATTCCTAGAACGTCTTTTCTTTGAAGGACGTGAGGAATTGTTTCACTTTGAATAGGTGTTGGAGTTGTATATCCCGCTGACTTTACAGCGTTAACAACCTTTGCGGAAAGACCTAAATCATCAAAACTGTTTAAAGATGGTATCATTTTTTTATCAATTGCTCTGTGATTTTAATTTTGCTATCTAAATGATGAGTATAACCAATATCCCCCACTCTTAAAGAGTTTTAAGATGCTTTCACAAAAAAACTAACTATAACAACCATATACACATAAAACGCACAATACAATCATTAATAGCGAAATTGTTCTGATAAAATGCGTTCATCCCATGAATGATTTGAGTCAAAAAGGATTGAAGCTGTTACTTCTGTTGCCATTGAAATAGTAACTGAATGGACAGATTTAACTTCAACATTATCAGCAGCAGCGTTAACAGGGCGTTTGTCAGGTTCAAGCATATCAAAGCGCACTGTTACTGTATTGGGAAGCAATGCTCCATGCCAACGCCGAGGACGAAAAGGACTAACGGGAGTAAGAGCCATAAGGGGGGCCATAAGGGGTAAAATAGGTCCTTGTGCTGATAAATTATAAGCGGTTGATCCTGCCGGTGTAGCGACGAGGACTCCATCACAATTTAATTGTTCCATGCGCACGTTGTTATCAATGGTGATACGAATTTTTGCTGCTTGATAAGATTGCCGAAAGAGAGATACTTCATTAATTGCAAGAGCTTCAATAGATTCTTGACATTCAGCTTTTGCAATCATGCGCAGGGGATGGATTTCTTTTCTATGAGCGACAGCAATACGATTAGGTAATTTTTTTTCATGAAATTCATTCATAAGAAATCCTACAGAACCTTGATTCATGCCATAAATGGGTTTGCCTGTATTCATGACGTCCCGTACGGTTTGTAACATTGTCCCATCACCACCGATTGCAACAACAATATCAGTTTCTTCCAGAGAAGAATGACCATAAACGGAAATTAATTTATGGGTAGCTTTAAGAGCTTCCTCAGTTTCTGCGGAAACAAAATGAAAGCGACTTGGTAATGTAATCATTTAGAAATTATCCTGATACTTACAGTTTATATTGTAACTTATTTTTTGAAAGTTTTGAAGTTGTAATAAAAGCTCTTTTAATAATAAAAGGAGTGTTGAAGACAAAAAAGCTCTTTCAAGATAAAGTATCATTAAAAAGTAAAAGGAATGCGTCGTTAGATAAATTACAAACGAGTAATTTTTTTATTAGAATGGTAATTTAGCATTGAAGCTAAGAGTATGATTAGTTAAAAGACCATAACTGATTTTAATAATCGGTGTGGAGCACCCGTAGCTCAGCTGGATAGAGCGCTGCCCTCCGAAGGCAGAGGTCACAGATTCGAATTCTGTCGGGTGCACCAAACTTTTCAATTTCATATCATCCTAAATAACAACATTCTCCAAAAAGAAGCAGATTTCCTCTTTATGAAAATGGTCATTTGAGTTGTTCATTAAGTTTTTTAGCGAATAAGTAAATGATTTTAAGAGAAGTAAAATTTTACAGTTGCGTATATAATTTTTTGCTTAGTCATTTTGAACATCGAGATAAAAAAGCAAGATTATCTAAATGTGCTTTCAATTTAACTATAAATATTTATAATATAAAAATACATATTAATTCAATATGTTATTGTACAACTGATCTGGCGATGTTGATAGTAGATCGCTAAATATATTGTTCTGGTCATTAAAATAAATAGCTAAATTTGCTTTTTTTCTATTTTTGGAGTTAAAGGCTGTTATGGTGATATGGAACGCAGATGAGGAATATCACCAGTTAAAGGAGTAATAAGGGGGAAAGACAACCATCAAGGTTTGAATTGTTTCAAAATACTGTATTCGATATGGTTTTGATATGGGTATCTGGTGATTTCTCTATACACCAATATTGCCAGTTATGTTGGATGAGGGATTGTTTAGCTTTAATCAACTTTCTTATATCCCGAACGCTAATTATGGTGGTTATTTAGTTGGGAGTATATTCTTTACGTTTGGCAGTAATTGGGATTATATCTTTTGCTCCTCGCATACTATCTTGTGCAGCTATAGTAATGAGTGCACTTAATTATTTCCATGGCGTTAACACTTAGTCCTTTTGATCCGTTTTGCTGTTGGTGAATGATGGTTTTGGGTTCTATTATGGTCATGCAGCATAGCCATAATGGGCGGATTATTTCTTCGCTTTATGCAGGTGTAGGAGTTGGTATTCTCCTAGGTAATGAATATGTTATTATTAGCTTGAATATGACAACTATATCACAAAAACACCTCCGTTATTTTTTCCATTGCAAATGAAACCGCTCCTGTTAATAAGAAAAAATCATCCCAAAATATGAATTGACCAATCAAATAGATTTCGTGACTGGTCATATATCTTATATCGCATTCGTGCTTTAAACGATTTTGGTGATGTAAAAAAAGCGATCTGGATGCTTTTATTGAAAATGAAAGCAATCTCTCTCATGATGGTAATTGCTGGGTTGCTGATAATGTCTGTGTTGTAAAATCTGGTTGTGTTTATAAAAATATAAGGGGCTATGGCAATGCTGCCATTGGTGGCTATGTGTAATGGCAATACCCTTATATGTGATAAAACCCATGTGTATTTTGGTGTTCATGTTTATGACAATGCTCATCTTTCTTATAACATATGAGTTTATCATTATGCGCGGGTTTATGGGAATGAAAAATTATCCGGTAGTGCACGTATTCATAACACTGCCGCGGTTTATGATCATGCGGTTGTTAGGCAAGGTTTACGGCAATGCTAGCGTGGGGTGTCATACTAAGGTCTACGGTTCTGTTTATGGCAATGCCAAGATCTCCTGATTATATCGTGATTAGAGGTAATGTATATGGCAATGCAAGAATAAAAAGACATAGCGATTTATATTCGGTTCCCATAAATTGTGAGGTTTATGAAAGTGATGATGTTATCAAGATTGATAAACAGAATAAATGACAGACGTGGAGGGTGCTTCTTTGATGGTTATAAACGCATCATAAAAGAAAGCTGTGCCAATTGATATGACGCTGCTTTTAAATAGAGGTACTACAGATCATACAAAAGAAATCAATAATGAATGCATATATACAAAACGTATCATATTGCAAACGCTCTATTCTATTGATTAAAACTGATCAATAGGAACGTAAATGATAGGTATAATATTTAATCACTCATTTGAATTACAGAACCTATAAACACTTTTGTATGGCTATAAAACTTATTAAGAATAACGCTCTCATTTTTGAAGTGGTCATTTGACACAAAGTACATTATCAAAATGTCTCTTTTAAAACGTTTGGTAGGTTCATATTAAGACAATCAAGAGAAAGTGCGTATTAAGTGAATATTTGTAACAAAATCCGTTGTTTACATTTACGAACATTGGTTTTTAAAAGCAGCTTTTCAGAAGACAATAAACAACCGCTTTTTATAAAATCTAAGGCTTTTAAACTGTTATAAAACCTAGGTTTCAAAGGTTTTTATAGAGATATCATTTTATGTCTCTAAACGTTTAAACTTTCATTTAGTGAGGTTCTCATAAGCGTATTTTCACTTTGCATTTAAACGTAACTTCTCTGCAAATAAGCCGGTCCATATTTGGGCTGGCAAAATTAATCAGTTCAAATTCGAGCTCGTTAACTTTAGAATAGAGCAGTCTTTAATATTGTCGCTTTTGACTCAAAATTGAGTAAAACCCCATGCCTTTGTAATATGATTGCAATCCTTTTGAAATTTATCTACTTATCTTTGTCTTAATAAGTATCCTCAAATTTGAGGGGACTTCATTTGGTTTCGTATTTTTAAACTGTAACTTTTAAAACGTTTTTTGCTTGTTTGCCTGCGTTATATCATTAAAAATCTTTTGACTTCTAAGACATAACATTATTAATTTCATTACCTGCTGTGATGATAGTATCTATATAATGTCTGCTTATTATTGACTAACTTTTTAGTAAGCAGCGCTTTAAAATCGACTTGTCTTTAAATCCTTTTATGTGTCCTTAATGAATTAAAACCTATTCTATGATAGTTTCAAATGATTGTTTCTTTTAAAGTTTAGCTCAAAAAAAGAGTAAACCCCATACCATTTTTTAAACGCATGCAATTTATATTATCGATTATTTCAAACAATTACGTTTTTAATAATGCGATTTGTGTGTGATAAAAACGTATCATAAAATTTATGAACTGTTATAAATGATAGCTGCGTTTCACTTCATTTGAATGTTTACATGCGTTATAACATTTGCATCATGATTTGCTTTTTATGGTCTATCCATACATGGTAATTGTTTATGAAAAATGGTTAATTAAATCACGTATAAAAGTGTAGATTTTAAATGGGATTTATATAAAATAATTGCACACAATCTATTGACTTTATTATATTTTTTTATGAATTAAGATTCCATCTCGTTTAGACGATGCAAAAGAAATCACCAAAGACCTTATTGATAAGATTCTTCTCGTACACGGCGTTATCACTTTTGTTTGCAAAAATCTGCTTCGCTTTTGACTTTGATACGGATACAACCTCTTTTGAGGTAGAGCAAAGAACTTTTTAATCATGGAGAGTGCAACAGTGTTCTTCAAAAATCTTGATTGGTCTGTTGAAAAAATTAAAGAGGTAGATAATTATTCCGCACGTTATCAACTACCAGATTGTGAAGTACAAATTCTTTATAATGACGCAATTATCAAAGATTATTCGTAATTTGATGTTGGAGTTTCGATTAGTACTGGTATTTTAGCTGCTGCCTGCATGGTAATTGATCCCTATCAATTACCAGCATTTACAAGATCTACAACTTGATTTTGATAAAAAGAGATTGAGAATTTGTGAAGAAGAAATATATGCAGATTAGTTGGAATTAAGCTTGATTATATCTTGAAATGGGCGATGGAAAAAATAGATCTTCATAAATGCTTTTATTCCAGATATGGAGTACCACTTTGGTGAAAGAGTGAAGTTGGAGGCACATAAGGTTATCAAGGTAGATGATGCAGATTATAGCTTACTTCATATTGGTGCAGTGGCTTTATTGGGTGATGTTGCACCCTTACAATCTTATTATCAAAGTTTCAGTGCAGAGGATCATTTAGGCTTTGATGAAAACACCCAACAGATTCATCTGGAACGTGCATTGGCTTTAGCCAAAGAAGTAGTGAAATCTAAGCAGCTCAGCTACGCTTTAATTAAAAAAGTAGCAAAAAATATGAGTCATCTAGAAGAAAAACAAAGTTCTTAATAAGGGTTTTCCAGAGAGGTGGAGTTTCATTCTTGGAAGGAAAAAAAATAGCTACATTTATCGAAACAAAAGATAAGGAATAGCTCCTTAAGAAATATCAAGAAGATCTAAAAAGATTATAGGAGCCAGAGTCTGTTTTAAAGCTGCCATCATCAGTTGAGTGAATTCAACAATGGTTGAATTTTATCCATTGGCGGAAATCTGATGTTTGAAAGAGGCTTTCTTGATGTGAAGGTAATATCATAATAAAAAATTATTATAAATCAATATGTTGTATATATTCATTGTTTTGAGATTAATGACCATTGACAAATAATTTTGCACCATTTTCTCTCTTCCAGCTTTTCGTCAATCATCAATGAAAATTTTTTATAATGGAAAGTTCATTGATAATATAACTTTTGTATGTCATTATTTCACGCTTTAAAAAATATAAAAATAATGAAATGCAATTGAGTTATCAACTGCTTATTCTTTTCAATTTTTAATCATAAAAAAATCTTTTTATTCATTTTTCTTATAAAAAGAATTAGCTTTTTTCTGGTGATACAAGCGGAGAAATAAGGATTTTAGATATGTTTCTGCGTTCCATTTCAATCACTTTAAAGTGTAAACCGTCAGTTTCAAAACTTTCTCCCTCATTTGGTAAATGACCAAACTGCCAAAGCATAAAGCCTGCCAGAGTCGTATAACGATCTGCTTCATCCACAAGGTTACGCCCAAGATAACCACTTAAACGGCGGATATCAGCGTATCCCTCAACAAGAAGACTGCCATTTTCAAGTTGTTCTGCGATCATGAGTTCTTCATCGTCATCAGGAAAGTCTCCTGCAATAGCTTCAAGAATATCGGTTGGTGTTGCAATTCCTTCAAAAGATCCATGCTCATCAACAATAATTGCAAGCTGAATCGAAGAATGACGTAATTGCTCCATCAATCGTAAAACACTTGTGTTTTCATGAACAACGAGGGGTTCTCGCATAGCTTTTTTCCAATTAATCTTTTTTCCCTCAGCCAAATTCAAAAGAAGATCTTTTGTCAATGCAACGCCAACAAATTCATCCACTTTTTCACGCGCAAGAATTAAGCGGCTATGTTTAAACTTTTGTAATTCTTCACGCATTTCATTTTCATCAGCATTTAAATCTAACCACTCAATCTCATTACGCGGCGACATGATAGAGCGAACAGGGCGATCAGCTAAATCGAGAACACCACGAATCATTTCCTTTTCTTCTGGTCTAAACAACTCAGAAGCTGCGGCCTGTTCAGCAATAACATCTACAGTCTCAGCAAGGTGATTATCTTTGCTTCCTCCTCCTAAGAGCCTCAAAACAGCATCAGCTGTTCTACTGCGTAGATCATTCGTTTTAATCATTTTTTCACGGTTACGACGTCCAATTTGATTAAAAGCTTCGATGAGAACAGAAAAACCAATAGCAGCATACAAATACCCTTTTGGAATATGAAAACCAAATCCTTCAACAATGAGAGTAAAACCAATCATCATCAAAAAACCAAGACAAAGGATTACAATAGTGGGATGACGATTAATAAAACGCATAAGAGCACCAGATCCGCACATCATTACTCCCATAGCAGCTATGACTGCGATATACATAACTGCTGCCTGCTCTTTTGCAATCATACCTGTTGCGGTAATAATACTGTCTAGTGAAAAAACGGCATCCAGCACCACGACTTGGACGATTACTTGCCAAAAAACAGCATAACCAACACCTGTTTTTCTTTCATGTGATACTCCTTCTAACCTTTCATGTAATTCTAGCGTTCCCTTTGCGAGCAAAAAGGCTCCACCACCGATTAAAATAAAGCTATGCCAACTAAATACAAAAGATGAAAGTGAAAGAATTACCCTATCGAGTCTCATAACCCATCCAATAACGGTAAGAAGGAAAAGCCGCATAATTAATGCTAAAGTAAGACCTATAAAGCGTGCGCGGTCACGCAAATGCAGTGGCAATTTTTCAGCTAAAATTGCAATAAAGATAAGGTTATCTATTCCTAAAACAATTTCGAGAAAAACCAGCGTGATCAAACCAAACCACGCATGGGGATCAGTGATCCATTCCATCATTCCTTACCTTTTAGAAGCTTAAAAGCGCGCGATTGACAAAAAAAATTCATAGGCTTTTATTCGTATATTGGATCATGAACATTGAATGTAAAAAACTTATATTCAAAGAAAAAAACAGCACAATATTGCTTGAATGCATGTGATTGTTGATAAAACAAAATGATGCCCCATCCCGCTTACAACCACAAGAAGGTTCCTCTAATTTTCGCTCGGGCATTATGCTCGATAATCCTCTAACTATAGGTTCTGTATAACAATTAGAACATTTATTTATAAAGCTTCTTATAATGGGTTTATTTTTATATAAGATCAAGTGGTGAATATCATATTTTTAACCTTACAGACAATGAGTTTATATAACAAACAACAAAACATCTGGACATCTATCCTTAGGAGCGTTATAGAAACGCTCATTCTCGTCTTTTGAGAAGCTTATGGGTGATTAGCTCAGTCGGTAGAGCAGCTGACTCTTAATCAGCGGGTCGTGGGTTCGATCCCCTCATCACCCACCATTTTATTTTATACCATAAATAACTTATTGATTGGGTAATTTTTTTAAGGTACCAGTTGCTAAATAAAATTGGGCAGTAGGATTTCCCCATATCTGTTTGTTTAAAAAAAGATTGTTGATATAGCTTAGTCATCGGTTTTTGTACTTTTTAGGGGGCTTAAAGAACTTTCAAAGGACATTTAAAGATTTTTTAATGCGTATTGTTTCTTTTTTTTAAGTTGCAATTGGTAAGGAGAAGCTTCTTACCGACAATTGTTTTATTTAAAGGAGTATAGAAATCAACAGTTTTCACTTCTTTTAATATAAATTGATTAAAATTTTTTTGGATTTTTAGCATATTGTTTAAAGAAAGAAGCAACTTTACACTTTAGTTGTGTCAGCAGCGTGGATATTTTTTGATAACTCTCCCGCTTAAACAAAAAACTTCTGTAATAATCATCAGTATTCCAAGAGGGTAAATAAAGATAAAATGAAGTATTTAGCTGGACATACAAGGAATAAAATTATATCAGTTTAATTGTTTAAAGCTAATACCTGTTAAACGAAAGACAATAAACTTTAATGAGGCTTAAAGTTTTAAAATATTAAGCTGTGTGGTTACGCTATGCTGCCTTTCCGTTAGCTAAACCTCTAAAAATATAAATATTAAGAAAGCTACTTAGATTCATTATAATATATTGATTTATAAAGAATTGATTATTCTTTGTTTGAAAAAACTTTACTATCATAAACTTCTTTTGTTTCAATCCCTCTTATAATAAATTAATTAAAATCATTCATTTGTACATCATAAATGGGATTATAAATGGGATTAACGTGTGGATAAAGACTATTGAAGAAAGGCATAAAAATAATTCTTATTAATGTTCTTAAGTGCTAAAAGTTATCATAACATTGGAAAAATAGTATAATGGTGCAGGCTTGATCTTTTATTAAGTATAAAGTTGATGGTGCAACAATAGCTTTACTATTATACCATTTACGGGTATTGTTGTGTAATGGAGAAGAGCGTTGAGAGAGGTTTCTTAAAAAAGATATGTAAACTGGCAACACGATGGTGTTTTGTTCTTTTATAGGTACACAAAAAAGAAGTCATTGATAGCCTTTTATTTATTCCGGTGGTGTTTTGGGGGCTCTTTTCCAATATTGTCGCGCCTCAAAAATGACGACCACAAATAATGAAAGGATGAGTGGTATAATCAAATAAAACATTCTAAAGACAATAAGCGCTGCAATAACATCGGTTGGATTTATATTGGGCATGCCTGTTATGAAGAGAGCTTCAAGAACTCCTACTCCTCCTGCTGGAGCATTAGAGAGAAGAGTTATCGTAAAAGATGCTAGAAAAACACCAAGAACAGAGATAAAATGAATATCTGCGTTATGTGGGAGAACAGCATATATAATTCCTGCTGCTCCTAAAAGCTCTAGAGGGCTAATGAGAAGCTGTTGAATAACAATTTTCAGCCGTGGATAGGAAAGTTGAATTTTCTTACCCAAGCGTAAGGGTTTTAACTGAAGCCAGCTGCCAAACGTATAAAGTGCTATACAGCTGAGTAAAATTGCTCCAGCCGTTGTTCCGAGCCATTCAGGAAGTTCTTTATGAATGAGGGTGATAATTTCGGGTTGCAGCACCAAAACGATTCCCAAAAGCAAGATTGTGCCGATTACAAAAGTAAAAGAGCAAAAACCTACTAATATTGCGATTTCTGTTCCGTTTAATCCTTTCATTTTATAGGCGCGATAGCGTACAACGGCACCAGAAAAAACTGAAGCACCGATATTGTGTGAAAGAGCGTAGGTTGTAAATGAACATATAGCGATAAAAATCCAAGAAATTTTATGGCCTAGATGTTGCAAGGCAATTCGATCATATCCAGCAAGAGCAGCATAAGCTAGGAGAGAACATAAACAGGCTAATAACCAGTGCTGTGCATTTAAATTGTTCAAACGCTCCAATACATCTCCAAATGAAATGGCAGAGAGCTTCATGTAAAGAATTCGAATAGATACCAGCATTGCTAAGATACCAATCAATGGCCATATAAATTGCTTTATTTTCACGATTCTGTATCCATTTTATGTTTTCTGTAAATTTTCATGATTGAGCATATTCCTTACAGATCTTCGTTCTGTTATATACTCTATAATGCCATTGGCAATTTCTTCATCATCTGTTACTACAACATCAGCACCTAAATCAATGAGATATGTTGTTTCTGTATCGGATAATGCATGTGTGATTATCTGGATATCTTTCTTCATATCACGGATATTCACGATACATTCTCCTACTTCAATGGTACTTCGCATTGTAATAACAACTTTATGTGCATTATTTATATTTGCTGCGTTTATTATTTCTTGTTGAATGATATTGCCACAAATAGCCTCAAAGCCATCTGCAATCGCTTTATCAGAGAGGCGTTTTGATTCTTCTACGATCACTATAGGTTCACCTCTATTCATTAAAGATAATGCAACATACTTACCGATACGACCATAGCCAATAATTACGATATGGTTATTTTTTAAGGTCATCGGTAAAAAATCTTGGTCAGGATCTTGTGGATCAATATCAATAATTGTTTGGGTATTTTGTGAGGATACAGAATTTTTTTCTAGACGTTTTTTAATTTTATTACAGGCAATGAAAACAAGAGGGTTGAGCAAAATAGAAAAAATTGCTCCTCCAAGAATTAAATCATGAGCGTCATTGTTTAAAAGTCCTAAGCTTAAACTTAAACCAGCAAGGATAAAGGAAAATTCTCCGATTTGGGCAAGGCTTGCAGAAATAGTCAAAGCTGTTGCATTAGAATAGCGAAAAGCCTTAACGATGAAAAAGGTAACAGCAGATTTTCCGATTACGATAATGAATAAGGTTGCTAAGAGTGGGAAAAAATGAGTCAAGAGTTTCTCTGGGTCAAATAACATACCTACAGAAACAAAAAAGAGAACAGAAAAAGCATCGCGCAGTGGTAAAGATTCTTCCGCAGCACGGTGGCTTAATTCTGATTCGCTCATGACCATACCAGCAAAAAAAGCACCAAGAGAAAGAGAAACTCCAAATAAATGAGCGGCTCCGAAAGCTACTCCTAATGCAATAGCAAAGACGCTAAGACGAAATAATTCACGTGATCCCGATTGTGCGCTCATTTTTAAAAGCCATGGGATAACGCGTCGCCCAATGACAAGCATAAGTGCGATAAATACAATCACTTTCAGGATGGTGAGACCAAAAATACCCCAAATACTTAAATCTAACCATTGAACAAGAGGATCCAACGCTTCTTTTTTTGTATTGCTGAGGGCACTTGCCAAGGAAGGGATGAGGACAAGTATAAGGACCATTGCTAAATCCTCAATAATCAACCATCCAACGGCAATGCGTCCTTTTTCTGTTTCAATAAGATGACGCTCTTGCAAAGCACGTAGCAGGATAACGGTACTTGCTATGGATAAAGCAAGACCGAAGATCAAACTACCACTAAAGCCCCATCCCATAATCAGACCAAGGCACAAACCTAGAAAAGTAGAAAATGCCATTTGTGCAATAGCAGCGGGGACAGCAATAGCTTTGACAGATAAAAGGTCTTTTAATGAAAAGTGGAGCCCAACACCAAACATCAACAAAATAATACCAATTTCAGCAAGTTGATTAATGATGACGGAATCTATTTTAAATCCGCCTGTATTGGGTCCCACAATAACACCAGCTAACAAATAGCCTACAAGGGGTGAAATACGTAAACGGCTAGCAATCATTCCCAAGAGAAATGCTAAACATAAGCCTGCAACAATAGTTGTGATAAGTGGTGTGTCGTGGAGCATGGATTATTTACTACTCTTGATCAAAAAGCGAATGAATGAAAACGACTATATTTCTATGAGAAGAGAGGCGAGATGTACCATACGCATTAAAGGGCATTTTTATTTCACTTTGATATTTGCACGATTATTTCGCTCACGCCACCAATTTCCTAGCAGGAGCAAAATAGGAGCAGCAATAAAGATAGAGGATGATGTTGCAATAATAATCCCAAAGACCATGGGTAATGCAAAATTATGAACAGCACTTCCACCCCATATCGCCATGGGGAGCATCGCAAGAATTGTTGTGGCTGATGTAAAAAAACAACGTACAAGAACCTGATTAATTGACAGATCAATCAGCTCACGCAACGGCATTTTTTTAAAAAGACGCATATTTTCGCGCATCCTATCATAGACGACAACTTTATCATTTATAGAATATCCAACAATTGTTAAGAGCGCAGCAATGGCTGTTAAATTAAAATCAAATTGAAATAAAGCAAAAAAGCCAATCATTTTTGTGGTGTCTAGAATGAGTGTGACAATGGCTCCAATGGCAAAGAACCACTCAAAGCGTAACCATATATAGAGAGACATGGCAATAGCCGCAAGAATAACAGCAGTAAAAGCAGCTGTGGCAAGCTCGCCTGAAATTTTTGGACCAACAACTTCTATTTGATCGAATGTGGTATCGGGATAGATATTTTGTACAGCTGTTTTGACCTTATCAATGGCGGTGGTTTGTTGTGCTTCGCTACCGCTTTGTTTCTGCATGCGAATTAATACGGTATTTTCGTTATCAATATTTTGCAAGGTAACTTCACCAATATTAAGAGTAGAAAGCTTGGAACGCAGGGTTGCTAGATCTGCTGGTCCTTTCGTGGTAATACTCATTTGGCTGCCGCCAATGAAATCAATTCCGAAATTTAAGCCAGGCTTAAAAAAGAGAAAAACTGAAGCTATTGATAAAACAATTGAGACGCCAATACCAATGAAACGTGCTTTCATAAAGTGGAAAGTTGTGTTTTGTGGCATGATGTTGAAAGCAGAATGAATATGCAGTTTTTTAATTTTCCATTTACGAACGATCCAAATCATGATGATGCGCACAATGGTGATATTTGTAAACATGGAGATGATAATACCAAGCAACATTGTTACAGCAAAACCACGAACTGGGCCTGTGCCAAACCAAAATAGTAAAACAGTGGCTATAATGGCTGTAACATTTGCATCAACAATGGTTGCAAAAGCTTGTTTAAATCCACGATCTAGAGCTGCAAAAGCACTCACGCCTTTTCGACTTTCTTCGCGAATACGTTCATTGATGAGAATATTGGCATCAACGGCTATACCGATGCCTAAGATAATACCAGCAATACCGGGCAGCGTAAGCGTAGCTCCAAGGAGACTTAGTGCAGCAAATGTTAAAATCGTATGGAGGGCTAGTGCTATATTCGCAATGAGTCCCCAAATGCGGTAGAGAAGAAAAATAAAAATTGCAACGAGAATAAAGCCAATTATGCCGGTATAAAGCCCCATTTGGATGGCATCAGCGCCAAGATTTGGACCTACGGTTCTTTCTTCAATGACGGTGAGTGGTGCGGGGAGGGAACCAGCGCGGAGCAGAGCAGCCAGAGTTGAGGCTTCTTTGGGGTCAAAGTTTCCTGTAATTTGACCTTGTCCATTGGGAATAACACTATTGATGGTAGGAGCGGTTAAAACCTTATTATCAAGAACAATGGCAAAAGGACGGTTAATATTTTGTCGTGTTATATCGGCAAATATTTTTGCACCAGCCGAATCTAGAGTAAATGAAATCATAGAACGTCCTGGCAATTGTGGATCAAAACCAGCACGGGCATCTTTCAGGACATTTCCATCTAAAGCAATTTGATCATAAATTGCATAGCGTTGCGTTTCATCAGTATATCCAGGAAGAATTGAAACACCTATCGGTGGATTATTGGGATCCACATTAGAAGGAACAAGATGAAAACTCATTTTGGCAGTTGTTCCTAAAAGATCACGCAGTTGTTTTGGATCTTGTAGTCCAGGCAATTGGACCATAATACGGTCATTTCCGACCTTTTGGATGGCTGGTTCTGAAACACCAACTTGATCTATACGGCGCCGGATGATTTCTAAGCTTTGTTCAATAGCATTGCTTATACGGTCTTTTATACCAGCTTCTGTTAATGTGACGCGGAGAGTTTCATTTTGAGTACTGATCGTGATGTTATGTTCTGTTGTGCCAAAGCTACTGTGTATGGGGGTTATTAATGTTTTCAAAGCAGAGAGTGCTTTTTCAGTTTGCGATGGGTCAGAAATAAGGGCAATAACGCTATCTTCAACGATACGCACACTTGAGGTGCGGATTTGTTTTTCACGCAATACATTGCGCACATTGCTTAAAACGATGTGTAATTGATCGCGTTTTAACGTTTTGCTATCAACCTCGAGCAGAAGAGAAGAGCCTCCTTGAAGATCAAGACCAAGTGCCACACGGGTATTGGGTAAAAATTTCGAGTTGTTAACTTGTTCGTGTGAAAATAAATTGGGTAAGGCAACATAAATGCTGCTTAAAAGAATAAAACAATAAAGGGTAGTTAACCAACCAGGTGTACGCATGATATATTCCGTAAATAGGCAATCTAACAGTTATTCAAAGTTAAAAGCACAATTAAAATAAGATGATCGTTTTTATATTCAAGGAAGAGAATTAAGTGTGTTCATTGGGAGGAGCGCGTTTATTTGAGAAATATTGTGTTTTAACGTTACGAAATCGTGTGTCAACAGCTGGAATCTTTATTAAAAAGAAATCCAATGTTAGGATTTTTTGAAAGGTCCTGATAAAAATAGATTCTGTATGGAGTGTTACAAGTTTTTTGTTTTCAGTTGTGGTAACATTCACCTGATCACACTTATGATGTAAATCAAATCTATTCGTTTTAATGACATTATTGGTGTGCGATTGTTTGATTAAATAAGCACGCGTTTCTAGGTTGTTCGTCAAGAATACACCTAAACTGGATAGAAAAATCCAGGTTGTCAAAGGAAAAAAATCTTCTTTTTTGCAATAAAGGTGCAAAAAAAACATGCTAGAGTGCCTTCTTTAATCTTATTGAGTTCAGCTTATTTATCATTCTTTTATCTTATTATCAGTATTATAGGATAAGGGAAAGCTTTTATAAGATTATTCTATAAAAGTTGAAAATATCTACTTTATACCATATTTAAAAAAGAAAAATAAAATCCCTTTTGTATTAATAAGGTAGATATGTATTCATTTTGTAGAAAAAGCATCCTCATACTTTTCCTTCTTTTGGGGATTATCTTTGTATTTAATTCTGGTGCATGGGGGAATAGGGGGGCACAAAATACAATTGTCGAACAAACGATAGCTTCTTATTCAGTTGATGAAATTATTAAACAACAACAGTTGATTATTGAGACTCTTGAAGAAAATACTGAAACTTTAAAAAGAGATTTTGACAGAAAGCCAGAAGATGAGCGTGCTTTAGAAGAATTACGGTTACGTGCACAAGATATCAGTGAACGTGCTATTGAGGCAGCATTTGTTTTGCGTCCTCCTCTTAATGAGATTAATACACTTCTTGATCAATTAATGGAGCTCCATCGTGACATAAAAAAACTGAAAAGCTCAGTGAAGGAATATTCCTATTTGATAGAGCAAAAAGCTAAAATTAACAGTATCATGCTTCGTTTTGAAGCAATTTTCTTAGCGGCAAATAGAATAGCGGAACTTTCTATTTCTCAATCTCGGGAGCTTTTTAAACGCACGCTTACGTATAGGCTTGAGTTTTCGATTCCGATGGTTAAACATCTCGCCCAAAAAACAAAAGAGGCTTCATCAGATTTTCTTGTTTTGTTAAATTCTTGGTGGAATTTTATATTTTACTTCAAGTTTTTACAACTAGTTCTTTGCTTTTTAATTCCACTTTTTATTACTTTAGGACTTTCGTATTTTTCTCAAAAAGTTCTTGTTCATGTGTATTGCCACTTTACGAAGTCTAATGAGGAAATATCTTATTTACAACGCTTATTGATCGCCTTTATTTCAGTTCTTTTACCTTCACTTATCTGTATTCTTTGCGTTTACCTTGTGTTGTTTTTGTTTCGTAGTTTTAACTTAGATCCAGGTAAGCTTACAACAGTTTTTGATATGATAGGTTGTCAAATTATTTTATTATTTTTAATCAATCGATTAGCTGTTGTTCTTCTATCATCGAATCGGCCCCATGTGCGTCTTCTCAGTATTGCACCATCGTCTGCTTATCAATTAGTGATTTTACTCACTTCTTTAGGGGGTATTTTGGCATTTGACGCTGTTCTTGATAGTATTTATCAAATCATTTCAGCGCCTCTATCTTTGACAATTGCTAAAAGTTTTATTGCTGTTTTTCTTGTAGCGATTTTGCTATTTATAATATCATTTGTACCTTTGCGGTTTAGACCTAGGCGTGTTCAAGAAGAAAAAAAAGAGCCATACTTTTGGCCATTTTATATACGCATTCCTCTTATTGGCTTGGGGTTACTGCTCTTTGTATTGAATTTTTTAGGTTATGTTGGACTTGCGCGTTTTATTACGCAGCAAATTATGATTGATGGAGCATTTTTAGTTCTCATGTATTTAGGAATACAAAGTGCTCAAGCACTTGGAACTAAAGACCAATTTATGAAAACAACGGTTGGTCATCTTTTGATGCAGAGGTTTCATTTAGAAGAAAAAACAATGAATCAATTGGGAATTTTTGTGAGCGTTTTTCTCAATTTATTTGTTGTTATATTTTGTGCAATGCCCATTGCTGTACAGTTTGGATTTTCCTATTCTGATTTAAAAGCAGTTTTGTGGCAATCGGTGACCGGTTTTCAGATTGGAAATATTAGTCTTTCTTTGATTTCTCTTGTAACAGGAATTATTTCTTTTTGTGTTTGCTGGTTTCTTATTCGAAGATTTATTGGTTGGTTAGATAATGTGGTGTTGGTTCATGGAGAGTTCGATTCTGGTATACGTAATTCTATCAAAACAGTGATAAGTTATGGAGGTGTTGTTGTATCTGCTTTGACCGGATTATCAATGGCAGGTTTGGATCTTAGAAATTTCGCTCTTATTGCTGGAGGACTTTCACTTGGTATAGGTTTTGGTTTACAGAATATTGTCCAAAACTTTGTCTCTGGACTTATTATTTTAGTTGGAAGACCATTTAAAATAGGAGACTATATAGAATCTGGATCAGTAGGGGGCGTTGTTAAGCGTATTAGTGTGCGTGCAACGGAACTTGAGACCATTCAGCGTAAGACGATTATTATTCCCAATTCAAGCCTTATTAATAACAACGTTAGTAATTGGACACGACGTAATAAAGTAGGACGAATTGATGTACCAGTTACTGTATCATCTAAGGTTGCTCCAGAGCATGTTGCTGAAATTTTATTAGAGATTGCTTCTACGACAGAAGGCGTTTTAAAAAATCCTATCCCACAGGTGAGTTTTACAGCATTTGATCGTAAGAGTTTTTCCTTTAATTTGGCTATTTATGTGCCTAATATTACCTCATCTTCTCATGTAACCAATGCTCTTCGATTTAGCCTATATAAGCGTTTTGCTGAGGAAGGAATCTTAGAATGCTGAAATATACTTATATTTTTACTACAGTTATTCTATTAAGTATTTTTACCATAACAGCTTTTGCTGCAACAGTGAAAAATACTGATTTAAAGATACACTCTCTCATTATTGTTGAAGGAAGTGTACCTTTAAAAATTTCTTTAAATACGCATCAAACAATTACAATTTGTATGAAAGGATGTTTTATAACTTTTCCTAATAAAGACCGTTTTGCAATAAAAGCAGATGATAATATAGAAATCAGTAGGGGAAGAGCAATTTTTAAATAAAGTGATTGAGGACTTTTTTGAGATAATCTCTAGAAAGATAACGATATTGCGCCTGTTAATAATCTCATACTTTAAAAGTAGTAGTATGATTTCAGTGTAAGATAGATGTAGTTTTTTATATACATAGAATCTACTTATATGTAAGCATATAGAGGTATTTTTATACTATTTTATATTTATAATATTTTTAATTAAATATCAATGTGCTAACAATAATTACATCATTTCAGAATTTTTTCATGAAAAAATGCTTTGAAATATTCTATTTTATGATTTTTTATGCGGTAATTTGGATAAAAAATGTGTTATATTTTCTCATTTTTAAAAATATAATAGACATTTTTATTAAAGATTTGTCATTTAAAGTATTCATTATTATACTATTTTAATAGTTATTAAAATTTATTTGATAAAATTCAATTTTGATGTAATGATGTATTTAGTAGTGGTATATTTAAATGTAAATGTAAAGGAGTGCATGCGGTTTTTTTGGTATAAAATTTTATAAAACTTTGTTTTTCTAAATGTGATTTTTAATTATATTTAAATTTAGCAATGGGGTATAATTTTATGAATACAAAATTTATAACAGCATCTGTTTTTTCTTTGGTTTCATCTTCTATAGTACAGGCTGCAGATGTCGTAGTTCCTGAAGAGTCTGTACATGTTGCTTCAGAAGTTGCTTCTTCTTCACTTTTTTCTTGGTCAGGTTTTTATTTTGGGGGGCAAGTTGGAGGCTTTTCAAGTAAAATTTCTGCAAAAACGCCTTATGTTGATATTCCTCTCTATCCTGATGAGGAGAGTAAAAGTAAATCATGGATACCCATCGAGAAACAGCATATGCCCGATCTTTCTGGGTTTATAGGTGGTTTTTATGCGGGTGTTAATTTTGATCTCGGTAATAATTTTATTATGGGGATTGATACGGATATCATTTTAACGGAAAAAAAAGACACAAAAACAAGATTTCATGCAGATGAATCGAGTGCTGGTGGTTCGAGTCCTGAAGGAACTGATACTGGTACTGGAACTGATGCTGGTACTGAAGAAAATGGTAAAAAGAAAGAAAGTTATAAAAGGGCACAGTTTGACAAAGGGCGGGGGCCTAGCTTTTCTCGCTCTGGTACAGAGACTACAGAAGAAAAGAATAGCTTAACTTTTAATCATACTTTTAAACAAAAATGGACTGGAGCCACAAGGGTGCGTGTTGGGTTTTCTGCTCATCGTGTGATGCCTTATATTGCTGGTGGTGTCGCTTATGGACAATTTCAAGATGTTTTGTCGACAGTCATTACGGGATCTGAGCTTTTTAACAGGACATCGGATGCTACAAAAATGATGATTGGTTACACTCTGGGTGGTGGTGTTGATTTTGCAATGACAGATAATCTTGTTTTACGTGCGGAATATCGTTACTCAGATTTTGGTAAAAAGAAATTTAAAGACGAGATTGAAGTTAAGTATAAGACGAATGATTTTCGCGCAGGAATAGCTTACAAATTCTAGTTTTATAGGATAAAGGAGCTTAAATTTAAAAGGTCCTATCTCTTTGATAGGGTCTTTATTTTTTTAAATTGTATGCATTGTAAACACTATTTTATGGTGAAAAAAGGGAGCATTGACTTTAAGTGAGGATGAGGAGGTAAGGAAGAGTTACTCAGATTCTTAACTGTTAAGAATAAAAAATTTTTAGTTTACGAGGTGTGGTTGAAACATTTGTTAGCCAAGAAGGATTGCTTCGTCTTTCATATTATTACAGTTATCATATTCATAGTATCGTTATAGAATTGCAAACAGTAAACTTAAAGAGAGTTTTTACTATCTAAGTAATGAGAAAATAAAGAAAATTCATATAGAGTGATGTGGACGGCGTGCACGTTTGTGCACCAATTTTTTTTCCTTAGAATTCTCTATAATATCACCTGATAGCGCAGTTTATCTTTTTTCTATTTAATAATTAATTGTTTTTATTTTTTTATTAAATTGCTTTTTATATATAATCTTGGCACCAGATGAAAGTGCTCCAAGCGCAATTCAAAAGGTGGTTTGCAGAATAAAAACACGTGATAGACTGTCTGTCTTATCTGTAAAAATCTATCTAAAGGCAAATATGCTGACAGAGCTGGTTTATGGCTTATCAAAACTACACCAGATCAAGGATGATGGGTTTTTAGGTTTGACCTCAATAAAAGACGATGAGAAATGGGATTAGGCTCTTGTCGCAATGTATCTTTAAAAGAAGCACTGTTCAAAGCTTTAGCTTGTCGTGATCTTTTAGATCAAAGAATTGATCCAATTCGGCGAAAAAAAAAGAAAATTTGCGTCGGGCAGGTGGGTATTTCTTTACGAGAAAATGCCTCTAGTACTTTTGAAGCGAAAAAAACGAATTGAAAAATCAAGGAAAAGCAGCAAGCTGGTTAACACCTCTTGAGTTACATGTTTTTCTTAAACTTGGTGATACGCTAATCATTGAACTGACGCAAATTGATATAAAAGGATGCATTTCTCCCATTTGGAAGACAAAAAACGAAACAGCAAGTAAAGCTCTATCCCGCTTGAATATAGCTATAAAACATGCGGCCGCACTTGGTATAGATGTGGATATGCAATTGATACCAAAAGCAAAAGCTTTATTAGGAAAGTTATTCAAAATACCCAAAATATTCCAGCAATGCTATGGAAAGAAATGTCTAAGTTTTTTCAATCTTAAAATGATGAGCTTGTATCACATCTAGCCTTAAAAATTCTTATTTTGACGGTTTTTTGTTTTATGCCAATCAGGCATATTCGATCAGAAGAGATTTATGGACCAATATGGATTATCCTAAAAGAAAATATGAAGAGAATTGTTGGAAAGGTTTCTGATTTTCATGTCCCGCTTACAGCTGAAGCGCTTGTTATTATTGAAAAAGCAAAAAAATGGTTTTTTATTTGTTGAGAGTTTTGGAAAGCCTATATCTGATGTAGCATTTTCTAAATTTATGAAAGACAAAGGTTTTAATTATAGACTTCATGGTTTCAGATCGATTCTGCGGGACTGTATAGCAGAGACAACGTCAACACCATTTGAAGTTGCAGAATCTGTTCTTGCGTATTCAGTTGGGAATTCTGTGACAAAGGCTTACATGCGGACGGATTTTTTAGAATAGCGCCGTGTCCTCTTAGAACAATGGGCGTCTTTTATATCTGGAGGGGCTTGATAATTGTTATGTCTATTGTCGCGTCAGATGTCTAAGAAACACTTAAGCGATTAGCGGATAGATTACGATATAATCTCTCTTTCCTTGCTTAAAAAGCGGGGAGGGGGTAAAGCTTTCAGTTTTTGGTTAGCCACTGTTTTATAATGTGCAATGACATTATCTATCACCTCCATGAGACGAGCAAAATTAAGAAATCATTTTCTAAAGAATTTCGCGCGTCTCAGAGTATGTTTAGAGTCGGATATTTGGTTTTTGTGTAAAAATACTTACCAATGCGTCCATAATACGTGAAAAATCAAGTGCTAATAAGAGTATAATGAGTACAATCCATTTCGTATAACGTGACATCACTTTTATACTTTTGTAGGTCATGATAATTTCTTGAAGTATTTCTTTTTCTCCTTCTGTAAGTTCTATATCGTCTTGTGTTCTTTTCCTAGCCATGTTTCCACCCACACACACGTTCGCCCTGCTTGTTATGCTTTAAGATCTCTCTTGCTAAATTGGAACTGATGACGTTGACATCTTGCCTCTCTAAATAAATTGGCAACCAACCAACACAAGAGATATACTTATTTGTCGCGCAACCAATCAGAGAGAGCAGCACGCACATCAGCATCACTTTTTTGATTAACTTCACTTTCCACCTCCAGACGTGTTGTTGCTGCCTTTAAGGTTTTTTCTGTTTGCTTTTGCCGTTCTGCCTTTTTTCCGAGGGTAAAAGCTTTTGCCAAAGCCATAAAAAAAGCGGCTAGAGCCGCGCCTGTTAACAGCAGATTTCTTTTCATCCATAAGATCATAGGCGGTGTTCCTGAAAACGTTTAGCAACAAAGAAAATGCCAGCACATGCAGCTAAAACCATGATAGTGGCGAGCGCCCATTGCACTGGACCATTGCCGGCTAATAAGCCACCAAGCCCAGAAAAAGAACCAACGACTGGTGCAAGGGCTTCTGCTTTGAAAACACCCGTTAGTGCTTGCGTTTCTACTGTTTGATAATTGGAGGAAACATAAGCCCCTTTTGCCCATAAGCTTGTTTCTGCCGCGCGCTGGTGTGCGAGACCTTCAAGACGCTTACCGCCTGCTTTGGTCCATTTCTGTAATTCGGTTGGGATTGCTTCATAATCGCCATTATTGAGTTTTTTAATAGGGTCGAATTGCAAAAAGCTGTTGTTCCTACATTATAGCAAAAGGAGACTAATGCCGCGAATTGTTCATCGGTTAAAGAAACTTGAACGGCTTGTTCAACGGCATTTTCAAATTGTCTTAAGTCTTGGCAAAGAAGTTCTTCTGCGTGTTTTTCAGTGATTGCCATACCTTTATGAACAAAAGGTTTTCCAGCATTGTTTGTTTGTCCATAACCAATGGTCCACACTCCAATGGCATCTTTATAGGCATTGAGACGTAAACCTTCCCATTGTTTAATCAGTGCTAACCCTTCTGGTGATATTGTTCTCATGTATTGCTCCTATAAAAAAGCCCCACAAAAGGTGGGGCAGATTGATAGATTAAAATTGTAATTATTGCGTTTTATTAAAAGTAGTGTTTCATGTAACTTTTTTCTATGTTATACGTTACATGAAACATAATGGAGATTTTGTTATGGCTACAATGCACGTCAATGAACGCGTTCAAAAACATCGCAACGCACAAAGAAAAGCAGGTTTGCGTTTAATGCAAATTTGGGTACCAGATACTCGCCAACCGAACTTTGCAGAAGAGTGCCGACGCCAATGTCGCTTAGTCGCAAAAATGGATAAAGCAGATACATCTATGCAGTTGTTGATGGATCAATCTTTAATGGATGTTGATGGCTGGACAGAATAATGCGTAGATCTCTCGTCACAATAGCTATGCAAGGCGATTTTGGTAAACCAAGACCTGCGTTAATCATTCAAGCCAATCAATTCAGTGAACATACCAGCATGACGGTTTTACCAATTACAAGTACACTTGTTGATGCGCCATTACTCCGCATTACGATTCAGCCAAACGCTAAAAATGGTTTGCAAAAACCTTCGCAAGTAATGATTGATAAGATTATGACGGTAAGATGTGACAAAATGAGTTCCATTTTTGGCTCTCTTCAAGCAAAGGAAATGCTGGAGATTGAACGTTGTTTAGCTGTATTTTTAGGAATAGTAAAATAAAAATAGTATTTCTTTTTATCATCATCAAATAGCTTTGTTTATCTATCTTCCTCATCCATATGGATAACGCCTTCGCCTTCGTCGTATGCATTGGGTGGGGCGTTTGGGTCAAGGGTATCATCTTTGTCTGGTGTGGTGTTTGCAACGTTTCCAGCTGTGTTTTCTTGGGC